>JADJUW010000001.1:600000-900000 GCA_016716835.1 Myxococcales bacterium | reverse complement strand
GTATCTCGCAGATTCCTTTCCCCCGCGGTGCGACGCCTGCACGGCAGAAACCACGGCAGGTGCGCAAGTGGTTTGCATCGGTCGCGATCATGTTGATCATGGATGTTTCACCCAGCTTGAGTACCAATTTCTACAAGGTCTTGTGGTCGCACAGCGCACGGTCGACAGAACATTGCGCGCTCAGTCAAACGTTCGTGTCCGCTATAACCCGGCCAATCCCTTCGAGCATCGACTGGTCGACGATCGCCGCGATCCTGAAGCGCTGTGGGTGTCTGGTAGCGTGGTGGCGTTGATCTTGGCGGCTTACGCCGCATATTTTTCTTTAGTAAATAGCAAGCGTACGCGCTTGCGAAGATTCCTGAATACCTCAGCGGTCGTGTGTGGAACAGCAAGCGCGGTCGGTTACGCAGTCGTGTTAGTCGAGTTCCGGCTATACGGAATATACCCGCTCATCATGGGAACGTTGCTTGCGTTAGGCGCGTTGGTGGTGTGGAATTTCTGGGCCGAAAAAAAAGAAGACGCTCGCCGTGGCGACCGCACGCCGATGATGTGAGGGCTTTCCAACCTCCCTGATCCGGTCACGTCCCGCCCTACAGGCACTTCGCGCCGCTTGCCGTACCGCGCAAGCTCGGCCTCGGTTCCCACACGAGTCAGAAAATTCTAGGCCGAAATGCGAAGGTTGCTCAGGGGCAGCGGCTGGCATACAATTAGCTACTGCCCAAAGTGCGTGATTTCATGCGTTCGCGCAAATCACGCACTTTGCTGGACAACCAACTACAATTAATTTGAATTTCGGAGGGGTACGTGACCCCACGCCAATGTAGCCATCGTCGACAGGCCGCGGCGGCGATCGCCCGGCTCGCCCACACGCCGGTCAGCGTCGTCGCTAACCAGTTTGCGGTAGTGACCGCCGGTTGCGCCCCATCACCCAGTGCCGTAGCGCGAAGCCAAGCGCCGTGCCGATGGCGAACACCGCCCAAAATGCCAGCGTGCTCCGTTGGTTCAGCGGGTGCAGCAAGTTCATGCCCATGACGCTTGCGATGGCGGTAATGGGGAAAAACCATGCCGCCAGCGAGTTGAGACGTTGGCTTGCAATCAGCGCCTCGCTGGCCAGCGCGTTTTGTTCCTCCGCCTGCTTGGCGATGCGGTATTGCAAGGCGTTGCGCGTGTCGGCGGTGAGCAGTTCGAAGTCGCGGTCGATCTCGTACGCTAGGTCGCGGAAGGTCACCAATTCCGGTGCGTTGGCGATGGCGTCGCGAGCGCTCTGCAGCGCGATGTACAAGTTGCGGGCGGCGCGGGAGAGCGGTGCCAGACGCTCCAAGAGCTGAAACAAGTCGGCTACGGAGTCGGCGCGCTCGTACTGATCGGTCAGATCGTCTTCGATGCGGGCAAATGCAGCCAGGTGTTGCGGCAGGCCTTGTAGCGCAGCGCCCCCTGCACTGGTCGAAGCGCTCCACCGACCCGTTGGGTCTCGCCAAAAGAATACGCCGCGCCTGGCGTGCTCGTTCGCGTTGGGGGGCGCGTGGAGAATCAGGACTAAATGTCCATCGGTGGTCAGCGCACGTTGGCGGCCGATCGTAGTCGCGCCGACGCGCTCGCTAATTGCGGGCGGCACTGCCCATTCGCTTGGTAACCCCATAAGGCGTTATCTTATGCCGAAACCAGAGGATAGGAAATTCTAGGCCGAAAGGGCGGAGGGTGGAAGGCGCAGGGCCGGGGCTGCCGGGTTGCAAGATGCCGGATCCGCGGTGATTTGAAGCCTTCAGATCACTGAGATTGGCGACAAAGCACCTCATGTGCCACGTCCGCGTTGGCGACTAGCGAAACTCCCACGTATCGCCAAATAGTACCGCTGGTCCACCACCCCACTCCTGCGCGGCACCGCCAAAGAGCAACACGCTGGTGCGCGCAGCGTCGTACACCATCGCCCCAAACATGCGAGCAGGCGGCGGACCATCGCCGCCTGCCGGCAGCTCAACAAAGGCGGTACCATCCCACGACCACGTATCGTCCGCGGGGCTATTGCCTTGGCGGCCTCCAAACAAAATGGTTCGTTGCCGAAACGCGTCGTACGTCATGACTCGACCTTCTGCCGCCTTCGGTGAAGCTTGCGGCACGACTTGTGTCCAGTTAAGGGCGTCCCATTCCGATGTCGTGACATCGAGTGACTGTGAATTACTGCTCCCCAACAAAACAACTCGCTCTCGATGGCCATCGTATGCGATGGGAGCATTGCGATGGAACCACGGCGTCGTCATCGCAAGCTCAGTCCACGTTGTGCCATCCCATTGCCAGGTGTCCCTGAAGGGGATTGTGGACTGGCCACCGGCGAGCACGACTACCTCGCGAGCCGCGTCATAAACCATGGCCGGGCCATAGCGCGCAGGTGGCGACGTCGGCGGCGACAGCAACGTCCACGTCGTACCGTCCCACTCCCACATGTCGCCGAGAACTCCCCCCGAAGCGTAATTTACGCCACCAAATAGCACAACGCGCTGCCGCTTGGCATCATAAGCCATGCCGGCCTCACGACGTGCGGGCGGTGACACCGCTGGCGTGCGCAGCGTCCACGTGGTGCCGTTCCACTCCCAAGTATCGTTGTAGTGGTAGTTTGCGTTACCCCCACCGCCAAACAATACAGCCACGCCGCGTTGCGCGTCGTAGGCGATGGCGGCTTGCTGCCGCGCCGGCGGCGACTCTGCAGGCTGCAACCGCCGCCAAACCGCTGGCTCAAACTGACAAGTACTGTTGCAGCCGTCGCCGTCCTGCGTGTTGTGATCATCGCAGGCCTCGCCCGATGACGCCGAAATCTCACCATCGCCACACGTCGGCAGCGCGGGTTCGCAGCCTGCGCCGTCACATGGCGCCAAGGCGGGGTCAATGCACGCAACACTAAGTGTTGTCGCAAGTAGCGACACCACGGGTATCATATTTCGAAATGTCATGTGTACCTTTTTTGGATTCGAGCGAAAATAAAAATCCGTCTTTGCAGAAGTGGCTATTGGCAAATAAAGCCGTGGAAGCTGCCGTTGTTGACTGCCACACATGGCGTGCCGGAGAAGCGCGCCCCCACAGAAATTGCTGGTACGTCGCTTGAGCACCACAACAAATATGCAGGCAATGAAGGAGTCCCACCGATTGGCGGGGGGATTGTAAGATCGTCGAATCTGGCTTCAGTCACCACATGGCCAGACTGAGTCTGGCCCCAGATGCCTGGAGGTGGCGCTATCCCAGGCGATCCATAATCTATGCCCTGGGATTTAAATGTTGACGCCATGTTGTGGATGAATTCCGGGCACACATAAAACTTCCAACCCATCTCCGTAATCGCCGCTTGCGACGATTCGTTAATCGATCCGATTGGAATACTGGCATCCACTTGCTCTTCAAAGCCCAACTCGGGCGCGGTGGGCACGGGGGCTAGGTCCCTGGCTTTGTACGTGTCGTCGGCGCTGCCCGACTCGCCCGAAAGGCAGCCGGCGCCCATCGAGCAAACAAGCGACATCGCGAGGATTGATTTGGTTTTTGTTTTCATAACGAGAATACCTAATTCAAACCCCGTGCCAGATTGGTCGGACATCCGCGGGCCACATCCAAGTAATGCTCTCGCCAACTTACGAGACCAAACCGCCATCAAAGCGCCGTTGTCCACCCTGCTATGAGGGGGAGAGCCCCAGGCCCGCAGGGGGACGCCGCGCAGAGAGATTAGTAAACTCTGAGCGAAATTGGCGGACGTCGGTCAGCTAGGGCAGCGGCTGGCAGTCGGGGACTCACCAGATTTCGACATGCGCCACCCTCAACCACAACGACGGTCAGCAACCGGCAGCCATCGCACGGCCCTGCCGCGCGTCGCGATGCGCTTAAAAGGCGATCGGCAGGTCAAACTGTCCGCCGTTTTGGGTTTTCTTGAACGTCGCCGTTTGCAGCGCGGCGGCGACGCATGAGCCCACCGCGTCGTCGAACGACCCAAGCACTGTGGTGCTGCTTACCCTACCATCGCCGCCAATTTTTACGCGCACGTTGATTTTGCCCCTGGCGCTAGATTTTGCGCTGCACGATGTCAAGCGGGCTTTCACGCTGGAAACGCCGCTATGAAACGCCGCCATGTCGAGATCTTCGTCAAGCTCGGTCGTGCTTGCGGCCGGCCTGCTGCGGCCGCTCTGAGTCTCCGCCCGGTCAAGATCTTCGTGCGGCCCGCTCGTGCTTGCGGCCGGCCTGCTGCCGGCGCTCCTCCGGTATTTTGTGCAGCACGCCAGCGGCTTCTCCGCCAACATGCAGTCAACCTCCGAGCAGCCCGTGGGCGCCTTGGTTGTCGCAACGACAGGCGCAGCGCCTGGGGTCGCCACCATCAACTGGTCTCCACTTTCGTTGTCCGCCTTTGTTGTCGCAATGACAGGCGAACCAGCCTCGGCCTCTCCGGCATTGGATATTTTGCCATTTTGCTTGTTGCTGCACGCAACGGAAATTGCGGCACCCAGCAGCAATACCAGGCGCACTCGATATAAATTTTGCATTTGGCTCGCACTGCGCATATTCGTCATTGTCTTTCCTTATCAGTGTCTCATTTTTCCGACAAAGCCGGTTAGGTCCGTCGCCATTGCGATCGCCACCAGTCGCCTCGCGATCGCACTCGCAGTGACAAACCTCGGCACGCTACTACCGAGCACAGATGCGACCATCCCCCCTGGGTCCTAGATATGGGCTATTGGCAAATAAAGCCGTGGAAGCTGCCATTGTTGACAGCGAAGCACACCTCAGTTCCTGGCACGGTCGAGCTCACTTCGATGGTTAGTACGTCACTTGCACAGGTGAGTTGGCTTAATCCTTCTTGTCCGGGGTTTTTCGGGGTTGATGGCGTTGTACGCGTGGAATATGGCCTGGGTCACGACATGGCCAGACTGGGTCTGGCCCCAGATGCCTGGAGGTGGCGCTATCCCAGGCGATCCATAATCTATGCCCTGGGATTTAAATGTTGACGCCATGTTGTGGATGAATTCCGGGCACGCATAAAACTTCCAACCCATCTCCGTAATCGCCGCTTGCGACGATTCGTTAATCGATCCGATTGGAATACTGGCATCCACTTGCTCTTCAAAGCCCAACTCGGGCGCGGTGGGCACGGGGGCGAGGTCCCTGGCTTTGTACGTGTCGTCGGCGCTGCCCGACTCGCCCGGAGGCAGCCGGCGCCCATCGAGCAAACAAGCGACATCGCGAGGATTGATTTGGTTTTGTTTTCATAACGAGAATACCTAATTCAAACCCCGTGCCAGATTGGTCGGACATCCGCGGGCCACATCCAAGTAATGCTCTCGCCAACTTACGAGACCAAACCGCCATCAAAGCGCCGTTGTCCACCGTCCTATGAGGGGGACAGCCCCAGCCTCACACCGAAACGGCGCGCAGTCCGCCGGCGCTCGCTTCGCGCAGAGTCGGCTTAGGCGAAAGCCTTGGGGTCTTTCCACGCCTTGCGGTAGAAAAACAAGAACAAGACCTGGATCGTCGAAGCGACAGGCACCGCGAGCAAGGCCCCCACCAGCCCAAAGCTGTGCTCGCCGAGCACGAGCGAAAACACCACCAGCACAGGATGGATATTGGCAGCGGTGCCAATGATTTTTGGATTTAAGAAGTTCGCCTCGAGGAGGTGGATACCCGCGATCCACCCGCCGGCGGCGGCGGCGCGCACGATATCGATGCCTTCAGGCCCCGAGACCAAGGCCGAGATGACGATCGGAATCGTCGACAGAATTGAGCCGAAGATTGGGATCAAACTCATGATGCCGGCGACGAAGCCAAGCACCAAGGCGTATTTCACGTCGAAAATGACGAGCCCAATATAGGTGAGGATGCCGTTGACGAGGCAAATAATGAGCTGGCCGCGGATCACCCCCGACAGCCCGCGATCAACGCCGGCAATAATCGCGTCGTAGTCGCCGCGCGCGCTGGGTGGAAATAGCAGGCGCAGAAACTTATGGACCTTTTCCATATCGATGAGGATGAAGGCCGCCAACATCAAGACAATAAAGAAGGTGAAAATGCCGCGAAACACGCCACCAACAATGCTCTGGCCCGTCGCCACCAGGCGACGTCCTTGAGATTTCAGGCCCACCATGCTTGAGGCCACCCAGGCGCGCAGGCGGTCCTCCAGGCTCGCCGCTGCCGGCGGGTCCTCGTTGGGCAGAATGCGATACCCCGAGCCTACGGGACGCACCTCAAGGCCACCGGGAAGCAACTGCACCGCGACCCGGCCATCCGCCATTTGCTTGGTCGTGAAGATGGTCCCAGGAGGCAGTCCCGACCCATCAAGATCAAGCACCGACGGCGGCACGGGCTTGGGTTTGAGGAACGGGAAATGGCTCTCGAGCCAGGCCGCCGTCTTGGGCAGCCACTCTTTATCTAAGGCTTCGATCATGCCCGGTGCCTCCTCGCCGACGCGCTGGACGTCGTCGGCAATTCGGGGCGCCAAAATGGTGACAAACCCCCCGACGGCGGTAAGAAACGCCGCATAACACAGGACGATCGCGAGGCCACGCGCCATGCGTGGCTTGCCCGACTTGGTCTGCGCCAGCCACCGTACAACCGGCGCTAGGAGGTAGGCGACCAGCACCGCGAAGACAAAGGGCAATAGCACGCTTCGGCCCAAAATTAGGACCAGCAAGATAAACAAGGGAAAGCCCCAGCGACGCAAGAACCGCAGCAGGGTGGCGATCGCCGTGTTGGGTGGCAGCTCGACCGGGCGTAGATTCGGCTGCGATACGTCGTCAGGCTGAGGTGACGGCACTGGTTCGTCTGCCATGGCGCCGCACTATAGCAAAGATGCCTGCGCCCGCTCGGCGCGTGCCACTATTCCGCGTTCTTGAGCGTGCCGAGCTTGTTGCGCATGACGTCGCCGAGCGTCGCGCCGCCGGCATTGGTCGAGGCATAGCCCGCGGCCGCGTCGGTAATGTCTTGCGTCCGCTTGGCGGTCTTCATCGAGAGCGCGATCTTGCGCTCGGCGCCATCGGCCAACAAGATCTGAACCTTGACAGTTTGCCCGGGTTGCGCGACCGACCGTGGGTCTTCGACATGGTCGTCCGAGAGCTCGGAAATGTGGACCAGCCCCTCGATGCCCTTGTCGAGTTCGACGAAGGCGCCGAAGTCGAGCACCTTGAGAATCTTCCCCTCGACAACCTTGCCGACCGGAAACTCGGTAGGGATGCGGTCCCACGGGTCCTGCACCAGCTGCTTGATCCCCAGCGAGATCTTCGGCTTTTCGCCATCAGACGTGTCGATGTTAAGCAACACGGCCTCGACGTCATCGCCCTTCTGAAACATTTCCGAAGGGTGTTTGACGCGTTGGGTCCACGACATATCGCTGATGTGTACCAGGCCGTCAATGCCCTCCTCGATTTCGACAAAGATGCCGAAGTCGGCGATGTTGCGCACCTTGCCGTGCACGACCGTGCCCGGCGGGTACTTCTCGGTCAGCTGCTCGTATGGATTTGGCTCGAGCTGCTTCATGCCAAGCGAGATGCGGTTGGCCTTGACGTCGACATCCAGCACGACGGCCTCGACCATGTCACCGACGGCGACCATCTTGGATGGATGCTTGACGCGCCTGGTCCATGACATTTCGCTGATGTGAACCAGCCCCTCGATGCCCTCCTGCAGCTCGATAAACGCGCCGTAGTCTTTGAGCGAGACGACCTTGCCGCGCACCACCGTGCCGGGGACGTATTTCTCCGATGCCGACACCCACGGGTCTTCGGTAATTTGCTTAAGGCCCAACGAGACGCGTTCGGTCTCGCCGTTAAAGCTGAGCACCTTGACGCGCACGTGGTCGCCGACCTGAAACATTTCAGAGGGGTGATTGACCCGGCCCCAGCTCATGTCGGTGATGTGGAGCAAGCCGTCGATGCCACCCAGGTCGATGAAGGCACCATACTCGGTAAGATTCTTGACGATGCCGTCGGCGATCTGCCCTTCGGTCAGCCGCTCCAGCGTGGTTTCCTTGAGCGAGGCACGCTCCTTTTCTAGCAGCGCGCGCCGCGACAACACGATATTGCCGCGCTCGGGATTGAATTTCATGACCTTGAACTTGTGCGATTGTCCAAGAAACGAGTCGAGATTGCGCGCTTGGCGAATGTCGACCTGCGAGCCCGGCAAGAACGCCTTGACGCCGCCCTTGATCGTAACCGCGAGGCCGCCCTTTACGCGCGCCGTAATGATGCCTTCGATGAGCTCGTCGCGTTTGCACGCCTCCGCGATTTCGTCCCACACCTTGAAGCGGTCGGCCTTCTCCTTGGAGAGCACGCACATGCCGGTATCGTTTTCGCGCGATTCGAGAATAACCTCGATTTCATCGCCGGGCTTCACTTCGATCTGGCCGTTGCCGTTGCGGAACTCTTCGAGGGCCACTTGGCCTTCCGACTTGTAGCCAATGTCGACGATGGCAAAATCTTTGCCAATGGCGATTACGGTGCCCTTGAGGACTTCGCCCTCCTTGATGTCATCTTGCTGAAGGCTTTCCTCCAGCAGGGCCGCGAAATCGTCCATTTGTTCCATTTTGCTCATGTAGTCGGTACCGTCCTTCAGATATTCCGAGGGCGCAGGCGTTGCTGCGGTCCCCGGTGGCCGCCAGACGTACTCTGCCGGGGTAGGTTTGTCAACCCGGATTGCTAAGCGCAAAACGCCGCCAGCAGCCTGGCCGTAGGCGTCTAGCGCGGTTTCTGGATTGCGTGCACGACCTTCAGCATTTCGCGCAAAACGTCTTCCAAATCTCGTCCCGACGAATCGACGACGACCGCATCGTCGGCCGCCTTGAGCGGCGCGGTACCACGCGAGCTATCGCGCTCGTCGCGTTGCCTGATTTCCTTGAGGGTCTCGGCGAAATCGACGTCGTGGCCAGAGGCTTGTTGCTCCGCGACGCGCCGCCGCGCGCGAACCTCATCGCCGGCGGTTAGAAAGAACTTAATGGCCGCGTGAGGAAAAACCACGGTGCCCGTGTCACGGCCTTCGACTACGACGCCTGGCTCGACATCGCCCAGCTGCCGCTGGAGATTGAGGAGCGCGGTCCGCACCCCGGGATGCGCCGAGACCTGCGACGTTGCCAGCGAGATATCAGGCCGCCGCACCAGCGCCGTTACGTCTCGACCGTTGACAAAGACGCGATTGACGTCGCCTTCAAACGCAAACCGGAGGGTCATCGTGCCGGCGAGCGCAGCCAAGGCAGGCGCGTCATCCAGCGAGGTGCCGGCCTCCAGCGCCAGCAGGGCGACGCTGCGATAGATCGCGCCGGTGTCGAGCAGTGCGAGGCCTAGCGCCTGCGCCAGCATGCGCGCCAACGTCGACTTGCCAGCGCCGGCGGGCCCATCAATCGTAATAACCAGTGCCACGGCGGCGGACACTACACAACGCGGCGGCAAAACTCTACGTCAAAGCCTGATCGAAATGCTAGCCTCGTGGCTGCGATGCAAAGTCCCCGCGCCGACTACGCGCCTGCCCCGCGCGCGCGTCAAACCCTTACCAATGGGCTAATTGCGACGTTTTTGGGGCTTAATGCGTGGGCGCAGCTGTTGCTGTGGCCCATGCTATCGCGCGCGGGCGATGGTTGGACGGTGGCGGACGTGGTGATGGTTGCGGCGCCACCTTTATGTCTGGGCCTCGGCATTTGGCGGCGGCGCGAGTGGTTGCTGCTGTGGGCCGTTCCCTTTTGCCTGCTCGCGCCGCTTGTTGCGATGCCGGAGCTAGTCTCGTTGGCGCGTTATCCCGCGCTGCGCCTGCTCGCGACCAGCGCGAGCTTGGTGGTCTACATTCTATCGATCGCGTGGGTCGCGGCCGGCGCCCTCCCTGCCGGCGGCGCCATCGTGACGACCAAGCTGAGTAGTCGCCCTCGCCCCCCAAGGTGGGCCCGCCGCGAACGCATGTTCTGGGGCCTGACTGCCGTGACCGCCATCATGCCCGTCGCGCTGCTTGGGCATATATTGTACGACACGAGGTTTCTCGAGCGCATCGTTGAGCTCTATGGCGAGCGCCACCGCGCCATGCAAATTCTGCTTGGGCTGGGCGCGCTGTTGACGTGGCTCGGCATCGTCGTGTGGGCGATCATCGGCGTACTCGACCGCCATCGCGCAGGCGACCCAGCGCTCCTTGCGAGCATCGACGCGCTTGGGCAACGCGCCACGTTGCGCCCTGGCTTTGTCATCGCGATCGCAACCGGCGTCGCCGCCGTCACGGCGATATCCGTGCTACGCTAACATCATGCGGCGCCTGCTTTACGAAGTGCTCGCCATCGCCCTGTTGCTGGGTAGCCTGGTTTTTTTTCGCGAGGCCCTGAGTTTCCTTGCCGAGCGTGACTACGCGGCCTCCACGCTGGTCATGGTCATGGGCGCCTGCGTGATCGCGGCGGGCCGCGAGCTGGCTCGATTGGCGTTGTTGCAACGCGACTAAGCGCAGGGCTGGGTATGGCATCGACGTTTCAGCAGATCTTGCAACAAGCTGTGGAGCGCGCCCCAGGCGCGATTGGCGGCGCGTTTTCTGCGTTCGACGGCGAGCTGGTCGACGCCCATGGCGTCCCCAGTATCGAATGGGACCTTTTTGCCGCGCACTTTGGCGTCGTGCTGCAAGGCATCCAGGCCGCGCTGCATACGCTCCATTTCGGCGATGCCGAGCACGTCATTGTCGAACATCGCAGGCTTGACGTGCTGATCATGCCGGTGAGCGATGGCTATTACATGGTGCTTGCGACGCATGCGCCCATGGCAATCGCCCAGGCCTTGCAGCATGCCAAGCGCGCCACCGCCCTGCTCCGCGTGGAAATGGGATACTGATGAATCAGCGCGCGGTGCCGACCATGCGCGGGTGGCTGGCCGCGTGCATCACGGTCGCCATCATAACCAGGGCCGCCTCAGCTGCGAACGCCCAAGCGGGAGCACCGGCCGATGACACCGCCCCTGCCGTGATTGACCAGGACGGCGAGCATGAGGTCGGAGGCGACGCTCCGCGTTGGAATGCGCTTTCGAGGTTCTATGGCATCGTCCGCGGCCTCGGCTGGCAAGTCGAAACGCCAAGTGAACTAGATCTAAGCAGCCTCGCCTTGGGCGATATTTTGGTGCTCGTGGCGCCAACGCCGACCTTGGACGCAGGCGAGATCTTAGCATTCGTTGAGGCCGGCGGCGCGCTAATCATCGCCGATGAGGCAATCGATAGCGAGCTCTGGCAACGCCTTGGGCTGGTGGCAGTCGGCGAAGGCTCGATCGCTGCAGACGCGTATTGGCAAAATCTAGGTTGGGCGCCCATTGCGGGCCCGCAGCAGACGTCCCCGCTTTGCGAGGGCGTAGCCGAGGTCGTCACCAACCACCCGTTGGCGTTTGCGCCGGATCAACGCAACATCATCGGGTTTCAACGTCGGCTCGGCCTGGTCGCCGTAGGCCAGCGCGGCCTCGGCAGTTACGTCGCCTATGCCGACGCCAGCCTGCTGATTAATCGGATGCTTGAATTCTCTGGCAACGCGAGGCTGGCGACGAATACCTTGCGCTGGTTGGCGAGGCCTGAAACCTCGCGGGTAATCGTGCTTAGCCAAGAGTTCTCGGTGAGCGGTTCGCTCAGCCGGGTTGATGACCAGCGCAACCCCTACGCTCGGTCGCTCGCAGATCTCAACCGATGGCTCAGCGATCGGCGTGAGTGGATGTTGACGCCTGGCGCCGTCTACGTCGGCGTCGGCCTCGCGATCGCGCTGATGACGATTGTTTCCCTGCTGGCGTTAGGGCGCCGCCAGCAGCCGGCCCACGCGCGCCTAAGCGCCTCAATGGCCACCAACGCTCGGCCGCCGCTAGACCCTGCCGACGGTCCCCGCACCGCGGCCGATACCGTCGCGGCCGCGATTTGGCTAAGGGACGAACTCGAAGCCGTTATCTCGCAACGTACCGGCGTCGCGCATGCGCTCACGTTTGAACATCCGGCCGCGCTCGCCGCCATGCAAGCGCGCTACCCGGCGGCTGCGCGTGCCCTAGCCGGGGCGATACGGCTCACCCGACGCTTGCCCGCCCGATATGCCGCCCTCGCCGCCGACCAGCGTGTTACGTTCACGCCTCGCGCGCTACGACGGTTGCTCGCGCTGCGCACGCAACTGTTTGCCGCAATGGGAGTAAAAGACGAGCCATGAGCACCATAGCCCCTCATGATTTGGCGCAAGTGGCCAATGTATGCCAACACATTTCAAACGCGGTGCACGCGGTCTACGTCGGCCCGCCATCCGTTTCGGAGGCGATCTTGGTCGCGCTCGTGGCGCGCGGCCATCTGCTCCTCGAAGGCCCGCCGGGCATCGCCAAGACCACGCTCGCCCGCGCGTTCGCGACGGTAATCGGGGGCAACCATCGCCGGATTCAATTTACGGCGGACTTGTTGCCGGCAGACATCACGGGCACCTACGTGCTGGACATGAAGACTAATAACTTTGTGCTGCGCGAAGGCCCCATTTTTACAAATATCTTGCTCTGCGACGAAATCAATCGCGCGCCCGCCAAAACCCAGGCCGCGCTGCTCGAGGCCATGCAGGAACGCCAGGTCACGATCGAAGGCGAGACCCGCGCCCTGCCCTCGCCATTTCTGGTGTTGGCGACGCAAAACCCGATCGAACAGCACGGCACCTATCCGCTGCCCGAGGCTCAGCTCGACCGCTTCTTGATGAAGCTGCGTCTTGGCTTCCCGACGGCTGCCGACGAGCGCAAGATGCTCGACATGTATGGCGCCGCGGTCGCGCGGCCTCCCGTCGTCATTGCCGCGGCCTCCCTGCTCGCGCTGCAAGCCCTCGCCGACAACGTTCACGTCGCACCTGAGCTGCTCGACTATATCGTAGCGTTGGCGCAATTCACCCGTAACCATCGCCAGGTCTTGCTCGGCGTCTCGCCGCGCGCCGCGCTCGCGCTGTTGCAAGCGGCCAAGGCACGCGCCCTCGTGCGCGGCCGCGCCTACGTGACGCCCGACGACATTCGCGATTTGACCAGCGCGGTGTTTACCCATCGCATGCTCATGGACGTCGACAACGGCACCGACGAAGCCCGGCGCGAGGCCATTATTGCGGAGGCCTTGGCCTCGGTGCGTTTTCGCACCCCCGTCGGCATCGCGTCATGATTCCGCGGCTGCAGGCGCGGGCGGCGATCATCCTAGCGATGGCGCTGACGCTCATCTTTGTCGGTGCGATTGCGATGGCGCCCGTGCTCTTGGCGCTGGGCGCCGCGGTGCTGACATCGCTGGTTACGCTGTACGTGAATTTCTTCCCGACGGCTATCTACCTGCGGCGTAAGAAGATCGACGTCGCCTGGTGGGCGAGGCAGGCCGAAAACGCGGTGGCCGGCACCGCGCTCCCGCTCGAGCTGACGATTCGCAATCACGGCTTTCGTCGGTTGTACATCCGCGGCATTCGGCCGATTGCCTCCGAAGGCATTGCCATTGATGATATCGACGAGCCGGTGATATCGCCGGGCCACCAGGCGGTAATCACCACGTCACTTCACCTTCGCGCCTTTGGTCGTTGGTGTGTCCATGGCTGTGAGCTGCACTTTCGCGATCCGCTCGATCTGTTTGTCCTGCGCGCCTATTTCCCAAGCTTTCTCGAGTTGCGCGCCAACGCCCCGGCGGCCGCCCAGCGCCTCCGCCTTGGCTCAGCGCCCCATGCGCCGCAAGGCTACGAAACCACCCGCAGCCGCCGAGCCGGGCAAGGCGATGAGATCCATGAGCTGCGCGAGTACAAGCCTGGCGACCCTTTCAAAAACATCAACTGGAAGGCCAGCGCCCGCCATCGCCAACTTATTACGCGCGAGCTCGAGGCGTCGAGCAATCTAGCTCACGCCTTCATTCTTGATATCGGGGCCGCGATGCGCGATGGCCCGGCAGGCAAGACGTTGCTCGATGCGGCCGTCTCCGCCATTTGGCGTCACGCCAGCGAATTGCTCGCTGGTGGTCATCGCGTCGGCCTGACCACGTTTGATGCCGCGCCGCACTGGCATCTGCCGCTGGGCACGACCGCGCGCTGGCGCCACGCACTACGCGCCATGCTCGCCGAGCTGCCCCACGCCGCTGATGCGACGACGACGGAGGCCCAGCCCGCGTATCTCGTCGAGCTGGTGGCGCACTATTTGCGAGAGCAAAATGGCATTTCGTTTCGCGTCGCGGCGCCACCTGCGCTCGATGCCTCCCGCTGGACCAATCTGCAAATCGGCGCAGATGCGAATTTCTACGATCTAGGCCGGATGGTCGAGCATCTTGCCGCGGCGGCTGCATCGGCCACAACACCCTGGCGCGAGCTGACGCCGATCGATCCAGACCCGGCAATGGCCGTGCTTCGCCGGTTTTGCCAATCGCGATGTCTGCCGCTGCCACCCGCAGGCAATACCGCGGCTGGCGCGCGCGCGCGGCGTTGGCCGACGTTATCCAGGTGGCGTCAACCCAACGCCCGAGCCAACTGTCGATCTGGTCAACTGGCGACCGGCTGCTCGAGCATAGGGCCGTCATCAAAGCTCAAATCGCCGCTTGTCGACGCAAGGGCATCGCCATCACCGCACCCCTAGCGACACCGACCATCGACGACGCCCCACATGACGAAATTGGCAGGGCCGCATGGTATGTGCTCACGCGCCAACGCTCATTGTTGCGTGCGGTTGCGCGACAAACCTGGGGCTCGCTCGGCCTCGCCGCGCGCTAGATCGCGCTGGCGGCCTGGGCGCCGAGGCGCTGCAGATTGACCGTCACCAGCTTGGAAACCCCAGCTTCTTGCATCGTAACGCCGTACAGATTATCGGCGGTCTCCATCGTGCGCTTGTTGTGGGTGATGATAATGAATTGCGAGCGGTCGGTCATTTCTCGCACGATCTCATTGTAGCGGTCGACGTTAGCCTCATCTAGCGGTGCATCGACCTCGTCGAGAATGCAGAACGGCGATGGCTTGATCAAGAAAATCGAGAATACCAGCGCCACCGCGGTCAAGGCCTTTTCGCCACCTGAGAGCTGATCGACGGTCGCATTCTTCTTGCCGGGCGGCTGGGCCATAATCTCGACGCCCGCCTCTAGCAGGTCGGTATGTTCGCCGCCCGTAAGCGATAGGCTTGCTTGGCCGCCGCGGAACAGGCGCGGGAACACTTCCTTAAAGGTATTGTTTATCTGCTGAAAGGTTTCCTTGAACAGCTTGCGCGACGTCTTGTTCATGCGATCAATCGCTCGCTCAAGCTGGCTAACCGCGGTTTCCAAGTCGTCCCGTTGGCTGCTGAGAAACTCAAACCGCTCGGCGACCTCGTTGTATTCGTCGATCGCCAGCAAGTTAATGTCTGTGCCCATGCGCTCGAGCAATTCGCGCAAGTCACCAATTCGCGCCTCCTGATCGGTCGTCATGTGCGGACGCAAGTGGTAGTCAAAAAGCACGTCTTCCAGCTGGAGCTGATAGCGCTCGAGCATGGCATCGCCGAGCACTTGCTGATTCATCTGCGCCGAGCTGCGCCTCAGCTCGAGCTCGGCACGTTCAGACGCGAGCGCCTCCGCGATGCTTCGCAACGAGCGGCAGGCAACGTCTTGCATCGCAACCGCTGCGTGCTGCGCCTCATTGCGAACGCGCAAGCCCTCCACGTCCGCGCCGCGAACCGACCTTTCGCCGTTGGCGCGCGCTAGCTCGTCGGTCAGCTCGACCTCCTGCGCCTCAACCTGCGCCACGCGCTGTTGGTACTGGCTTAAGGCTTCAACCAAGCGCTGCTGGCGGTGCTGCAGCTCGCCGACCTGCTGCGCGATGCGGGCCACGCCGGCCTGCAAGGCGGTGAGCTTTTCGGCGAGCATCGCGTGCAATACCTTGGCGTCGGTCTCGCTGACCTGGGCGGTTTCCAGTTGAATCCGCTGCGACGCGATCGCTTCCTCCGTCGACACGGCCTCGAGCTGAGCGGCGTCTAGTTCGAGCGTGGCTGCGGCCATGCGCTGCTGATGTTCGACGAGCTCGGCATCACCGCGAGCCAACATATCGACCAACTCGGCCAGCTCAAGCGAGAGCCGGGTCTGCAGGCCCCGCTTGGCCTCGCAGTCCGCACGCAGCCGTCCTAAATCCTTTTCGTAGCCCATGACCGCCAGCTCTTCGGCGTGCGTCTGCGCGCGGAGCGCCTCCACCGCGAGCTGCAGTTGCTTGCGTTCACCTCGCACCGACACCAGCGCCATGCTCTTGCTGCTTAGCTGCTGGTCGAGCTGTTCGGTCAGCTCGGCTAATTCGCGCATTTCGCGTTTTTGCGCGAGGACGCCGACCTCGCTTGCATCGCGCGAGCCGCCGCGGATAACGCCGTGCTCATCGACCACGTCGCCGTCCAAGGTAACCAGTGGCCTCAGCATGCCGGCCGTGCGCAACGAAATCGCGCGGTCTAGCGAGTCTACGACTAAATAGGGCGACGTCATGCGGGTGGCGATGGCCGCAATGTCAGGCGCAAACTCGACGAGCTGCGCCAGCTCTCCCACGATGCCTGCCGTGCCGACCTGCGCCAGCGCCGCGACGTCCGCGGAGCGGTCTTCCACGACAATGCCGTGCGCAACGCTGGTTGCCGTCATCATGTCTCCGGATGCGGCAGCGGCAAGCCCAGCAACCGGCACAAAGGTCGACCTGCCGGCACCCTGCTGCTTGAGATATCCCGCCGCCGAGACGCCGCTAGGCAGATCGCGCACGATGACGCCTTCAACGTGCGCGCCGAAGACGGCCTCTACGGCGGCCTCAAGCATGGCTGGCACCTTGACGGAGTCTGCGACCAGCCCAAGCACGCCGGGCTGGCCGCCCATGCGATGCATAATCGCCCGCGTCCCGGACGCATAGCCTTCGAGTTTTTGCTGAATCTCCTCAAGCGACTGCAAGCGCGAGCGACGGCGATGAGCCTCAGTTCGTACGGTTTCGATTTCGGCCTCGAGCTGCATGACCTGGTCGCCAAGGCCCTCCAACTTTCCGGAAAAATCGGACTCGCGCTCGCCGAGCGCCAAGCGGGTTTGGCGGCGTGACGCCACCTCGCGCTCGCAGGCCGCAAGCTCGGCCGCGAGCTGCGACGCCTCGTCCGCGAGACCGCCGTGCTGGGTGCCAAGACGCTCACGTCGCGCCGCCAGCTCTTCGCGGCGACCTTGATAGCCTTCGATCGAAGCTAGCAGCGAGGCCTGTTCGCGTCGGGTTGCAAAGACCCGCTCGCGCGCGCTAGCCAGCATGGGCTCAAGCCGCGCAACTTCTGCGCGCAACTGGGAGACCTCGTGTTGATGCTGCGTCTTGCGCGCCACCGCCACGTCGTGTTCGCCACGGGTCGCCTCGAGCTGCGCCGCCAACTGCCGCTCATCTTGCGTGCATTGCGCAAGCGCCGCCTCGACGCCGCCCCGTTCGTCTAGCGCCTGTTGATTGCGCGCAACTAATTCCTCGCGTTCACGCACGGCGAATTCGCGTTTGCTCGCGGCCAAGGCGATGGCGCCGTCGAGCGCCAGCACCTGTTCGGTCGCATGCGCCAGTTCATGATCGGCGGCCTGCAAGGCTTCGCGCAGCTCGGCAATCGCCGTTTCGTGGTCGGCCACGCCGCTGCGCGCGGCGGTCAATTCCTCGCCGATCGTCGCCAGCCGACGCGCCGCCACGCCTTCGTCGGCACGCAGCTCAAGGCAACGATGTGCGGCCTTCCAAAGTTCGAGCTCACGCAGCTCACCCTTGTAGCTGCGGAAACGTTCGGCCTTCTGCGCCTGCCGACGCAACGCGCCCATGCGCTTATCGAGCTCGGAAACGATGTCCGACACGCGCAACAAATTTTGCTTGGTTTGGTCGAGCTTCTTTTCCGCTGCTTTTTTACGCGACTTGAATTTGGTGATGCCCGCGGCCTCTTCAATGATCGATCGGCGGTCTTGTGGGCGCGACGAAACGATTTGCCCGATGCGGCCTTGTTCAATGATGGAATACGCCTTGGTGCCCACGCCGGTGCCAAGAAAAAAATCGGTAACGTCGCGCAAACGGCACGCGGTCTTGTTGATGAGGTAGTGCGACGAGCCATCGCGATAAAGACGACGCGTAATGGTCACCTCCGAAAATCGCGCGAAATCCAGCCCCGGCGCGTCCGGATCGGCCCAGTCCTCAAAGACCTCCGGCGTCGCTTGGGCGGGCGCGCTTTGGCCCCCATCGCCACCCTGAGCGTCGGCAGAAGCCTCCCCGCCCTCGGCGAGCTGGGGCTCCTCGCCCTCGTCAAACGCGTCCACTTCGTCGGCGCCTTCAATGCGCGCGACTTCTAAGGTGTCATTAGAAAAACCCACCTCATCAAACGTCAGCGACATTTCGGCCATCGGCGCTGGTCCGCGGGATTCAGAGCCGGCAAAGATGACGTCTTCCATCGCCTTGCCGCGCAGGTGCTTGGCGGACTGCTCGCCCATGCACCACCTGATGGCGTCGACGATGTTTGACTTGCCGCAGCCATTTGGGCCTACCACCGCCGTAATCGACGAATCTAGATTGATGACCGCACGATCGCAGAACGACTTAAACCCAATGATTTCGACGCGCTTGATTCGCATGATGTGTCCCTGCCCTGCACCGCGGTTTTATGCGCGCCTGCACTCTGCCCGATCCCTCTGACAATGTCTGCGCTTTGCAGTACAACCAGGGCTCTGTTTCATAGGTTATGAGCTACCATGCGCTGGGATGGCGTCCGAGGCCAAGGCGCGAGGAGGGCGTTTGGTGGTTCCAAACAACCGACGAGCAACGCCGGCATTCGGGCGTCAGCCCAAGCAGGGTGGCTCAGCACTTATGAAACAGAGCCCTAGGGCCATGAATCCGGCTCTGCGTGCACGCGCAAAAGGTAGCTGTGGGCTGCTCATAGCGCTCGCGTGCCTGGCCTTATCTCCCGCTTGGGCCGCGCCCCGCCTCGATGTCACCGCGACCGCAGCCATCGAGATCCAAAGCATCGAGCCGGTGGGGACGCAAGGCTTTCGCGTGGTGGGCCGGGTGGTCGATGCCACCACCGGCGAGCCGATGCCGGCGCTGCCGCTGACAGGCCACATCGATGACCGGTCCGTGCGGGCGCAAACCGATGACCATGGGCGATTTTATTTCGACCTAAACGCCGCGACGCCCCCGCAGCGCATCGAATTGCAGCTCGCCGGCCATCGCTTTGTGCGTGCGACGCCACTGCAAGTTGACCAGCCGGCGGTCAATCGCCCGGTGCCACTTATCTCGATTCACGCCGCCATGGGTCGCGATTCGTTTCGCGTCGAAATCCGGCGACAAGTTGCGTCCTCCGAGACCTCTGACCCAGGCATCGCCTTCGACCTGCCCGTTGCCGTTGTCGCATCGCAGGGCGACACGACGATTGCGCTAGCCGCCGCGCTGGTCGGCTCACAGGACTTTATGCTGGCGTTGCTGCCGACGCCGGGCGCCTGGCAGCTTACCGCCAACTTTGTTGGTGATGACCGCACCGCGCCCTCATCGGCGACGACAACGCTTACGATCGCCACCACCGGCACGATTGCGCTCGACCTCGAAACGGCCCGCGTGGCCGCTGACGCAACGATCGTCGCACGGGGCAAAATCACGCGCGCCGATGGCGGCAAGCTGCCGCCGGCCGCCATCGTGCTCATGGCTGGCGAGCAGCGACTCGCGACGACGCAGACCGCGGCGGATGGCACCTTTGTGTTGCGGCTGCCGGCGCAGTTGTTGCCAATCGGGCGGCATGCGCTCTTTGCGTCGCTCGATACCCCCATTGCCGGCGCCAACGTTGCCCCCTCGCCGCTTAGATGGCTCACCGTCGCCACGGTCGCGGCCCCGTCGCGGCTGGGCGCAGTGCTCGGCATCGCGCTCGGCGGGCTTGCGCTCATTGCCGTCCTCTGGCTGCAGCTGCGTTGGCGGCGGCATCAGCGTCCCGAGCCCACCGTCGTGCATCGTCCAGGCTTTGTCCCCGCGAAGCAGGGCGTCATGCAGCGCATATTACGTGCTGACAAGCGTAGCGTCGGTGTTGTCATTTATGATGCGGCATCGCAGCGCCCACTAGCGGGCACCGTGACCGCAGCGCGCAACTCGCCGGGTGCGTCCGCCGCCACGCAAATCCATGCATCACCGACCGGCGGCGCTGCGCTCGAGCTTGCCGACGGCACCTACCAACTCACGGTATCGTGCGCGGGATACCGACCCGTTGCGACCTCAATTTCGATCCCGCATCGCGGGCAATGGAGCGAGCGCCCGGTGTACTTGGTCTCGCTGCGCGACGTGCTGTTTGAGCTTTACGCCGAGGCGGTAGCGCCATTTAGCGAGCTGTCGCCCAACGTCGCGTCGCCTGCCAGCATCTTCGCGCACGTGCGCAGCAAGCTCGCGCTGCTCCCCATGGCCCAGCGAGATATCTATGCGCCCATTAAAGTGCTTACCGAAGAGATCGAAGCCCTTTACTTCGGCGACCGCGAGGTTGTCGTGGATGATATCGGCGCGATCGAGCGCCTTTCTGCCTAAGTGCGCCCCGTGCGTGCCGCGACGCCAGCATTGGCGACGCTGAGGCGCAGCGGCTTGCGATAGCCAATTGATTGGGCTATGCGTGCCGCATGGGCAGCACGGAGCTTGTATATCTTGCCATTTTTGGCGTTGTGATCGCGCTGTTGGTGTTTTGGCTGCGCCGTGCTGCTGACGCCTCGCGCAAGCAGGCCAGCAGCGACCTCCGCGAGCGCTTGCAAGCCAAGCCTAGCGCACGCCAGCGCCGTGACGACGCCGCGCCGGCTCCCCCCCTCGCGACAACCGCCGACGCCGATGATGAACCCGCCATACCTTCAGCCACCGAGCCATCATCGGTGGCCCAAGAAACGCCACCCAACGACGACGCACGCGCGGTCCGCGAAGGCCTCGCCAAGACACGCGGCGGTTTTGTGTCGCGGCTCGGCAAACTGTTTGCGCGCAAGGCCTTCGATCAAGCGACCCTGGACGAACTAGAGGAGGTGCTGTTTACCGCGGATATTGGGCCGCGTGCGGCCGACAAAATGTTTCAGGAGGTCAAGGCGGCCCTTTCCAAAGACGACCTCGCCGACACTTCCAAGGTGTGGGCGCAGCTTAAATCGATCGCCAACGCCATCTTGCGCGTCGACAGCGCGCCGCTTGATTTCAGCGCCCAGCGACCGCTCGTCCTGCTCACGATTGGCGTCAATGGCGCGGGGAAAACCACCACCATTGGCAAATTGGCGGCGCACCTCACCAGCCAGCGCAAGCGCGTCTTGCTTGCCGCCGGCGACACCTTCCGCGCCGCGGCGACCGAGCAATTGGTCGAATGGGCCAAGCGCGCCGGGGTCGACGTCGTCACTGGTAAGTCAGGCAGCGACCCATCAAGTGTCATCTTCGACGCCGTCAAAAAGGGCGTCGAAGAGGGCTTTGACGTCGTGATCTGCGACACCGCGGGGCGCCTCCACTCCAACACCTCCCTGATGGAAGAGCTGAAGAAGATTCGTCGCGTATGTGACAAGGCGTGTCCCGGCGCGCCTCACGAAACGTGGCTCGTGCTCGATGCGACCAACGGACAAAATGCGATCGCCCAAGCCAAGACGTTTAAGGCCGACATGGCGATCACCGGAATCGTCCTGACAAAACTCGACGGCACGGCAAAAGGCGGCGTAATTCTAGGTATTTGCGATGAACTTTCGGTCCCGGTTCGCTACATTGGCGTGGGCGAAAAGATCACCGATTTGCGTCCGTTTGACGCCGAAACGTTTGTCGATGCGCTGTTTGACCAAGGCGCTGCCTAAGTCTGGTCCCCGAGCCCGATCCGAACGCACGCAGCGGGCCTGGGGATCTGGACGCGATTATTGATGCGATCGTCCGCATAGCCTTGAAGCCGCAAAAATTATGGTGATATAGTCCGCGAACTTTGAGGGGCACGGGCATGTCAGGGCTACGAGTATGTCGCAAGATATGCTGTGGAAATCATAAGCAAAGCGGCCAGCGCCTCGCTCCTGTGACCTCCCCGATTTCGCTGCGGCGTTGCCGCAAAGGACGCCCCCCAATATCTGTTCTGCTACCCCGTGTGATGCCCGCTTCGGGGCCGGCACAAACGTTAGCGCGTTGGAGTAACTAGCCAAATGAAACTCAATTCTAACAATGTTGTTGCAGTCCTCTGCGCCGCGCTTTGCGGAACGACGGTCGCGGCCATGACGCTAGTGGCCGTGCCCGCCTTCGCCCAGCCAGCCGAAGACGAGATTGAGGTCGAGGGACCGGAGATCGAAGTCGATACGACCGAGGATGCACCGCCGGCGGACGATGGCACGGCGACTGATGGGCTCGAAGCCACGCCGATTGACCTACCCGACGCCGAAACCAGCGGCTCGGCCGATCGCAAGCCTACCTACAAGGTGTCGTGGAGCGACATCGTGGTCGTGCCGCGCAAGGCGTTCCTCAAGCGTAAGCGGCTCGAGTTGCAGCCATTTTTTGGCTCGACGGTTAATGACAACATGATTACGCACCGCGCCCTTGGCGGCCAGCTCGCTTACTACCTGTCGGAAACTCTCGCCATCGGCGCCGAAGGCCAATACATGCTCGACAGCTTTCGCGAGCCCTTTGACTTGGTCGCCAGGCAGGCCCGTCGCCTGCCGACCGTCAACCAATATAAATGGAGCGCCATGTTCAACATGCAATACGTGCCGGTCTACGGCAAGTTTGCGCTGCTCAACAAACGCATCATTACGTGGGAAGCCTACTTCACCGGCGGCGCCGGCGTGACCAACACCGAGGTCATCCCGCGCGATACCCGCTTTGACCCCTTTTCGAACTATCGCATCACCTTTCACGCGGGCGCCTCGATGCGCTTCTTTATCTCGAAGTTTCTTACCGTCAACGTCGGCGTCAGGGACTACATTTTCTCGGACAAATTCGAGCCGGAGAATCGCAGCGAGACCATGTTGCCATCGGCCCATGAAGCCAAACACATTGCAAGCTCGGCTCTAATCAACAACGTCATGTTCCAAATTGGCATCGGCTTCTGGCTGCCGCCAACGTTTGAGTACACCACGTTTCGCTAACGCCAATTCGGCTTCACTTCAAGAGTATGGGCAACATGAACAAAACAACCATTCTAACCAGCTTGGCAATCGCGTCCGCGGTCGCGTCCGGGCTCTTGCTCGCGCCCGCCGCCGTGTTCGCCGAACGCCCAACCCGCGTCTATGAGCCCGTCGTGCGCAATCGCGTGCTCTACGTCAAGAAGCGGCTCGAATTGGCGCCGTTGTTTGAAATGACGGTCAACGGTGACTTTCAGCAAATTCTCGGCGGCGGCCTCAAGCTTGAATACCACCTAACTGACCAGCTCTCAATTGGCGCGGTCGGCGTGTACGGGATCAATCTCGACACCAAGCTAACCAAAAAGATCGTGCCGACGCTCGAAGACGCCGCGGATAACAACACCGCGGAGCCAAGCAAAACTGAGTTCCGTCAGCACCTCAATAAGATGCCCTTGCATGGCGCGCTGTACGTAAGTTTTACGCCTTGGTACGGCAAGCTCGTTGCCTTTGGTAAATCCAACCTCCCGTTTGACTTTTACTTTCAAGGCGGCATGAGCTTTGCCTCGCTAACGTCCAGCTGTTCGTCGAGCGTGTGTTCCGATCAATTTGCGGGTCAGCCTTCCGATGACCACCCCCTCGACTACAATCCCACCAATGACCAGCCGCTCAATGACGGCACCAAGATTGGCCTGTATTTCGGTGGCGGCATCCACGTGTTCCTGAGCGAATTTATCGCGCTTGACCTCACCGTGCGGGACTATTGGTTCTCAGACAATCCTTCTGGCGCTGACTTCAATGCCGACACCTTTGTCAGCGAGTCAGATTCGCGCTTTTTGCATCACCTCTTTGCCGGCGTCGGCATCTCGATCATGCTCCCAGCCAACGCGAAGCGAACGCCTTAGCCAAATGCCGCCCAGTGCGTAACCAGGCGTGGTTTCACAAGCATTGGCAAAGACTCTGGACTGGTCTGCGAGGGGGCCTACGCACCTTGCTCGGCTGGCTACGGCGCTCCAAGTGGCTCGCCATCGCGGCGGCTACGGCGCTAGGTGCCTTGGCGGTCGTCGGGCTGGTGCGCTGGCGATTTCACGGGCAGCCACTCGGCGGCCTCGTCGAAAATCTCGTCAATAGCCGCATCCGTGGGCAGCTCGCCATTGGCTCGGTCGATTGGCCGATCGCGCAGCTCGGCACCTTAATCAGCGGCGGGTGGGTCGACGTGCAGCTAAATGATGTGGAAGTCTGGGACGACCAGGTGCCGCGCAAGCTGGTCGCCAAGGTCGCCACCATTACCGCCCAAGTCGACGTGCATGCGTTGCTCGCGCCGCCGCATCACTTTGTCTTTCGGCACGTCAAGACCCAAGGCGGCTACGTGCTCATAGAGGAAGTCGAAGAGCCGTTCCCGCTCCACGATTTTGACCGCTCGACGTACAGCATCATGTCGGCGTTTTATGGCGCGCAACAACCGAGTTTTCGCGTCGGCATTAATGGCCGCAGCGGCACCACGTGGGACATCCAAGACTTTTCCGTGCGCGACTTTACGGTTGATCTTAAGATCGCGCGCGATGATGACGAGGGGTTTCTCTATACCTCGCATTCGACGCAGGTTAGCTCCGATGGTTTTCTCTACTATGACGGCACCGACCCGCTCCTATCAAAAATGTACTTCTCGCTGGCGCCCACCGCGGGCCCGACGGTGGTCCGCATTTTCGATAATGGGAGGCGCGCCGACTATGAGATTCCAATGGCGAAGGTCTCGTTGCCGCGCCTGGCCCAGTTGCCCCACGGATGGCCGCGATCGGCGGCCGCCAATAGCCTAGAGGTTGCCATCGCGGGCACGACGTCAGTCGCAACCACCGCCGACGGTACCCCCGTTGAGGGCGCCAGCGTGACCATCACGGGCCAGCTCGCCGATTGGTGGGACCGACCCTACGACGGCCGTTGGGACTTGCACGTCAAGGCCACAAACTTGGGCCCCACACTGGGTGCCATCGTGTCGCCCTCGCTCCACGGCGAAGCGGTCACGGCCTCGATTGATCTCACCGGTCCCTATGCCGCGCTACCTCGCGTTGACGTCGCCCTATCAGGGCTCTCCTACGATGTCTTCGTCGACGCCAAGTCGCCGCCGATCGAGCTGCAGCTTGACACCCTCGAGGCATACATCGACATGGTCAACTATCGCGGCGCGGTCAAGAAGACGGTCGGACGCGGCGCCGGCGGCGAGCTGCTACTGACCGCTGAGTTCGGTCTCAGCGGCAGGCCCTATACGAGCGCCGACATCGTGATTACCAAGCCATTTGATATAGGGCGGTACTTGCCACGCGAGGTGCGCCGAGCCGTCGGCGGCAAGCTCGGCGGTCGCTTTCATCTCAGGCTGGGCAAACGCGCCGAGGACGCCGACCCCTCCATTCCCGAGGAAAGCATCCTCGTCGACAACATTGCGGTCTCGCTCGGCACGTTGGCCCTGCGCGGTGGCAGCGTGCTGACCGAGATGAGATTCCGGGCGGACGTTGAAAAGAGCAGCGTCGAGAGCGTCGCGATCACCGGCCTTGAGTTGGCGCACAAGGCCACCCGCGTGCGCGTGGGCGGGACCATCGGCGTCGTCGCCGATACGATCGACCTCGATGTTAATGCCGAGTCTGGCAATCTCGCACCGTTGCTGGCGATGCTGGACGTCCCGGCGGTGGTCAAGACCGGTCAGGCCAAGGCCCATATTTCGGGGACCCTCAGCGATCCGTCGGTCGACGCCAGCGTCACCGCGGGCGGCGTCGTCGTGGCCGGTGAGGTTTCGGCGCAGCTCGCGTATCGGCAAGGCCGCTTGCGACTGACCTCGTTATCGACGCCGCGCATGCCGCCTTCCACCAAGGCGTCGCTTGATTTGCAGGTGCGGCCTTCGATGTATCTGCATGGCGCCGAGCTGCGCACTGGCGACCTCGACGTCGGCAAGCTACCCGCGTTGCCGCAGCTTCATGGCGGACGCATCAGCGCTTTGGCCTTAGCGCCAAAGGGCCTCCGAATAACCTAACCTTCCGCGGCTTTGCGGTCGCACGCGACGTCGAGTTCGGCGACGAACAAATTGCCCGCCTTGGGGTGTGTCTCAATTCAAACGACCCCAGCCGTTGTCGCGGCTTCCTCGCGCCCTCGGCGCATGAGGAGTTTGACCGCTGCACTGCGACCTTTGTCGCGGGCGGCCAGTGTGTCGCGTCACACGTTGCCTTTGCGGACACGGGCGATGCCGCTTCGGGTGCGAGGCTTGACACCGTGCTGTATCAAACCAAGCGCGGCCTGCTTGGAGGCATCGTGGCGACCACCGCCCTCCCGATCCGAATCCTCACCGGGCTCGCGGGCCAGCCCGTAGACGTCGTTGGTGGCGACCTAAGCCTTGCGCTTACGTTGGCCGGCACCTCGCGTAAACCCGTGGCCTTTGGCACCATCGAGATAGGCCGCTTGTGGCTGCTCGGGGCGGCGCTTGGGGATGCGTCCTTTAAGGTCCACGTCTCGGCGGATGACCAGCTTGTGGTGCAGGGCGAATTGCTCGATGGCCGCCTCGCATTGACGACGACGCTGGGCACCAGGGCGCCTTATGAGCTGCGCTCCGAGGTGCGGTTCACCCGGCTCGACATCGATACGATCTTGCCGCCCGAGATGCTGGCCAAGCTGCCGCTGCCGATGCGCATGTGGGGCACTGGCGTCGCCGTCATCGAGACCAACCTTGGCGATGACTCAACCCCAAGCCTGCAGCTGGACCTCAGCGAGGCGCGCGTGATCGCGGACTTCTTTGATGCCGAGGGCCGACCGACGCCACTCGACCTGCGCTCGCTTTCGCCGTTCTCGCTGGTGGTCAAGGACGAAACCTTTGCGATCATGTGTCCCAGCGATGCCACGCCGAGCCAGCTCGTGCCCTGCGACGCGAGCTTTGCCACGCCGGCCGGGCCGCTGCGGATGCGCGGCACCCTCAGCGAAAAGCACCTCGACGTTGCGATTGTCGGCCGCGTCGACGCCGGGCTGCTCAGACCATTTTTCGCCGCCTACGTCGATGCCGCCGGTGGCTACGCTGACCTCGCCATCACCGCCGTGGGGAGCCCCTCGGCGCCCATCATCGACGCGCAGCTCGCGCTCGACAATGCCTGGGTGCGGCTCGCTGGCCAAGATAGCGTCATTCGGCTGCCCAGCGGCGTCATCGCCCTGCGCCAGGACAGCGTCGGCTTTACCGGCGTAAAGGTCGTCGTGCAAGACGACTACACCGGCGACTCATCCGAGCTATCGCTGCTTGGAAATATCATGCTCAAGAATTACCGGCCCGCGCTGTGGGCGCTGGATCTTGAGGGCGAAATTTCCGGCCCCGTGCTGGTCGCGTTAGCCCCAGAAACGCTGTCGCAGGCCTCGGGTGTCGCCAAGATCTCGGCGACGCTTTTTGGCGCTGGCGAATGGCCGGCCTTGTTTGGGCAGATCGAATTTGATCCGCGGCGACCACTCGCGCTGACCCCGCGCGCGGCGCGCAGCCAGCTGGTCATGGAGCGTGGGCTCATTCAGGTAAGCGACAACTTCGACCCGTCACAGAACGACGCCTGCGACCTCGGCACGCGCAGCGGCGCCGCCAGAGGTGCTCGCACCTACCGTATCGGGCTCTGTGCCCTCGGCGGCAGTTTTGACAACGAAGGCCTTATTCGCAATCTCAACGGGATCATGGACGTCGACGCCAGCGGCATCATCGCCGCCAACGTCCAGGTCCTGGCCGATGCGATTCCCTTCCGCGTGCCGCGCACGCTCGATCTAGTGGTCAATGCCAAGATGGATTTCGTCCTGCGTGCGGCCTCGGCGGCGTGGGATATCAGCGGCCGCATCGAAATGGTCTCGGGCAAGTACATCAGCGACTTTGAGTTTGGCGAGCTCATCTCGCCCTCAAGCTCAAACGAGCCCGCGGAGGCACCTTTTTGGGAAACGTCGCCAAGCTTAGGCGGCGCCCGGCTCAATGTCGCCGTCGACGTGCGGCGCTTCTCGATCGTTAACAACCTCGCCAATATCGACATGGATGGCACCGTCAATGTGGGCGGCACGCCAAGGACGCCCCAGTTTTCGGGAGAAATCACCGTGCAGCGCGGCACCTTTCGCTTTCCAACCTGGCAGGCGACCTTTACCCGCACCTCGGGTGCGGTCCAGTTTTCACCGCTCAGGGATCTGTACACCTCGACGGGCTTTAACAAGGGCCAGACGGCGCAGCTGCTTATTTTTGGCCGAACGCCCGATCAGTTTCGCCGCAGCCTTGATGGCACGACCCAAACGCAGACCGCAACCGACCCGTCGACAAATCCCAGCGAGAGCTTTACCGATCAGTTGATTAAGGATGCCTCAGGCGACGTGGTTGCCCTTTTCATCGAGGACCCCATCCGAGACTTTATCAAGCTCGACGTCGCAAGGCCCGTGATTGGCGCCGGCTCGGTGGGCTTTCATGGCGAAAAGAAATTCACCGACAACATCAACGTCATCGGCGATTGGCAGACTGGCTCGACCAGCCAAAATTTCAACATCCGTGGCGAGGTCAGATCGCCCTACCGGGTGAACTTGCAGATCGGCTACCTCAGCCGGCGTTTCGATGACGCCACCGAAGACGACGTGCAAAATTTCGAGCTAAAGCTTGTCTATAGCCTGCCCCTCTTTTGATCTCGCTCGCCCATGCTGCCGCTTCTATCTCCACGTTTTTGGCCGGGCCTAGCCGGGCGGCTCGCGGCGGTCGTTTGCGTGCTCGTGATGTCGGCGCGCACCACCGGCGCCGACGACGCGGCGGAAGCGCCAGCGGCGCCTGCGACACCGCTAACGGGTGAGCCCGAGCCAAGTATGCCCGCCGCCGCGCGCTTTGACAGCTTTGCCATCGCCGGCATCCTCCTGGAGGACGAGGCCACGTTGCACGCGGTCTTGACCCCAGACGTGCTTGCGCCGCGCGAATCAAAGGCCGCCGCCGAACTCGCGATTCGTGCGGCCTGCGCACGCCTGGGCTACGAGGTCATTGGGCTGCTGCCACAAACCGACGGTCAAGGCACGCGGCTCGTCCTGACGCTTGAGCCCCTGCCGCAGATTCGCCGAGTTGACGTCAAGATCAAGCAATCCCTGCTCGACCCATTGCTCGACGATGAGATCGCGCGCCGGCTTGGCATCCGCCGCGGGGCCTACCTACCCTACGGCGCCGAAGCGAGGCAAGCCTTGTTCCGCGACGAGCAAGAGCGCATCGCGGAGTATTTTCGAGATCAAGGCTATTTCGAGGCCAAGGCGGTGATTACGTCGACCCGCACCTCCGCCCACGTCCACACGGTGACGGTGCAAATCGACCTCGGCCCCGCCTACAAATTGGGCAAGGTGAGGCTCGCCAAGGCAGGCACCTTGTACATCGCCGAGGACGAGGTCTTGCAGCAATTTCGCCACGCGAAATTTTGCCTCTTCTACCGCATTTGTGTCGGCCAGGCGCGGTTTACTCGCAGCCAGCTGCAAACCGACATCGATGCGGTCGTTGCGCTGTACCAGGCGCGCGGCTACCCCGGCGTCAAGATCAGCAGCGATTTCGACCCCCGCACGTCATTTGATCGGCGGACCAAGAGCGTCGACCTGACGCTGGAAATCGACGAGCGCCGGCCCGTGGATGTCGTGTTTCGCACCCCCACCGGCGTGCCGCTGCCCGAGGCGGAACTGCGCCGACAGCTCACGTTTAACGAGGCCGCGTCGGCGGATGACTACGAATCCAGCGCGTCCGAGGCCAAGCTTCGCCGCTACTTGCAAGGCCTTGGCTATTTTGACGCGTTCGTCAGTTGGTCCAAAGAGCGCCTGTCGATTGTAGATCGCATCGTGTTCGATATTGATCTTGGCGTTGCGCGGCGTGTCGATGCCGTGGAGGTCGTCATTGTCGCCGGCGATGGGACGCCAAGATTCTCCGAAGGCGCCATCAAGGCCGACTTGTCGGTCGAGCCATTTCGTAGCCGGGTCCTTACCACTAATCGCTTTGCCATTTCTGAGCTGTTGCAGGCCGACCGCGAGCGCATCCGTCGCAAGTACGCCGCGGTTGGCTACCCCAACGCCACCGTCGAGGTCGACATCGCCCACGCCGCGGGGGCGCTAGGCAACCCCGCACTTGTCGCCGGCGACCTCGCGACCGCCACCTCCGGCCGCGGCCTGCACATTCGCTTCCGTGTCGACGAGGGCTTACCCGATACCATCGACCAGCTCGAGATCGAATTTGTCGGCGACCACACGTTGACGTGCGAGGCCGCCCTGTCGCTCATGCAAGCGTCCATCAAAACGCGACCTCGCGAAAAAACCGACGGCTGCATCGTCGCGTCCACCGATCTGCCAAATATCGAGGCACCCCTTCGCGAGGCCGCTACGGCCATCCAGGCCGCGTTAACCGCCAAAGGCTTTCTTCATGCCGAGGTGCTGTACGAGGTACGCGCCCCAGGCCCTGCCGACAACCGCAAGAGCGTGCGGTTTACCGTGACCGAGCGCAATCGCCTGCGCATCGGCAAGGTCATCGTGCGCGGGAACTTCCTAACCAAGACGTGGGTCTTGCGCGATGAGCTTGGCTTTGCCGAGGGCGAGCTGCTTACCGGCCAACTCTACAGCGACGGTCCGGCGCGGCTACGCAGCACGAACCTGTTTGGGTCGGTCATCGTCGATGCGCTCAACTTCGACGATCGCGAACAACAAGTCGCCAATGTGCTGGTGCGCGTCGTCGAACGCCACGACCGCAAGCTCTACCTCGATTTCGAAGGTGGCTTTTCGACGCAGAACGGGCTCTTTGGCCGCGTATCGCCGCGGCTGCCCAATCTGTTCGGGGTTGGCATCGCAGTCGATGGGTCGTTGCTGCTAGGCGTCGAGACAAGCGGCGCCGAGGCGAATGCGCGCTTGCCGCGGTGGGTCGTGAGGCGCGCGCTTGGGCCTCGTCTCGATGTGGACCTAACGTTTTTTGCCCGCTCGCAGCAGACCGAGCGTTTCGGTCGCCTCACCACGCAAGGTGGCGCCCTCAAGACTAGTCGCACCTGGCAACGCCCCCAAGCCGCCGACGTCTCGGCGCGGTCGATTAGTCTGGGGTTTCGCTACGACTACCGCCGACGCAATCGCGATGAGACGACAATTCGGCTGCCAGTCCAGGCGACCACCGACGCGCGCGTGCCGGTCATCGATATTACCGGCCTGGTTGGACTGGTTCTCAATGTCGATACACGCACCGACCGCAGCGGCGAGCTCAATCCCTTGGCCCCCGTTAAGGGCTATCGCGTCGAACTCGGTGCGAGCTACGCTAGCCCCTACTTGCTGGGGCAAGATACGTTTGCCAAGCTTTACCTCAATGGCCAATGGATGCGGGCGCTGGGCTCGAGGTTGGCGCTGCGCCTCGATCTGAGGCACGACCACGGCATCCCGCTGGGCGGCGCGGTTTTCTTGCCCGAAGTCGAGCGCTACTTCGCTGGCGGCGACAACACCGTCCGCGGCTATGCCGAGGATCGGCTGGCGGTCGAGGAAATTGCCTTGGCGGTGCCGCCGCTGTGCTGCCTCGAACAAATCATTATTTTGCCGGCGGGCGGCAACATCCGCACGGTTGGCAACATCGACCTCGAGATCAAGCTGGCGCGGCTCGGAGGGTTCGCCTCGGTGGCCTCCGGGTTTTTCTTCGATACCGGTGCCATCGTCAATAACGCGACCACGCTGTCGCTGGGGGCCTTCCGTAGCGCGGTGGGGGTGTCGCTGCTGCGCCTCGTTACCCCGTTTGGTACCGTCTCGGCAGACTGGGCGCTGCCCCTGTACGCCCGGCCCTTTGACCGCGCCACGGGCCGATTTCACCTCTCGATCGCCCTCCGCAACTGACACCGCCGTGCCCGCGTATTGACAGCGCCACGCGGGAGAGATATTCACCCCGGGATACCACAGGAGAACGCCATGGGACGCCGAGATAACCGCAACACGCCAAAGATGCGCCGCCGCAAATCGCAAGCCAAAAAGAAGGCGCGCGCCAAAGCCAAGGTGGTCACCACCAAGGCCGCCAAGAAGCCCGCCACCAAAAAGAAGTAGCCTCGGCGTTTCCAAACGCGCCTGAGCGCTCGATGATATAGTCGAGCCATGCCATCCGGTATTCTCACCCCAAGCGCCTCGCGTTGCGAGATGACGCAGATCGTGATGCCCGGCCACGCCAACGGCGAATCCGGCGTCATGTTTGGCGGCATCATGATGCAATGGATCGACGTCTGTGCGGGCGTTGCGGCCATGCGGCATGCTGGCGGCACCGTGCTGACGGCGAGCATCGATCGCCTCGATTTCATGTCACCGGTGCGCGTGGGTGAGGTGGTGATCTTGCAGGCTCAGGTTAACTTTGCCCATCGCACCTCCATGGAGGTGGGGTGTCGCGTCGACACCGAAGACATGGCCTCGCGCAAGCCGCGAAATACGACCACGGCCTACCTAACGTTTGTCGCCATCGATCAGGCGCAGCGACCTCGCGACGTGCCGGCCCTGATTTGCGAAACCGATGAGGACCGCCGCCGGTTTGCGCAGGCCAAGATGCGACGGACCGAACGCCTTGCCGCCGCTGGCAGACTGGCCGCCGAGGGGCAGCCATGACGCTCGTGGTCAGTCAGTCGGACTACCCGTTGCTCCGCGTAACCGGTGGCGACCGCGTGCGATTTCTACAGGGCCTGACCACCGTAAACGTCGAGACGCTGGGCGTGGGCGCGCAGACGTGGGGTGCTATCCTAAGCCCCAAAGGTCGCCTCTTATCCATCTTTGAAATGGGCAAGACGGCCGAAGATATTTGGCTGCTGTGCGAGCCGTCGCTTGGTGAGGCGACGCGCGCGCTACTCGAAAAATATGCGGTCATGGATGACGTCGTCTTCACGCCCGATGATCGGCCAAAACACCGCGTATGGACCTCGCCAGCGGCGGCATGGCACGCGCCGATCGTGTTTGGGCCCGCGAGCGCGCCCGCCTCCTCCGAGCTCGTGCATGCATGGCGCGTTGCGGCCGGCATCCCCAGCTACGGCGTCGATGTCAGCGACGCGCACCTACCCTTTGAGACGCCACTGGCGAACTTTCTCGACTATCAGAAAGGGTGCTACGTTGGCCAGGAACCGGTGTTTCGGGTCCATGCGCAAGGCAAACCACAAAAACAGCTGTGCGGCCTACGCTTAACGGGCGCGCAACTACCGCTGCTTGGCGCCAACGTCTCCCACGCCTCGCGTCCAAGCGCCGGTACGGTGACCTCGGTGGCGACGTCGCCAGAGCTAGGGCTCATTGCCTTGGCCATGCTTCATCGCTCGTGTCTTGAGCCTGAGGCTCAACTTTTTGTCGACGATGCCCCGGCCCGGCTGGCCCCGCTGCCCTTTGTATGATGGAGCGTCGGATGCAGCGCGCGGTCATTCGCTCCACGGTGCGCCGCGTCTGCGCAGGCGCCATCGCGTTGACGTTGGCCAGCTGCGCCCGCGATGAAAACGTCAGCGACGCCCGCGCCATTGAGGTGAATGCCGCGGGTGGCATGATCGTGGCGCGCGTTGCCACCAGCGATGAGGCCGCAAAGCCCGCGCTCATCGACGTGCTGTCGCCGCTGACCGTCCGCCAGGCGGCGCTTGGGGAGCCGATCGAGCGCCGCGCCGAAACGCTGTACCTCTACGCGCAAGGGCCAGACGGCGCGCCGCGTGCCGCGCTGGGTGGCTTTTTTCGATTTGCATTTTGCGGCGCGGCCACCTGCCTCGCGGGACCGGCAGACGCGACGACCCCGATCGAAGCCGTCATTGGCGCCGACGCGCTGGCGGGCAACGCCTTGCGCATCAATTTCGTCGCCCAAGTGCTTTACCTGTTTCCCGACATCGTCGGCACCACGCTCGAACGTTCTCGCGAGTGCGATGCCGTCTTCACGGCGCCCTATTACGGTGGCGGCACCATCTATGTCCGCGGCACGCCGGTCGTCCTTGGCGCCCGTCGCCCGGTCCTTGATGGCTGTGTCAATGGCTCGATTTCGACGACGAGCTCCGGCGCCGGCGTAAACACGATGTTCACAATATCCACGGGAATCGCGACTAGCTTGCTCGGCGAAGCAACCTATGAGCGGCTTCGCCTCGCCGACCCTTCACTGCCGATGCTGGCGGATCTGCCCGCGTCGCAAACGTACTATGCGGGCACGCGCATCAGCGGTCGCGCGGCGGTGCTGCCACGGCTAGAGCTTACGTCCAAGCCGTCGACCACGACGGGTGACGCGGGGGGCGCGTGCGAATCGTTGGTGAGGCGCGCCCGGGTCCTTGCCGGAGACGCCTGCGACAATTCGGATTTGTGCATCAACCTGCCCGCGCATGTTGGCATCGCGCCAGCCGCGGGGATCGACTTTTTGGTGGTTCCCGACGCCTTGCCGTTGCTACAGGGTTTGCGCGCCGAGCTACGCGAAGATGAGCTCGCCGAACTCGATGGCGTCCTCGGTGGCAACGCCCTGCTCGCAAGCGAACTCGATTTTGACATCCCCAATAATCGCATCCTGTGGCGTTGCCGCGCCGAGGGCTGCCGCGCCGAACCGCTCTTTGCGCTGGCGCAAAAAACCGACCTCGCGGCTTGTTTCGCGCCGCCGACGGTGCCGTAATCGGCGCACGTGGAGTGGGCGCCCTATCTCTTATCGTTTCGCGTCGCCGGCGTCGCCACCTTGATTGCGCTGCCCCTGGGCGTGGCGCTGGCCTGGCTGCTGAGCCATCGCAATCTGCGCGGACGCCACCTGCTTGATGCGATTGTCACGGCCCCCATGGTCCTGCCGCCGACCGTGCTTGGCTATTATCTGCTGGTATCGCTAGGACCCAATAGCGCGGTGGGACGCTTTTATCACGCGCTGACAGGGTCATCGATTGCGTTTACCATTACGGGCGCTACCGTAGCCGCCGTCGTCGGGGCGCTGCCGCTCATCATCAAGGGTACGCGCCCGGCGCTTGAGGGCGTCGACCCAATTTTGCCGCTGGCCGCGCGCACGCTTGGTGCAAGCAAATGGCGCGCCTTCCTTACCGTCACGCTGCCCATCGCCGCGCCCGGTATCTTGAGCGCAACGATGCTTGGCTTTGCCAAAAGCCTCGGTGATTTCGGCGTCACCTGGATGCTCGTTGGCTCGGTGCCGGGACGCACCGAAACCGGCGCCATCTACGTCTACAACCAAATCGCAGCCGGCCACGACCGCCGCGCCGAGGCCATGGTCGTTGCCATGACGATCAGCGCCATCTTGCTTATGTATGGTGCCAATCGCTTGTCCATGCGCGGTAAACAAGGCCTGCCACCGTGACCACCGCGGCGTCGCTGCTAGTGGATGTAACGCTGCGGCATGTTGGCGGGTTCCAGCTCGTCGCGGCGCAGGCGTTTCCGCCCGGCATCACGTGTCTGCTCGGGCCATCCGGCTCAGGCAAGAGCTCCTTGCTCGCCGCCATCGCGGGCATTTCCAGGCCTGCCGAGGGGACGATTTCACTTGGCGACGCGACTTGGTTTCGCGCCCCTTCGTCCGCACCAGGTGCGGCAAGCGTCGGCGTCGACCTTGCGATCGAAAAGCGGCGTGTCGCCTTTGTCTTTCAGAGGCTGGCGTTGTTTCCACATCTGACGGCGCAGCAAAACGTACGCTACGGCCTTTACCAAACCAGCTCGCGAGAGGCGCAAGAGGCGACGGCCACGCACTTGCTTGCGCGCCTTGGCGTGAGCCACCTCGCGCAGCGCAAGCCGGCGAGTTATTCCGGCGGTGAGGCGCAGCGCGTGGCGCTGGCACGCGCGCTTGCCATCGCCCCCACCGTCATGCTGTTTGACGAGCCATTTTCGTCGCTCGATTTTGAGCTGCGCGTGGCCCTCGCCGAGGTCGTCAAGCAAGTGGTCGCCGAGGTCGGGGTGCCTGCGGTGTTTGTCACGCATTCGTCCAGTGAGGCCGCCGCGTTAACTGACCGCGTCTTGTACGTACGCGAGGGACGCCTGACCGCCACGCCGCCTCGCGCCTCGCAGCGGCTGCGCCGCCCGACGCCATTTCCGGCGTGATGGTGGGGACAAAACCCATATCAAGGCTTGTCAAAGCATGAGCTGTTCGCCACATTCCACAACATGAGAAACCCACGCTGCGCCGTGTTGGCCTGCGCCCTGCTGGCCGTCGGCTGTCAGTCGCGCGCCTCTGCCGTGCGGCACCCCCATGATCCGATGGCGGCGCTCACCATCGAGCACTATCGCCTAGCCAATGGGCTTGAGATCATTCTCCAGCCAGATCCCTCGGTCGGCTCGGTCGTGGTCCACGTTTGGTATCACGTCGGCTCCAAAGATGAGGTCGCCGGCAAGACTGGCTTTGCGCATCTCTTTGAACACGTGATGTTCAAGGGCTCAAAGCACGTGGGCGACGGCCAGTTCGACCTCTTGCTCGAGGAAGCTGGGGGCGTGAACAACGGCACGACCAACAACGACCGCACCAACTATTTCGAACAATTGCCATCGGGCCAGCTCGCCTTGGCGCTGTGGCTTGAGGCCGATCGCATGGCCGGGCTTTGGGACGCGGTGACGCAAGCGACGCTCGACAACCAGCGTGACGTCGTGAAGAATGAGCGACGGCAGTCGTACGAAGACCGTCCCTACGGCATGGCGGATCTCGCCTTACCCGAGTTGCTCTGGCCGGCAGGGCACGGCAACGCCCACCCAACCATTGGCAGCATGGCCGATCTATCGGCGGCCACGCTCGCCGATGTCGAGGACTTCTGGCGAACCTTTTATATCCCCGCCAATGCGACGCTCGTCGTCGTCGGAAATTTTGACGTCGCCACGGCCCGACGCCTGATAGACACCTACTTTGCATGGATGCCATCAGCGGCGCGGCCCGTGACCAGCGTCGCCGAGGCGGTTACGCCACTGGCCGGCCCGCGCCTCCATGAGGCGACCGACGACGTCTCGGCCGATAAGGCCATCATGGTATGGCGAGCGCCCCCAGCTTACAGCGAGGACATCGTCGCGATGCAAGTGCTTGCGTATATCCTCGGTGGCAGTGAATCGAGCCGGCTCGTGCGGCGGCTGACGATCACCGATCAACTCGCGATCGAGGTCGCCGCGTTTGTCGACACGATGCGCCTGGGCAGCGAGTTCCATATCCACACGGTTGGCCGCGACGGCGTCGCGGCGAGCACCATGGCCGCGGTCGTCACCGAGGAGCTCGCCCGCATCGCAGCGGATGGCGCGACGGAGCCGGAACTCATCCGGGCACGCCAAATGATCAAGAGCAGCCTGCTGCGGGGCATCGAGGCGCTCATCTCGCGCGCCGAAACCCTCGCCGAATACGCGGCCTATACCGGCAATCCGCGCTATGCCATCGAAGATCTACGGCAACTCGACGCCGTCACCTCGGCTGATTTGCAGCGCCTGGCGCGCACCTGGCTGGCACCGAGCGCGGCGCTGCACCTCTATATTCGACCGGCCCTGGCCGCGAAAGGAATTCCATGAAATTGCAGTTGGCGTTGGCGGCGTTCATCGCGTGTAGCTCACACCACGCCCTCGCCGTAGCCGATCCGGCCCCCCGTCCAGCCGTTCCGTGGGAAACGGCCGGCGTGGATTGGGCCAAAATCCCTCCTGCATCAGCGGAGGCTCCATTCGCCCCGCCAAACCTTGAGGAATTTACGCTGCCAAACGGCCTGCGCGTGGTGGTGGCGCAGCGACGTGGCGTGCCGCTAGTGAGCGTTGCGTTGGTTGCCCTCCAAGCTGGCGCAGCCAGCGGCACGCCAGGCTTGGCCCAACTGACGGGTGACCTGCTCACTCAGGGCGCCGATATTTATACGCGCGATACCTTTGCCGAGCGACTGGAAGAGCTGGGGGCCGTGCTTGAGGTGGTTGTTGGTCGTGACACCAGCACCGTGAGCGTGCGAACCCTGGCCGCGACGCTTGAGCCGACGCTCGAGCTGATGGCGCGCATGGTGGCCAACCCGCTGCTGCCGCGCGGTGACTTTGAGCGACTAGGCCATATCCAACTTGAGAACGTCTTGCGCCGCGACCAGGAACCGGGTCGCATGGCGGCGTTTCTGTGGCATCGTCTCGCATTTGGGGCGGCGCATCCCTACGGCAATCCGGTGATCGGACTGCCCGAGACGCTGCGAGCAATTTCTTTGCAGGACGTTCACGATTTCCATGAGCAGCATTACCAGCCCGCAGCGGCGTGCTTGATTATCGTGGGCGACGTCGCCGCCAAGGACGTGCGCAAAATGGTCGATAGGCGATTTGCGAGTTGGCAGGCCCGGCGACCACCCTTGCCCTCGCCGCGCCCTGTGGCCCCGGCCCTGCCGTCGACCTCGACGATTTACGTCTTCGATAAGCCCGGCACTGAACAGGCCGTCATTTACGCGGGCACCCCCCATGCGGCCCATGCCGACGATCAGCGCGCGGGCGTCGAGGTAGTTAATACGGCCTTCGGTGGCACGTTTGCGTCACGCCTAAATGGCACGCTGCGCGAGCAACTCGGTTACACCTATGGCATCTCGTCCAGCGTCATGCGCCTGCGCGCGGCGACGTTGCTGCTGGTCTCTAGCTCGATCAAGACCGCCAACACGGTCGATGCCGTGCGCCAAATCCTTGCCATCAAAGACCATACGCGCACGACGCCCTTGCCCGATCTAGAGCTACAGAAGACTAAGCGTTTTCTCATGCGCTCATTCCCCCACCAATTCGAGACCAACGGCGACGTCGCGCGCGCGCTGCGCGACATCGTCGTCCAAGCTCGGCCACTGGCGACGCTTCGCACCGCCCAGGCCGAAATCGCGGCTGTGCGCGCCGAGCAGGCTCAGCGTACCGTCGCGGAGTCGTGGCGTCATTTCACCATCGTCGTCGTTGGCGATCGCGCCGCGATAGGCGATTTGGGCGTGCTTGGCATGCCTGTCGTTTACGTCAATGCGGACGCAAAGGTCGTCGGTCCATGATCCCCCGGCACGGCGTTGTGGCGAGCGTGGCACTCGTTCTCGGTTGCGGCGGCGCGGCGCCCACGGGCGATGCCACGGTGGAGATAGCCCACTATGAGCTAGCGCTCGATCTTATTTCGCGCGCCACGCAAGGCACGTTAACCGCCACCGCGACCAGCGATGGCAACTGCTTTGCGCTGGCCGATGCTACGCGCGCGCTCACAGATGTCCGCGTCAATGGCGAGGCGGCGACGACGACGTATACCGCTGACGACAATACCGAGCTAACCATCTGCGGGCCCGGCTTTTATGCAGGTGACGCGCTGACCATCTCGTATAGCTCGGTCATTCCCGCCGAGACGCTGGGCGCAAGTCAGGTTGGCTTTTCCTCCCGCAGCATTGGCGGCGGCAATTTTTACTACATGCTCAATTGGGTGGCACAATGCGCGCGCCTTGGAATCTGTGATCCCGCGCCCGATCGTTTCGCCACCTACCGCTTCGTCGTGGCGCATCCGGCCGAGCTCACGGTGCTTTGTCCAGGTGACATCTCCACCTCGCCCACCCAGACCATCTGCAATTTTTCCAGCGCCGGCGGCCCGCTATACAGCACCATGGGCATCATCGCCTATGACCGCTGGACCTCGCGATCGCTTGGCACCTGGGACGGCGTCGCCGTAACCGGGTTCGAACGCGCCGGCGGCCGCGTGCTCGATGTGATCAATGCCGACTATTTTGCAAACTTCATGGCCTGGATGAGCGAACGCTTTGGGCCGTATCCCTATGGCGACGAGCTGCGTATCGTCGTCGCGCCAACGTACTGGGCTGGCTTTGAACACCCCGGCAACATCGTGCTCGACGATGCCCTCGTCTCGGCGCTTGGCGGCGACGAAGATGCCGTCCACACCTTGCTGCACGAAATTGTTCACCAGTGGGCCGGCGATCAGACCACCCTGGCCTCGACCTACGACTTTGTGTGGAAGGAGGCCATGGCCGAGTATCTGTCGTTTGTCTACGAAGATGAAACCGACGGCGAACTCGCTCGGCTGACGCGCGCAGGTTGGAAGGCGTATTCCAACGGCGCCGCATACCACCCGGTGCCCGAGGAGCAGCCCGCCCTTTTTACTTATTATGGTCACGTTTACGGCCCGGGGCCGATGGTGCTGTTTCGCCAGCTCGAACGCCTCACCTCGCGCGATGACGTACTTGCCGCGCTGCAGACGCTGCTCGGCGCACAGCGGGCGCTCTCGGTTGACGAGGTCGTCGCCGCGCTAGAGCAGACCACTGAGCTCTCGCTGGATGCCTACGCTGATGCCTGGATTTACGGTACTGGCGCGCCGGCGTGGCATCGCATCCAACTTACCGGCGGCGTCGCAAATGGCTTCTACAAGCTGACGGTGCAGGCCACCAACGCCCAGGCGGTGCCACTCGCCTGCCGTTTCAGCGTTGGCCTTATGTCCGCGGATCAAAGCGAGTCCCAATTAGTTAGCGTCGATCTTTGGAACGATGGCGCGCCGATCGCGACGTGGGAGGCAGATCTCGCGTTGCCCAGCTTTGAAGTGGCGAGCCTAGTGCTCGACCCGAATCACGAATGCCTCGTGTACCCGGCAGCCAGCTTGGTCACCATGCCGCGCGGTGTCAATTGGTCGCCCTGGGTGACCGAAAATCGGTATCGCCCTGGTCGCCCTTAACTAACTCCGCGTTGGCGTTTCATGCGCGAGGCGCAGCCTGTAGGATGCGCGCATGATTAAAGCGCACCCTCGTCGTATCTCTCTCTGCCTTGGCGCGATCGTCGCCGCGGGCGCTATCTTCGTCGCCTGCAGCAAGCTGCCAGGCAAATCGAGCGTGCCCGGCGTCGGCGGCCTGGCCGGCAACGACGGCAACTCCCTCGAAAGCAACGCGTGTGGCGATCTGTCGGGCAGCGACGTCGGCCGCAAGTACATGGCATTTATCGACGCCTCGGCGGACCTCCAGAAGGCCGCCACGTCGGTGGAATCTACGATTAAGGACGCGTGCATCGCGATGGGGCGCGAGCTGCAGCTGTCGGCCGCCCAACTTAGCGGCGACACCAAGACGATTTGCACATCCGCCTTTGCGACGCTGAGCGATTTCCGCAAGGTTGGCATCAAGGCCGGCGCCAAGGTCAATATCAAATATACGCCCGCCGTTTGCACGGTGAACATGAAGGCCGCGGCGAGCGCGGCAGCCAAGTGCGAAGGCAAGGCGTCCGCCGACATCGAGGTGCAGTGCTCCGGCCAATGCTCGGGCACCTGCAACGGCAAATGCGATGGCACGTGCGAGGGCAGCAGCAAGTCGGGAACCTCATGCAATAGCCAATGCGATGGTACCTGCGAAGGTAGCTGCGAAGGCGAATGTAGCGGCCATGCCGATGTCAAGGCGGAAGGTCAATGCCGCGCGAAGGCCGAGGTTTCCGCCTCGATCGAGGCGACCTGCACCCCCGCCAAGCTCGACGTTAGCGCCAAGGCCGGCGTCATGCTCGACAAGTCCAAGGCGGACGCGGCCTTTGCCGCGATGCGCGCCGGCATTCCAACCATCCTCTCAGCCGGCGCGCGCCTTGAATCGCTGGGCGCGGCGACGCGCACGTGGGCCAAGGCGGCCGGTGAACTCGCCAGCTCGGGCCGTGATCTAGCGTCGGAATTTCGCTCCCAAGCCATGTGTTTCACGGGCCAGGTCGCGGCGGTTGCCCGCTCGGTCACCGAGGTGAATGCCTCAATTTCCGTCTCGGTTGAGGTGTCAGCGTCAGCATCTGGCTCCGTAGGCGCAAACTAGGCTTCGGCCTGGTTTTGGGTCGCCCCGCCCCACGAGGCGCGACTCTGTATTGATTCGCCCCACCTACGTGGTATAGGACGGCCCTTAAGGACTCCTATGAAGACACTTACCGAATTTTCGCAAGTCGCCTTGCGCCGCGCCGCGGACGCGCACAAAGCTGCCGTCGCCGCCGGCCTGGAAGGCGACGCCCTCGCCGAGGCGCTGCAAACCCAACTCGGCATCCCCGCCGAGCGCGTGCCGCGGGTCATCGAGGCCGTCGAAATCGTCGGTGATGCGATCGAAACCCTGCGCTTGGTCCGCGTGTTTCAAGGCGAAGCGGGTCCGCAAGGCGCCATTTCAAAAGGCGAATTTCACTATGTCGTAAATCGTGCGCCGACGCCTAAGAGCGGCGCGGCCCCCGCCCGCAGTAACGACCGTCCTGGTCGCGACAAGGGCAAGAGCGGCGATAAGCGTGGCGGCGGTGGTGGTGGTGGCGGCGGCGATCGCCCCAGGGCCGAGAAGCCACGCGGCCTCGGCGCGCTGAAAGCCGGCGGTAGCAAAGACACCGGCCCCTCCGAGCGCGTGAATTTTGCTGAGATTCCCCGCGCCGGCATGGGCTGGCAATGGACCCGCGCGCCGCGCGATCCTAACGATACTCGCCCCGATCGTCCGCGCAAGGGCCCACCTGGCCGTCGTCCTGATGGCCGCGGTCCAGGTCGTCCCGGTGGAGGTGGCGCTGGCGGTCCCGGCGGTGGTCCTCGTGGCCCACGCCCACAAGCCGCCGCACCCGTAGCGCCTGCTGCCGCAGCCGCGCCAAGCGCTCCACCAGCGACCACTCCTTCGGCCGAATAGCGCGCGATTAGAACGACGCCGAGGCAGTGATGCGAAGCAATGCTTTCCTATTGCTGGGACTCTTGCTGCAAGCTTGTTCAAGCGCCACGGCACCTCCGACCAAAACCAACCACATCGAGTACAAGCACTCCAATGGGCTTTCGCTGCAACTGCCCCCAGGGTTTGCCGCGTCACAAATCGCTGATGGCTTCGTCGTGCGGGACACCGCAAGCCTCGACACCCGCAACCCCAAAGTAGCGCACATCACATTGCAGCAGCGGGCCGAATTGCCTGCGGGCGAGTGGTTGGAAACCAAGAGCGCGGCGGGCCGTCGTTGTTTATTGAGACGTGATCGCGAAGACGGTGGATCAGGTGGTGAGAGCCACAGGCTGACCGCTAAGTGCCCATATTCGGAGGGGTACGTGCAAATTGTCCAAGTCACCCAAGCTGAATGGCCGAGTTCTCTGGACCATTCGCTGGCATCGATGGTTATTGACGCCATCAACGAGCCCAGGCCTCCCAAGGTCCATTAGGGAACGGTCAACTGGTTCGTTGAGCGTGCGACGCTGCGAATGGCCGGCGTAAAGTGGGCGCGCGGCTACCGACTGGCCGTGATTCGAAACCAAATGACTTCATTGATTCGGCACTAGTGCTTCGCGGCGCCGACAACGCCACCGAAATCACCAAGCGCGCAAACTCTGCCCCCGGCCCGGGCCCCTGGAAAGCCCGGGGCCGGGGACGAGCCAGCACCATCGTTAAACCTTCTGACGACCATGGGCGCCATGGAACTGTCTGAGGTGTCGCATAGCGTGCGATGGAGCGCCGGGGCGCTGGCCATCTAACGCCGCGCCCGGCGCCTAATCGCCTAGCGATGCGCAGGGAGTCGCGGTGCGGCTACTCAACAGGTGCAGCCCGCTGCTTACAGCAGCGACTTCACCGCGTCCACGACGGCTTTTTGCGTAAGGCCAAATTTTTCGTAGATCGTCGGTCCGGGCGCAGATGCGCCGAAGCGGTCGACGCCGATCGCGATGCCGCGATCGCCAACCCAGCGATGCCAGCCAAAGGTCGTGCCGGCCTCCAGCGAAACGCGTGCGGTCACGCCGCGAGGCAATACCTGCTCGCGATAGGCCACGGGTTGCGCCGCAAACAGCTCCCAGCTCGGCATCGACACCACGCGCACTGCGATGCCCGCGCTCGCCAATTCCTCAGCCGCGCCAAGTGCGATGGCAACTTCGGACCCCGTTGCCAGGATGAGCGCCTTGGGATCAGCGGCGTCGCGCAGCACATAGGCGCCGCGCTCGGCGCCCGCGGTGTCCTTTGGCGAAACCACGGGCAAGTCCTGGCGCGACAGCACCAACGCAACGGGGCCGCGCGCGCCAGCCATCGCGATCCGCCAACCGGCGAGCGTTTCGTTGGCATCCGCGGGGCGATACGTGATCAGCCCCGGCATCGCGCGCAGCGACGCCAATTGCTCGACCGGCTGATGTGTCGGGCCATCTTCGCCAAGGCCCACCGAGTCGTGCGTCCAAATAAATAGCTGCGGTAAATGCCCGAGCGCCGCCAAACGCACCGCCGGCCGCAGATAGTCCGAGAAGACAAAAAAGGTCGAGGTGTACGGCCGCAGGCCACCGTGATAACAGATGCCGTTAGCGATCGCCCCCATCGCATGTTCGCGCACGCCAAAGCGCACATTGCGGCCGCGCGCGCCATCAAAATCACCGCCCGCGACGATGGTTTTGGTCGAGCCGCCAAGGTCGGCGTCGCCGCCGACGAGCCACGGCGCCAACTCGGCGACCTTGCCGAGCAGTTGGCCAGATGCGGTGCGGGTCGCGATGGCCTTGCCGGCGTCGTAGCCCGGCAACGCAGCCAGTTGTGCGCTCGTTAGCGTGCCGCTTTCGCCCGCGCGCCATTGCGCCAACAACTCGGGATGCGCCGCACCCCATTTGGCAAACAGCTCGTTCCACGCCGCATGGGCCGCCGCGCCGCGCGCGGCGCTCGTCGCAAATTCTTCGCGCGCCGCCGGGGGCACCAAAAACTGCGCCTGCTCATCCCACCCTAGCGTGCGCTTGGTGGCGGCGACCTCGCTGGCGCCAAGCGGTGATCCGTGCGAGGCGCAACTGCCCTGCTTCTTGGGCGAACCAAACCCAATCGTCGTCTTGACGATGATGAGCGTCGGCTTTTCCTGCGTCGTCGCAATGGTCATGGCATTCGCGAGCCCGGCAAGATCGTCATCGCCTTTCGCAACCGTCTCGACATGCCAGCCGCACGCAACAAACCGCGCCGCTACGTCTTCAGTGAAAATGAGTGACGCCGGGCCATCCAGCGTGACGTCGTTGGCGTCGTACAAATAGGTGAGCTTGCCAAGTTTCCAATGCCCTGCCAAAGAGGCCGCCTCGTAGGCAATGCCTTCCATGAGGTCGCCATCGCCGACTAACGCCCACGTGCGATGATTGACGATCTCAAACCCGGGGCGATTGTACATCGTCGCGAGCATGCGCTCCGCGAGCGCCATGCCGACCGCGTTAGCCGTGCCCTGCCCAAGCGGACCGGTAGTGGCTTCGACGCCCGGCGTGTCGTGGAATTCCGGGTGGCCCGGCGTCTTGGCGCCCCACTGGCGAAACTGCTTGAGGTCATCAAGGGACACGTCAAACCCAGCGAGATGGAGCAGCGAATAAAGCAGCGCCGAGCCATGCCCGGCGGACAAAACAAAGCGATCGCGATTGGCCCAGGTCACGTGCTTGGCATCGACGTTCAAAAAGTGTCGCCACAATACGTACGCCATCGGCGCCGCGCCAAGCGGCAGGCCTGGGTGGCCCGAATTTGCCTTTTCTACCGCGTCGATCGACAGCGTCCGCAACGTGTTCACAGCGAGCAAATCGGGGGGGCCAAACGCGGCGGGTGCCTTCATCACAAAAATGTAACATAGGGCAAACCCCTAGCAGAAGGGGCCCAGCCGCGATGCTCGCGCAACACGACAACGCGACCATTGCATGGCTGTGCGAAGCGATATAAACCAAGGGGCGATGACAAAGATGCTGCTGTTGCTTGCTACCTTGGCCGCGAGTGGTTGCGGCCAACGCGCCGCAAGCGAGGCCGGGGAAATCACCGTCGCGGCCGCGTCCGATCTGGCGATCGCTTTTGAGGAGCTGGGGCCAGCCTTCACCAAGGCGCACGGCATCAAGGTCAATGCGACGCTGGGCTCGACCGGCCAGCTCGCCAAGCAGCTCGCACAGGGTGCACCCTATGACGCGTTCTTCGCGGCCAATGTCGCGTTTCTCGACCAGGCCATCGCCGCCGGCGCCTGCGAAGGTGCGAGCAAGGCGCTATATGCGCAGGGCAATGTGGTGATTTGGGTAGCCAAGTCCAAAGCGCCGGCACCCGCGCTCGCGACCCTGACCGATGCATCGATTCGCAAAATTGCGATCGCCAATCCCGATCATGCGCCGTACGGCGTAGCCGCGAAGCAAGCCTTACAACACGCCGGCATCTGGGAGGCGGTGTATCCCAAGTTGGTGTTTGGCGAAAACATCCGCCAGACCCTGCAATATGCCCAAAGCGGCAACGTCGACGTCGCCATCGTCGCCTTGTCGCTTGCCAAACACGCCGACGACGGTGTGTTTACGCCTATTGATCCGGGATGGCACCAACCCCTCACACAGGCCACCTCGGCCTGCAAGGGCGGCAAAAACCTCGCCGGTGGCCGCGCCTTCGTCGAGTTTGTGACCTCACCCGCTGGGCAGGCAATCTTGGCCAAGCATGGCTTTGCGCCGCCCCCAGCCGTAGCGTCGCCCGCGAGCTAGTGCTAAATCGCGGCGTGTGACCGCATCCATTGGAGCTGCCAACCCGCGCGAGCGCTCCATCGTCTTGCTGCTGGCGTTTGTCCAATTCGCCAATATCGTCGACTTTGTCATGGTCATGCCACTGGGGCCGGACCTCGCGCGCGCCTTGGCGATGCCACCCAGCCAGCTCGGCTATGTTGGCGGCGTGTACATGCTCGCCGCCGCGATCGCCGGCATTATCGCCGCGCGCTTCCTCGATCGTTTTGATCGGCGATCGGCGCTCGTCATGGCGCTGGTGGGGCTGGCCATCGGCACCGCGAGCGGCGCGCTGGCGTTTGATTTCTGGAGCCTGCTTGCCGCGCGCTTTTTGGCGGGAGCCTTTGGCGGCCCCGCCACGGCGATCTGCATGGCCATCATCGCGGATGTCGTGCCGTTTGAGCGGCGCGGCCGCGCCATGGCAACGCTCATGGGTGGATTTTCGTTTGCGTCGATTCTTGGCGTGCCTACCGGGTTATGGCTGGCGCGCGTGGGTGGCTGGCACGCGCCGTTTCTCGGCGTCGCCGCTTTGGTGGTTGGCTCGGCCATCATCGCACGCACGATGCTGCCCTCGCTCACGGCGCATCTGGCGACGAGCCGGGCGAGCATCGCGACCAACGCGCTGCTGCGCCGCCCGGGCGTGGCCATGTCGTTTGCCCTGGCCGCGGTGCAGTCGTTCACCATATTTTTGATCATCCCCAACCTATCAGCCTATTTCCAAGGCAACCGCGGCTACGAGCGCGCGAATCTGGAATCGCTCTACCTCATCGGTGGCTTGCTCAACGTCGTTTTTATCGCGGCCAGCGGGAAGTTGGTCGACCGCCTGGGGGCCCTTCCGGTCGCCATCGTCGGCAATGTCATGCTGCTCGCCGCCTTGTTGCTGGGCATGACGGGACCTGCGCCCGCGCTGCCGGTGTTGCTTACCTTTATCCTCTTTATGTGCAGCGGCGGGCCGCGCATGGTGCCGATGACCACCGCGACGTCGCAGGTGCCGGCGCCACATGAACGCGGGCAATTTATGTCGGCACTTTCATCGGCACAAAACCTCGCCGCCGCCGCCGCCGCGATGCTTTCGGCGGTAATCCTTGGAACTAGCGCGGTGGTCGGCGAAATCGCGGTCGCGCCCGCCTCGGCGCAAGTGGAGCCCTTGCTGCACGTCGACTGGCTGATCGCCATCGCCGTCGGCCTCACGCTCGCGACGCCCGCCATGATTTGGAGCGTCGTTAAGGCGGGACGGGCGCGACGTGCCGAGCCTGCGCTGCCTAGCGACCCTAGTGGGATTTGAACCACACGTTTCCGGTTTGAGAAAACCAGCGTCCTAAGCCTGCTAGACCATAGGGTCGATCGGCAACCTAGCACGACCCACGCGCAGCGGGCTACAGCGCGCCATGCACGCGATCGCCGTCGATGGGGCACACGTGCGAGGCGTCGTTAAGTCGCACCACGATCAGCTCGCCCGCGCGCGCGCCGCGCAACGTATTCAACGTCGCTGGCGCCTGATCGAATGACCACACGTGCTCGTAGGACAGCCCGAGCGCATCGCACAAGATGACGCGATTCACCGCGTCATGCGCGACGATGAGAATGTTTTCGCCGCTTGCGGCCGCGCACGCGCGCTGCACCGCCGCCGCCGCGCGCACCCCAACATGCGCCAGCGATTCGCCTCCGGGCCCTGCCGCCATCGTCGCCGGCGGGCGACCGCGCCACGCCGCGAACATGGCGGCGTCGTCGCGGCTCACATCGGTCGCCAGCTTGCCTTCCCATGCGCCGTGCGAAATTTCGATCAAGTCGGCGTCCGTGTGCAGAGTTGGCACGACCGCCCCTCGATTTGCGCGCAAGATCGCCTGCGCCGTATCCTGGGCCCGCCTCAAGGGAGACGCCACCGCATAGGCGAAGTCGACGTCTGCCAAGCGGGCGCCAAGTGCGGCCACCTGCTCGATGCCAGCGGGCGCCAAATGGGTGTCCGTTCGTCCCTGGTAACGCCCCTCGGCGTTCCATGTTGTCTCGCCATGGCGAACTAAAAAAATCCGCATGCGATGGTGACCCCAACGAGATTCGAACTCGTGTTACCGACGTGAAAGGCCGGTGTCCTAACCGCTGGACGATGGGGCCGACTATTAAGTTGTGAGCCCAGATGGATTCGAACCATCGGCCACCGGCTTAAAAGGCCGATGCTCTACCGCTGAGCTATAGGCCCGGTAGGTGGAGACTTATGCCCGAACTTGGCTAGCCTGGCAAGTCTTTGCCGGCGGTTTGACACCAAAAAGATCGCCACCGCGAACGCCCTTATTTGCAACTGCTCGAAACCTGGCGAATGCCCGTGCCGCTGCCCGTCGGCGTGACGATGCCTTGGTATCGTCGAGTCCGTGGAACGCCACGCCACGCCCACAGCGACCAAGCGGATGCTCCGCCAGCAATTACGAGCGGCACGTGATGCCCTTGCGCCCAGCGATCGTGCGGTGCGATCCGCGGGGATTTGTGCCGGGCTGCGCGACCTCGTGGCCGCCATGGCAGGCCACGAACTGACCATCGCCACCTACTGTGCCATTCAGTCCGAGGTGGATCTCGCGCCCCTGCGCCACATGAGCCTACCCGACAAAACCATCCGATGGGCATTCCCCTTGCTCGACCGTCGCGACATCCACTTCCACGTCGGGGAGCCAACCGAGCCTGGCCCATGGCAGCTCTTGCAGCCGCACCGGGACTCGCCCCGTCTGGGCGCAAGCGATCTGAACCTCGTCATTGTGCCCGGAATGGGTTTCGACCGCCGCGGCCACCGATTAGGATACGGGGCTGGTTACTACGACCGCGCCTTGGCGCGACTCTCATCCTCCACGCGCTTTATTGGCGTGTGTTTTCGCGAACAACTCATCCCTATGATTCCCGACTCAGATGGCGACATCCCGATGCACGCAATCGTCAGCGACGACGTGGACGGCGACGTCATAGTCCATCAAATTGGAGCGCTCCCATGAATCCCTTGCTTCTTCTGCTCGCGATTGCCATCGGCATCGCTATAGGCGCGACTGTCGGCGCCGTGATCTTTCGCGCCAAGCGCAGCCCTGCCACCAATGCTCGCCAGCTTGCTGAGAGCGAGGCCGCGAGGCTGCGCACCGCCGCCCAGGCTGAAATCGCTACGCTGCGTAAGACCGCGGAGATCGACGCGCGCGATCAGGCCCTCAAGCACAAGGCCGCGTTGGAAGAGGACCTCAGCAAACGCAAAGAAGAGCTGGCCACCAAGGAGGCCGCGCTGGCGGCCAAGCTGCGCGATGCCGAGCGCCAGCGCAAAGACGCCGAGCGCAAGGAAGCCGACCTAAAGGGCAAGGAGCGCTCGCTTGAGGGCCGACAAAAGCAGGCCGAGGCCGCCGTCGCCAAGGCCGAGGAGGCGCAAAAACAAGCCAAGGAGCGGCTCGAGCAAGTGGCAGGCCTCTCGGCCGATCAAGCCAAGGCCGCGCTCGAGCAGGCGCTGCGCGGTGAAGCGCAGGCCGGCGTCGCGGCCGAGCTCAAGCGCATCGAAGACGAGGCCGCCAAGGAGGCCCACGCCCGCTCGCGCACCATCATCGCCGCGGCGATTGCGCGCTATGCGAGCGAATTTGTCCATGAGCGCACGGTGTCGGTGATCCCGCTGCCATCTGATGACCTCAAAGGCCGGCTCATTGGGCGCGAAGGTCGCAACATCCGCGCGCTTGAGGCGGCGACGGGCATCGACCTCATCATCGATGACACCGCCGAGGCGATTTCGATTAGCTGTTTTAATCCCATGCGCCGTGAAGTCGCGCGCCTGGCGATTAGTTCGCTCGTCGCCGATGGCCGCATTCACCCAACGCGTATTGAAGAATCGGTTAAGAAGGCCGAAAAAGAAGTCGACAAGAGCTGCAAGGCCGCCGGCGAACAAGCTTGTTTTGATCTAGGGATTCATCGGGTGCATCCCGAGCTGGTCAAGACGCTGGGCAGCCTTAAGTTTCGCTCGTCGTACGCGCAAAACGTGCTGCATCACTCGATCGAGGTCGCCTACCTCGCGGGCCTCATGGCCGCCGAGCTCGGCATCAACGTCAAGCTGGCGCGGCGCGCCGGCCTGTTGCACGATATCGGCCGGGCGATCGATCACGAGCACGAAGGCGATCACGGCGCGGTCGGCGCTGACTTCGCGCGCAAGCACAACGAATCGCCACGCGTCTGCCAAGCGATTCGCCTCCACCATAGCGAGAGCAGCGAGATGGGCGTGCTCGAGCACGTCATTGCGGCGGCCAACTCGCTCTCGGCGCAGCGCCCCGGCGCGCGCCGCGAGACGCTCGCTAGCTACGTCAAACGCCTCGAAGACCTCGAAAAGCTGTGTCAGTCGTTCGAGGGCGTCGATCGCGTTTACGCGTTGCAAGCCGGTCGCGAGGTGCGCGTCATGGTCGAGAACGCCTCGCTCGACGACGCGGCAGCCATGCTGCTCGCCAAAGACATCGCCAAATCCATCGAGCAGCAGGCCGCGTATGCCGGCGGCGTCCGCGTGGTGGTTGTGCGCGAAACGCGCGCCTCCGACTATGCGCGCTAACAAGGCGCGATGACTGCCAACCGCGGAGCCAACGCATGAACATTCTCGAAGAACTTCGCGCTCGCCAGCTCGTGGCCGATGTCACTCATGAGGCGGAGCTCGCTGCCCTGCTCACGGGCGATAAGGTGCCGCACTATGCCGGGCACGACCCAACCGCCACCAGCCTGCACGTTGGGCACTTGGTGCCGATCATCATTCAGGCACGGCTGCAACGCGCCGGCCATCGCCCCATTGCGCTGGTCGGCGGCGCCACCGGCATGATCGGCGATCCGTCGGGCAAGAGCGCCGAGCGCAACTTGCTAGACGCGGAGACCTTGCAACAGAATGTCGCGGCGATCGGCACGCAGCTGCGGCGCTTTTTTGACTTCGACGAAGGCCCCGCCGGCGCCAAGCTGGTCAACAACTTCGACTGGACCAAGGACATCTCCTATATCGATTTTCTGCGCGACATCGGCAAGCACATCACGGTCAACTACATGCTCGCCAAGGACTCGGTGCGCACGCGCCTGCAAGACCGCGAGCAAGGCATCAGCTACACCGAATTCTCGTACATGCTGCTTCAGGCCTACGATTATGTGCATCTCGCCAAGCACTTTGGTTGTCGGCTGCAAATTGGTGGCTCCGACCAGTGGGGCAATATCACCGCGGGCACCGAGCTATGGCGCAAGCTTGGTCATGAGACGCAAATCTTTGGCCTCACGGCGCCGCTGCTTACCGACAGCGCCGGCGAAAAAATGGGCAAGACCTCGACCGGTCAACGGGTGTGGCTCGACGCCAGCAAGACCTCGCCTTACGCCTTCTACCAATACTGGCTGGGCGCGGCCGATGCCGACGTGGCGAAGTTTCTCAAGATGTTTTCGTGGCGGCCGCTGCAGGAGCTCGACGACGTCATCGCCGCGCACGCCGCCGCACCGCATGAGCGACTGGCGCAAAAAACCCTCGCCGAGGATTTTACGCGTTGGGTGCATGGTCAGCCTGGGGTAGCAACCGCGCAGGCCGCGACCGCGGTGATGTTTGGCAGCAGCCTCGAGGGCATCAGCGACGATACGTTGCGCGCCTTGCAGGCCGACCTGCCCACCGGCGACATCGACGGGGCAGCGCTTGCGGCTGGCCTAAGCGTCCTCGACTTGCTCGTCGCCGGCGGCCTTTGCAAATCCAAAGGCGACGCCAAGCGCTTGGTGGCCGCAGGCGGCGCATATCTCAATAACGTGCGCGTGCCCGATGAAAAGCTCATCGTAACCAACGAGCACCGCGCCTCGGCGTCGTTCATCTTGCTTCGCAGCGGCAAAAAAGACTACCGCCTGATTCGAATTAGCTAGGCCCCAGGCGCAATCTCGGCGCGCATCGCCTCGACGTAGCTCGCGCCTTCGGCAATTTCGCCGGGCAAGGCCTGTTGCATGTCATCAAGGGTCGCGCGTAGGGGTACGGCGTGGGCGATGGCGCCGCGGCTTTCGAGCACTTGCCCAAACGCAGCTTGCTCGTCCTCGTGCACCAGGCCGTGCAACGCCTCGCTTTGCGCCACCGCATCGGCATTGGCACCCGCCGCATCCAGCGCGCCCGCCTGCCCTTGCGCCACGGCGTGCGCGCTGCCAGTCAAGACGCCTTGAAATTCCTTTTTTGACATGCCGGTAACCAGGCTAAGCACGCCCCGCGCCAGCCATTGCTCGACGCGGCCGATCGTCGCCTGCGCCAAAGCGCGCACCTTGCGCCGCACAAACGCCAGCGCGCGCTGCCACCATGAGCCACCGACCACCTCCGGAATTGAGGTATCGCCGACGGTCGCCTGGGCGATGGCTGCGTCCTGCAAGGCGATCGCGGAGGCAATCGGCTCAGCCGCTTGCAGCGCGTGCTGTTGCTCGCCGAGCACCGTCTGACTGGCCTCTAGCTTTTCCTGATTTCTAGCGACGAGGCCACGTCGGGCTTGGTCGAGCGCACGCAGCGCGGCGGCGGTTTGGCCGATATCCTGGAACTCGAGCACCAGGCTCTTGTGGCGGCCGATATAGGTTTCGATCACGCGCCTGGCCTCGGGTAAACGGCGGGCGGCGTGGGTCGCGGTGGCCAGCGCCTCCGGCGTCCAGGCGACGGTCAGATCCTCATCGCAACGTGCCGCACGTTCGCCTTCCGTTGCTAGCGGCTCAAGGTCGAGTGACCTATGTGGCAGCTCATCTAACGACGCTGGGGCTGACGGCAGCGGGCGGCCGCGCTGCTTGTGCCACGGCGCGAGGAGCATCTCCCCGGCCTCGATGGTCTCGACATGCGCGTCATCGCCGTGAAACGCTTTGAGTTCGCGGCCTAGCTCACGATCGGCGATTTGACCGGCTTGATCAAGCTGCCGATCAGGGTGCGGCGACGCCTCGCGCGAGGTCAGCTCGGCGACGCTGGTGTTTGCCCGCGCCTCCGCCAAGGCCGCAGGCCGCGCCGCAATGCGCGCGATTTCGTCGTCGAGTTGCTGCCGCGCTTCGGAGGCCTGCGCGCGCTGCACTTGCAGCTCATGCCGCGCGCGCTTGTCGGTCGGTAGCGCGCGGCGGCCGAGCTGCCGCCGCTGCCGCCGATTTGCCTGCGCCGCCTGCGCCAGCTCCGAGAGCGCCGCATCGCTTTCTTGGGTATCGGTCGCCAGGTGCGCCCGGATCCGCCGCTGCCGCAAAGCAACCGCATGCGCCTCGCCGTGCTCGGCGGTCGCAAGCCCCGCGCCGAGGCGCTCATAACGCGCCACCGTGACATCTCGCGTCTGTGCATACGAAGCCGCGGTGCCGCCGGCCTGTAGGTGTGCCTCGAGCCGACGCTGGTCGTGGCGTCGCTGACGGCTTTCAACCAGCCGCGCCGATTTTCGCTGCCACCACGCGAACGGATTTTTTCGCGCCGCTAGGCGAGCGCCGGGAAGACGTGCCGCGACGGTGCGCACGCGCTCCGCCACGCGCAAATAGCTAGGCTGCATCGCCGCCGAGCGCGCCGCCCGCGCCTTGGCAACCGAGCCAAGTGTCCGCGCCGCCTTGATCGCACCACCGGCCTCCTTTTTAAGCAATCCGGCTAGGGCTTTGGCCTGAAGCGGGTCCCCACTGTTTTTAAGATCGCGAAACCTAAGCGCGCCCAGCGCGAAGATCGCGAGATCGGTGCAGGCCGCCATCGCCTGCAGGCATTTGCTGGCAAGCGCAATGACCGCGGCGATGATGGCGACAGGCGGCGCTACCGGTCGATAAACCTTGGCCAAGATCTTAGCCGCCCACAGCACCTCGGTCACGACGTCAAGCACGGCAAGCGACGCGCGATACGTCGCGCGTTGGCCATCGAGACGCACCAGCATTGCGCCGACGACGCCGTCAATGGCGACATACGGACTTTCATAGGTCCCGGCAAAGGCCGCGGCATCGAGCGCCAAGATCGACCCGACGGCGGGCACTTGGTGCCACGCGCTGGTGGCAGCCTTGTCGGTGGCAAGGAAGGCCGCGCATTCATCGACCTGACTCAGCATCGCGGTCAACGCATCCAGCTGTTGTTGTCGTTCGGGATGTAGCGGCAGCCGCCCAAGCGCGGCATCGACCGCCGCCGGCCGGGAAACGCCAGGAACCGCATCAAATAGCTCGCTGGCCGCCAAGGCCTCGCTCGCCGCGACATCGCCGAGCGCTGGCGCCGTGGTACCGCCACCCGTGACGCGCCGACGTGCACGGCGGGCGTGAGGCTTTGCCGCCGTGCCTCGCACCACCTGGTTTGGCAGATGCTGGTCGGCGCAGGCACCCGCCGAAAGCACATCCACCGGTATCGGCTCGTCGGTGGGGGCCTTATCGCGGTTGTCGGCAATCACCTCCGCGGCCTCATCCGCGCAGGCCTCGCCGTCGCTGCGCAACCTGGCCAGATGAGTGCGCACCACCGCCCCTAAATCGGCAAGGGCAAAGCCCCCGGACGCCGCCGGCAACGCCGCCGTGAGCGGCTGCATCGCGGCCGCGTGAAGGGCCATGGGCGCCTGTTGCTGGGCCACCGCACGCGTAAACGCCGCCGCCAGATCGCGCTCATCGCGCTTCACCATTGCCAGCCCATCGCCTGCTGCAAGATCGCCATGTCCTGTTATCAGCGGCCAAAGCCGCCGGTTGCGTGAAATCGTATTTACGCAACGCGGACGCGTCGCGCCCGATAATACGAGCATGACCATGCACGCCGCCGCCCACCATTACCTCGACCAAGCCAACGATACCCAGGCCCCGGCATCGCCCCCCACTCCCGCTCGTGCGGACGGCGGCGCAGATCCATTCCTGGCGCTCGCCTGTGACTACACGCGCGCGCAGCTCGCCTTAATTGCGCGGGCTCGCGGGTTGGCGCCCGCGCTGCAACACTGCGCGCTCTCCGAGCTGGCCGCCAGCAGCGCCGATTACCTCGCGGCCCAGGCGCAGCTCGCGCAGCTCGCCGAGATCATAACGGTGCAATCGCGCCAACCAACCAGCCCCCTTGCCCGCCGGCTCGGCGAATTGGCGACTCGGCTCGCCCTCACGGCCCACGAACGCGTGCTGGTGGCGGCCATGTTCTCCGTCGACGCAGGCCTGGTGCTCAATCGCCATTTGGCGGCGACGCCCGTCGCCGATGGTCGCCTCGATGCCGCCGCCGTCGCGCTGCTGGCGTCGCGCGATCCCCGCAGCCCAGATCCGCATATGATGGCATCGCTGCGCAGTCACGCCGCGCTGGGCCGCAGCCATGTGGTGGTCTGCGACGGGCCTCAGGCCACGTCGTGGTCGCACCGGTGTTTGCGCCTTGCCGACGACATTGTCGATTGGCTCAGCACGGGCCGCGTGCCGCGCGCTGGGCTGGGTCTTAAAATTACGCCGCCGTTGCCTCGGCCAACCGCCCCGCCCGCCGATGGCTTGTCGCCTGCGCGCGATGCGGCGGCGCTCGCCGCCACCTGGCAGCCGGGCAAACTGGTTGTCGTGGACGATTGCGGCGACGCATTCACCGACGTGCTGCTGCATGCGGCCGCGCGTTGTCAGCGGACCATCATTGAATGTTGCGTGCACGTCGCCACCGACGTCTTGCTAGGCGAGATGTGGGCCGCCGCCAATCGCCTCGCCGCGACGACAGACGCCGTGCTCGTCGTGCGCCTTGACGACGACCACGCCGCCCATGACGCCAGCCTCCACCCAGGCAGCGCGGCAAGCCTCGCGCCGTTGCTCGCCGACCTTGCCCCCCACGCACCCATCGTGCTTGCCACGCGCAACCTGCCAACCTGGCTGGCTGGGCTGCCGCACGAGCGCTGCGACCTTAGCCAATCGGCGCCACGGTTTTGCGGGCTGGCGACACAGGTTCACCACGCGCCCTCGTGGCAGAGCGCGGTCTATGACGACGACTCGCGGCAATTGCTGCAAGATATTATCGACGCCTGTCGATTCCGCGGCGAGCTGCTTAAAGGGTGGGGCTTTGCCGTCAAGCTGCCATACGGTGGGGCCGTCACGGCCTTGCTCGCGGGTCCACCTGGCACCGGTAAGACCATGAGCGCGGCCCTCATCGCGCACGAACTCGGACGCCCGCTGTTTCGCGTCGACCTAGCGCGGGTCGTCAGCAAGTACATCGGCGAGACGGAAAAGCAGCTCGCGCGCCTGTTTGACGAGGCCGAGGCGAGCGGCGCCATTCTCTTATTTGACGAGGCCGACGCCCTGTTTGCCAAGCGCACGGATGTCAAATCGAGCAACGATCGCCATGCCAATCTCGAGGTGAACTTCTTGCTCCAGCGCCTCGAGACCTTTGGCGGCGTGGTGCTGCTCACCACCAACCATGAGCATTTAATCGATGCCGCCTTCAAGCGGCGGCTGCGCTATCGCGTCGCCTTGCCGGCCCCAGATCTCCGCGAGCGCACGTTGCTGTGGGAACGCCTCATGCCCGCGGAGGCGCCGCTCGCGTCGGATGTCGACCTTCCCGGCCTGGCTGCGCGATTTCCCTTAACCGGTGGCCATATGCTCAATGCCTTGGTGCGGGCCGCGTCGCGCGCGCTGGCCGCGGGTTCGGCAATCACGCAAGCCCAGCTCATCGAAAGCTGCCACTTGGAGCAAGCTGCGAGCGGCCGCGTGTAACGCCTTCGCCGCGGCCTAGTGCGCGATCTTGGTCGCCATGTTCTTGGGCTTAGCGGGCTCAAACTCCACCGGCGGCGCCACCGTGGGCGGCGGCTTGGCCGGATTGGTGCCGACGTTGACGTACTCAACCACCGGCTGGTACGTGATGTCCCATTTGTTAGACTTCACCACCTTGCCATCTTGATAGAACCGCCGATATCGCCGCAGCTTGTAGCCGTTCATCCCGGGCTGATCGAGCTTTTTGTCGCCGAGTGCGAGCATCGGATCGTCGCGCGTTTGCTTTTCATATGGCACCTGGTCGATGATGTCGCGTTCAAACACGATTTTTTCGTAGGGGCGCTGCTTGCCCAAAATTTCCACGAGCGCCTCGCCATTGGCGACGCGATAACGAATGACCACGGGAAACTCGTACGGGTTTTTCAGCTTTAGATCAATGTGGGGATACGTCACGGTGGCGTCCATGCCCATAGGGGCATATGCCAGCGGCCGCGAATGGGTCGTCGTGTTGACAATATCAAGGCCGGCAAAAAACGCCGCGCCAAACAACGTCGTCGATATCTGGCAGGTGCCGCCGGCGAGGCCATCGACCATTTCGCCCGCGGAGATGACGTGCGCGACGCGATAGCCGGTTTTCTCGGTGCGATCGCCGACGACTTCGTTAAATGATATTTGTTGCCCCGGCGCGATTACCAGCCCGTGCAGATGTGACGCCGCGAGCTTGAGATTGAAATTGCGATCGCGGTCGCTCACCGAAAAGTTGGTTTTGTACGAAGCCAGGACATGCGAGATATCGGAAATGCCCAACGTCGAGGTCGTTACCGACGGCGGCATCGCCTTGCCCGCCAGGGTCACGGCACCTTCCATACGCCGAGCCGCCAACGTCAGCGCGACCAGGGAACCTTCGACGTCGAGCACAAATCCGTTTTGCTCAGGCACGATGACGCGTCGCTCTAAATCGAGCATGGCATCGGTGGGTAAGGTGTCGACGTGCCCCTTGATCTCTAAGAGGGCCTGCCTCGCCTTAGCCGGGTCGACGTCGACACGCGCGCCGTCGCTGGTCGTCACCCCCAAATCGCCCCACGCGCGCTCGAACGACTTCTCACCGAGCGACAGCACCGCTGGCCGTGCCGTCCACGCCTCGTCGTCGCGCGGCGCCGCCTGCGAACCCGTTGCCGAGCTCGCCGCCACCTCGGTCGCCGACCGGCGGTGCGCCACGCGTGGGCCAACGACCGCCGCCACCAAGAGTGCGGTACCGGCGAACGCACACACGCCGCTCACGAGGAAAAGCCGACGGGCCTTGCGTTCGGACGGGTTTGGGTGCTTTGAAGTAACCACGGCTAAGCCTAGCAGGATTTTACCAACTCACCCGCAAGAACGCACGCGCGCCGCGATCTATTCCCGCTCATCTCGAGGCCCGCGTTAGCCCCGCGCTTGTAAGCGAATGTCTGGCAATGTCCACGATGCCTGATGTATGCATCATGCCCACGCCATGACAATTCAATCTTTCCACGATCAGGTGACCGGCAAATTGACGCCGGCATTTAGGGATACGTAGACTAGAGCCGTGGGAATGCCGGTTATATGAGTTCACCGCCCACGGCGGCCAAGCGGCCGCAAGCAACACCGGCTACCGATCGCAGCGCGCGCGGCGGGCCGGGCACAAAGAGTTCCGCGGTCGCGCCGCGTGCAACGACGGGCGTGTTGCACGGCGTTGGGTACGCCCTGCACTACCAGCATGGCCGCGCGCTGCGGCTCGACGACGCGTTGACCTCGTCGTCGACGTCGCTCGAGCTATTGTCCGTGGGCGTTGCGCGCCTCGGCGCGCTGGGCGAGCGGCGTGACATAGCGCTTTGCCATGCCAGCGCCGACCTTGACTTTCATGGCGACCTCGACCTCGCCTCTACGTTGCCTGGCGGCTCGCCGCTGCAAGATGTCGTCGCGGCGCGCGGCCCCTTGCCGGCCGATGCCGTCGCCACCATCATCGCCCAATTATTTGAAAGCCTAAAATCGGCCGGAATCCATGGGGCCATCACGCCGGCCTCGCTCTGGCTGCTGCCAGGTTCGCAGCTGGTGTGGCTTGACCTCGCGTTGGCGCCCGCCATTTGCCACGCGGTGGGCAGTGGGCGCCTGGCCGCACCCTTCTGCGTAGCGCCCGAGGTCGCCAACGGTTCGCCCGCCAGCGAAGCGTCTGACGTGTTTGGCCTCGGTGCCTTATGCTATTTTTTGCTGACCGCCACGCCGCTGGTGCGCGGCGGGCCTCGCCCCAGCGATATCCGTCCTGAGCTCGGCGAGACCGTTGACCAGCTCATCGCGCGCGCCTGTGCGGGTGAGCCTTCCAAGCGGTTTGGCTCGCTGCGGGTCTTTGGCGAGCTGGTGCAGGAGGCGCTGGGACAAGCGGCTCAGGCGCCGAGCACCAGCGGCGAGCGCGCCCCACCGGCTCGCAATAAGCGCGCCGCACCGAGTGACGACAGCGAGCGATGGCTCGTCACGAAGGAACGCCTCGACTACGGACCCTACACGCTCGCCGACATCGCCGCGCAGATCGATCGCGGCGACATCGCGGCAACGCATGAAATCACCGACCAGTTCGACGGCCGCAAGTGCGCCGTTGGCGAACATCCGCTGCTCGCCGCGCGCGCCACCGCCGCCGCCCAACGGCTGGCCGTGCAGCGCGCTGCGCAGGCGGCCGCGGCCGCTACCTCGCGCAAGACACGCAACCAACGCGTGCTTGGCCTGGGCGCGCTGGCGGGCGCGGCCATCGTCGCGGTGTTGGTCTATGCGTCCATACCGGAAAAAAAGGCTTTGCCGCCGTTGCCGCCTCCAAGCGTCGCGGAGATTACGCCGATGGCGCCAACGACCGAGGTAGCGACCAATACGGGCCCCGCGAAAGCTGGCGACCCCGCCCAGGCAAATAACCCTGGCACCGCAGCCGCCGCCGCGGCGAAAAATGTCAAGCGCGGGCCTAGCGGCAAGCGCACCGGTTCGGCGGGGGGCGTGCCCGGCACCTCTGATGTCGCCACGCTCGACATGTCGGGCGACGGCGAAGATGACGACTCCATGGGCAGCCAAAAACTCAGTCAGTCGCAAATCTACGACGTCTATTCGCGTTACGCGCGGCCGCTTGGCAGCTGCGTGCGCGCCAGCGGCGTGCGCCACGCCAACATTGCCTTTTCGATCGATGGCCCAACTGGCGTGCCGGGGAGTGTGCGCGTCAACGATCAGGCCGGAGGCGGGCTGACCTCGTGCATTGCGGGCGTCGTGCGGCAAATGCGCTTCCCCGCCATCAACGGGCGCCGAACGAATGTGTCGTTTCCGATCAGCTACTGAGTGCGTGCGACGGCAGCTGTACTAGTTCGCGGCTGACCCGCCATAGCCAATCGCGCAGCTCATCATCTTGCGCCGCGTGGCTTGGCGGCGTCAAAACGCCTTGCGCAACGTAGCCGCCGCTTGGCAAGGCCGCGACGTCGGCGCCATCCGCTGTCGCAAGCCATACGCTGGTCGTCGCGCCGCTCTCGACCTCCGCACCACGCGCGGCAAAGCCGGCCTTGAGCAGCTTGGTGCTGATCACGCCCGGTGCAGCGAATACGCGAGGAGCCGCGGCGGCTCATAGGCCGCAGCCAGCGCGCGCGCATGCAGCACGTTGGCGAGCTTGCTTTGTGCATAGGCGGCGTAACCGGTGAAGCTGCTTGCCAAGGTCAAGTCGCCGCGATGGAGCTCGCCCCTGGTATGCGCGATCGAGGCGACGTTGATGACGCGCCCTGGCGCCGCGGCGAGCAGCGCGGGCATGAGCAATTCGGTGAGCAAGACCGCCGCGAGATGATTCACTTGGAATGATAGCTCGTTGCCATCACCGGTGACCTCGCGCTCGCTGGCGAAAATACCCGCATTGTTGATGAGCACATGCAGCGGTGCGCCCGCCAACAACCCAAGTACGTCCGCGGCACCGGTCCTCACCGACGCCAGGCGCCCGAGATCAAAACTCACGGCCAGTGGCGCTGCCCCCGGCACCGCCGAGCGCACCTCTGCCACCGCGGCTTGCACGCGCGGCTGATTGCGCCCGTGGACGATGACGCGATGCCCAAGCCTGGCGAGCGCGATGGCCGTCGCCTTGCCAATGCCGTCGGTCGAACCCGTGACGAGAATCGTTTTCATCGCAGGCAGCCTAGCATGCCAGGCGGTGGCCGCCGAACCGGTTGCGAAAGGCGCCAAATCCGGGTACCAGTGGGCCCATGGCGTTATCCGTTGGCATCGTCGGGCTTCCAAACGTAGGCAAGAGCACCGTGTTTAATGCGCTCACCTCGGGCAAGGCCGAGGCGGCTAACTACCCATTTTGCACCATTGACCCCAATGTCGGCATCGTGCCGGTGCCGGACGCCCGGATGGACCGCATTCAGAAGTACGTTAAGACGCAAAAAGTCATCCCCGCCGCGGTCGAAATTGTCGATATCGCTGGCCTGGTCAAGGGCGCGTCGCAGGGCGAAGGTCTGGGCAATAAATTCCTCGCTAACATCCGCGAGACCAGCGCCATCTTGATGATGGTGCGCTGCTTCAAAGACGGCGACGTCGTGCATGTCGCGGGCTCGGTCGATCCGATGCGCGATATTGAAATTATCGAGCTCGAGCTGGTGCTCGCCGACGCGGAGTCGCTCGAAAAGCGGACCAAGAAGGCCTCGGGCCTGGCCAAGACCGGCAACAAAGAAGCCAAGATCGAGTTTGCGCTGTGCGAAAAAATTGGCGCGCATCTGCAGAGCGGCAAGTCGGTGCGCAACTTAGACATGACCGACGACGAGCGCGCCATGGCCAGCACCTTTGGTCTGCTCACCACCAAGCCGGTGCTCTATGTCTGCAACGTCGGCGAGGAAGACCTGCCGGGTGGCAATGCATGGAGCGAGGCCGTGGCCGCGCGCGCCCGCACAGAGGGCGCCGGCATGGTGATTTTGTGCGGCAAGATCGAGGCCGAGCTCGCCGACTGCAGCCCCGAAGAGCGCAGCGAGCTGCTTGGCTCTTATGGCCTCAAAGAACCCGCGTTGGCCACGCTGGCGCGTGAATGTTATCGCCTGCTCGGCTTGCAGTCGTATTTTACCGCCGGCGAAAAAGAAGTGCGCGCATGGACAATTCGCAAGGGCGCGCTAGCCCCCGAAGCCGCGGGCGTCATTCACACCGACTTCGAAAAAGGCTTTATCCGCGCCCAGGTCTACTCGCTCGAAGATCTCGAGACCCACCACAGCGAGGCCGCGCTCAAGGCCGCCGGCCGGCTGCGCATGGAAGGCAAGACCTACGAAGTGCAGGACGGCGACATCATGCACTTCCTGTTTAATGTGTAGGACCTGAGGTCAAGCCTTGTCGCTAGGCGACTCGGTGACGTGGTCGCCGGCGTGGGGGAGCACGGGCTCCACCATCACCGCCTCCATGGCGGGGGTCACCGTCACGTGGGCATCGGCCTCATCGCCGTAGAAATCGCTGTGTTCGTATTTGCGGTAGTAGATCGAGATGAGCACGCGCACGGTGGCGGCCAGCGGCACCGCGAGCAAGATGCCGACAAAGCCAAACAGGTTGCCGCCAACGATGACCGCGAGCAGCGCGGCTGATTCCGAGATGCCGACGCTGTGTCCGACAATTTTTGGCGTGAGGTAGAATGACTCGACCAGCTGGCCGACGCCAATCACGATCGCGACGCCCGCCAGCAGGTCAATGCTACCGCCCTGCGCCAGCGCCACCAGCACCGCGACGACGCCGCCAAAAATCGGGCCGATGTAGGGGATGACGGTCAGCACGCCGGCGAGCGCGCCGACCGGCAACGCAAAATCAAGCCCCGCGAGGGAGTAGCCCACCGAGTAAAGCACCGCGAGAATCAGCACCACCGTCGACTGGCCGCGCGCCCAGCCGGCGATGATGGCGTTGACCTCGCGCCCAAGCTCGATGGCACGCTGCCGCCGCCGCGGCGGAATCGCGTGTAAGATGCGCTGCTGGATATTGGGCCAGTCGACCAAGAAATAATAGGCAAACACCGGCACCACCAGCAGCAGGCCCAAGAAGCCAAGGATCGAGAAGATGCCACCGAGCGCCGCCGTCGCCGCCTCGCGCGCCATGCTCTTGGCGTCGCCCGCCTGTCCCATGATGGCGCCGAGGTTGGCGATGTCGGTCCAATCCGTCGGCAGCTGGGTGTGAAATTGACTATTGATCCACAGCGAGCCGCGGCTCAGCAAATCGGGCAGCTTTTCGACGAATTCGATGAGGTCGTTGGCTAGCATCGGCACCGCGATCGCGATCGCGACCGGCACGATGGCCGAGATAATGCCAATAATGATGAAGCTGGCGACCGAGCGCGAGAGACCTCGCCTTACCAGCGCGTCGCATAGCGGTGACATGAGGTAGGCCAGGCCGAGGGCGGCGAGCACGGGCGCCAGGATGTCGGCGAGGAATGCGACGACGTAATAGCTCACGACCACCAGGGCGCAGATTGCCAACCACCGCCACGGGCCAACGACTGAGATGGGCGTCGCGGGGACCTTGGGCTGTTCCATGCGGCAGTTTTGGCACAGTTTAAGGACGCGGCGGCTCGCGCACGACCGGAAAAAGCGTGGCCTCGATGCGCGGTGGGGGTGCCGCTGCCTCGACGACGTCGACGACCACGAGATATGGGTAATAGCCCTCGCGCGTGATTTCGACCTCATGCACCCCCACGGGTACGCGCAGGCCGCCAACCGCCTCGGCCACCGTCGCCACGTAGCGACCATCGACCCAGATCTCGGCATCGGGCGGCGAGGCAATTACCTCAATCACGACTTTGGCGGCCGGTCGCGACGTGGCCGCCGGTCTCGTACACGCACCTGCGACCGCCAAGGCCAAGACCATCGCTTGGGGCGAAGCGTATCGCACTATTTGACCTCGGCGACGCGGCGCGGGCCGCTGCGCAACGACGCCACGGTCGCGGCGGGAAGCGTGAGCGTCACCACCGCCGAGCCGTCGGGGTTGCCGACGACCTCTGCCGGTGCGCGCTCACAAATCCACGCCAGGCGAGCCAATGCAGCTGGCGCCATCGCAACCTTTGGCGAAACGAGCGCGGTGGCCGCCGCGACCAAGTCTGTAACGGCAGCCGCGTGCGCGGTGCGCAGCGCAACATCGAGCGAGCTGCGCGCATCGGGTGCCAGGCGCAGCGCGGGCGCGCGCCCGGTGGCGCGAAGCTCGCCGTCGGCGAGCGCCACAGCTGCGACGCTCATCAAGATGGCGCCGACTAAAGCAAGCGAGCCGCGCCGCGTGGCTACTCCCATTCGATAGTTCCCGGCGGCTTGGAGGTTATATCGTAGAGCACGCGGTTGATGCCTCGGACTTCGTTGATGACTCGACTGGAGATGGCGCCGAGCACCTCATAGGGCAACGGCACCCAATCGGCGGTCATGCCGTCTTGCGAGGTCACGGCGCGCAGCGACAACACCTCTTCATACGTGCGCGCATCGCCCATAACGCCCACTGACTTGACCGGCAACAACACGCCAAAGGATTGCCAGATCTTGTCGTAGAGGCCGGCCTTGCGGATCTCTTGCTCGATGATGGCGTCGGCCCGTCGCAGCACCTCAAGGCGCGGCGCCGTGATCGCGCCGATGCAACGCACCGCGAGCCCCGGTCCCGGAAACGGCTGCCGCCACACCATTTCGTGCGGCACGCCAAGGGTTTCGCCGAGCGCACGCACCTCATCTTTGAAGAGCTCGCGCAACGGTTCAACGAGCGCCAGCTTCATGCGCTCGGGCAAACCACCGACGTTGTGATGCGACTTGATCACCACGCTTGGGCCCTTGAACGACACCGATTCGATCACATCGGGATAAAGCGTGCCCTGGCCCAAAAATGCCGCGCCTTCAATTTTGCGCGCCTGCTGCTCGAACACCTCAATGAAGACGCGACCAATCGCCTTGCGCTTAAGCTCGGGGTCGGTGAGGCCGGCCAGCGCCTCGAGAAAGGCAGCCGTCGCATCGATGACGCGCAGATCGACCGGAAAGTGCTTGCGATAGGTCGCCTCGACCGTGTGGCGCTCGTCTTGCCGCAAGAGGCCATTGTCGACAAAGATGCACACCAGGCGATCGCCAATGGCGCGATGAAGCAAGGCCGCGGCGATCGAAGAATCGACGCCGCCCGAGAGGCCCATGATGACCTTGCCGCGGTCGCCGACCTGCTGCCTGATGTTCGCGATCGCCGCATCCACGAACGAGGCCATCGACCACGTGGCCGCCGCCTTGCAGATGCTGAGCACGAACGCGCTAACAATCTCTTTGCCGCGTTCGGTGTGCACCACTTCGGGGTGAAATTGCAGGCAATAGATGCCCCGCGCGTCGTTATGAAACGCCGCCCACGGACAGTTGGCCGAGCTCGCGGTGCGCACAAAGCCCTCGGGGACGCGCTCGACGTGGTCACCATGCGACATCCACACCGACGTCGTCGAGCCCGCCGGCAGCGCCGCCAGGACGCCCTCGCCCCGCTCGACCGCGATTTCGGCGCGGCCGTATTCGCGGTGCGTCGCGGCGGTCACATGGCCACCGAGTAGCTTGGCGGTGAGTTGCGCGCCGTAGCAAATCCCGAGCACCGGGCAGCCAAGCTCATAGATCGCAGGATCAATCGATGGCGCGCCTTCATCGTATACCGACGAAGGTCCGCCCGAGAGCACGAGCCCCTTGGGTGCCCGTGCGGCAATCGTCGCTAGCGGCGTGGTACACGGCAGAATCTCGGAATACACCCCAAGCTCGCGAATGCGCCGCGCGATGAGCTGGGTGATTGCGAGCCAAAATCGATGACTAAGATGGTGTCGTGATGCATGGCGGCGCCTGGCTACTCCACTCGGTAATTGGGGGCTTCTTTGGTGATGATGACGTCGTGAACGTGGCTTTCGCGCAGGCCCTGGGACGAGATGCGGACGAATTGCGCCTTGGTGCGCAGGTCATCGATGGTGGCGCAGCCGACGTACCCCATGGCCGAGCGCAGGCCGCCGACGAGCTGATAGATCGATTCTTGCAGCGGGCCTTTGTACGGCACGCGCCCTTCGATGCCCTCGGGTACTAGTTTTTGCGCCGAGCTGACGTCTTCTTGAAAGTAGCGGTCTTTGGAGCCCTCGCCCATCGCGCCAATAGAGCCCATGCCGCGATAGGTCTTGTAGCTGCGGCCCTGATAGAGAATAATCTCGCCGGGCGCTTCGTCGGTGCCAGCGAACAGCCCGCCGATCATCACCGTGCTCGCGCCCGCGGCGAGCGCCTTGGCGACGTCTCCGGAATACTTGATACCGCCATCGGCAATCACCGGCACGCCATGCGCGCTCGCCACATCCACCGCGTCGGCAATCGCCGTGAGCTGCGGCACGCCAACGCCCGCGACGATGCGCGTGGTGCAAATAGAACCCGGGCCGACGCCAACCTTGACGGCATGGGCGCCGGCGGAGATGAGCGCCTGGGTCGCCTCGCCCGTGGCAACGTTGCCGGCCACGAGTTGCAGCTTTGGAAACGCCTTGCGCGTGGCCTCGACGGCCGCGAGCACGCCCGCCGAATGGCCATGCGCCGTGTCGATGCAGATGACGTCGACGCCGGCGGCGACCAGGGCCGCAATGCGTTCCGGCCGATCGCCGCCCACGCCAACCGCGGCGCCAACGCGCAGGCGACCGACCTCGTCTTTGGCGGCGAGTGGATGGCTTTGCGCGTTGTTGAGATCGCGCACCGTGATCAGGCCCTTAAGGCGCCCCGCGGCATCGACCACCAGCAGCTTCTCAATGCGATGCTTGTGCAGCAACTCCTTGGCATCGTCGATCGCGACGCCGTCGGCGACGGTAATCGGCGGCTTGGTCATGACGTCGCCGACGCGTTGGTCCATGCGGCGCTCAAAGCGCACGTCGCGGTTGGTCAAGATGCCGACCGGCATGCGGTTCGCATCGATCACCGGCAAGCCAGAAATGTTGTGATGCCGCATCACGGCCAGCGCGCGCCCGAGCTCTTCGTCGGGGCCAATGGTCACTGGGTCGACGACAATGCCGGACTCGGCCTTCTTGACGCGCAAGACCTCGCGCGCCTGCGCTTCGATGGAGAGGTTTTTGTGGACAAAGCCAAGCCCGCCCTCGCGCGCCATGCGAATCGCGGTCGCGGCCAGCGTGACCGTGTCCATCGCCGAACTGACGAGCGGAATCTGTAGGCGAATCGTGGCTGTTAATTGGGTATGGGTGCTGACGTCCTTGGGCAAGACGTCGCTGCGTTGCGGCACGAGCAGCACGTCGTCAAACGTGATGGCCTGGCGCAGGTGATCGGCTTCTAAGCGGCGGCGAAAACTGGGAGCGGAGGTCATCGTGGCGGCGTCCTTTGGCTGGCCCGACCATACGCCCAGCGGGCCCATGGAGCAATGCGACGCTCGCCCGGGCTGGCGGAATTGGCGCCGCGCCCTTTCGCCCCGCCCAGCGACGGCGATACGCTGGCCGGGCCGACATGAACGACTTTCTCGAGGGCATCTTGTCATATGCAGAGGCGCTGAAGCTGGTTTCGCGCTTGCGGCTGTGGTGGTACCTGATCGTGCCGGCGGTGGCCAGCGCCGCCCTTGGCATCGGCATCTTCGCCGGCGCCTTGGCGCTTGCCGACGATGCGGCTCGCACGATGCTCGCGTGGGCGCCGTGGGCCCGCGACGTGCCGCTGATAGGCGTGGTCGCGCAAATGCTCGGGCTTTTGCTCATGCTGGGGCTAGGCCTGATTTTCTTCAAGCAAATGGTCATGGCGATCTGCGCCCCGGTGATGTCGCCACTGGCCCAACGCGTGCAGCGCCACCTCGCCGGCACCACCGACGACACCTCATTCTCACTAGCGCGCGCGGCGAAAGAGCTTGCGCGCGGGCTCGCCATGGCGACGCGCAATATCGTGATGGAGGCGTTTTTCTTTCTGCCGATCTTCATGCTCGGGGTAATACCCGTGCTCGGCCTCGCGGCCCCGCTGCTGGCGTTTTCCGTGCAGGCCTATTTTGCTGGGTTTGGCAATTTTGACTTCGCGCTCGAGGCCAACCATTCAATCTCGCAAAGCGTCGCCTTTGTGCGGCGCAACCGCTGGCTGGTGGTCGGCAACGGCGCCGCCTATGTGCTGCTCCTGCTCACGGGAATTGGCTTTCTGGTGGCCTTGCCGCTTGGCACCATCGCCGCGGCCATCGCCACCCATCGCCGCCTGTGATACACCCGTGGCAAAGGTTTCGTGACCGTGTCGCCCCACCCCCCCCACTACGAGCGCAGCAACCTCTTGTTGCCAGGCCTCACCAAGTGGCCGCTCGATCCCAATAAGCCCATCATCGAGCTGGCAAATGTCTCGGTGGCCTTCGGCGACAAGCGCGTGCTAAATGGGCTCAACCTGCGGATTCTGCCGGGCCTGACCACCGTCGTCGTCGGCCGCAGCGGCTCGGGCAAGTCGGTGCTGATGCGGCTCATGATGAGCCTGATGAATCCCGATAGCGGCAAGGTGACCATGTTTGGTCAAGACGTCGCCACGTTATCTCCGGTGGCGATGCTCGAGGTCCGCAAGCGCATCGGCGTGCTGTTTCAGAATTATGCCTTGTTCGATGCGCTAACGCTCGAAGGCAACGTCGAGTTTCCGCTTACCACCAATTCAAATCTACCGCCTGACGAGGTTCGCACGTTGGCGCACGAGCTCATCCGCATCGTCGGGTTGGCGGGCAGCGAGCGCCTCTTGCCGGCCGAGCTCTCGGGCGGCATGCGTAAGCGCGTCAGCTTGGCGCGCGCGCTCATCGCCAATCCTGAGATCGTCTTATTCGACGAGCCGACCACGGGCCTGGACCCCGTGATGATCGAAAAAGTCGACGAAATGATCCTAGATGCCAAGCAGCGCTTCAAGATCACCCAGGTCATCATCAGCCACGATATCGCCAGCACCAAGCGGCTCGCCGATCGCGTCGCGTTTTTGCATGAGGGCCAGATCATTTTCTATGGCACCCATGAGGAGTTTATTCACTGCGACCTCCACCCGGTGCGCGAGTTTCTCGATGGCGCCAGCACGACGCGCCTGGGCGCGCACGCCACCGGGGCCGGCGAATCCGCGGATGCCGCGCGCGATGCCGCCACCACCCCGCCCATCATCGAACTGATCGACGTCTATAAGACCTTTGGTACCAAGCAGGTGCTCAAGGGGGTTTCGCTCGCCATCCCGCCCAAGAAGATCACCGTACTCATCGGCGCCAGCGGCTCGGGCAAGTCCGTCATCATCAAGCACCTGATGGGGTTGTTTAAGCCGACGTCCGGCGAAATCCGCGTCTTTGGCAAGAACATCGTGCCGATGAGCGTCGACGAGCTGTATGAGGTGCGCAGCCGCTTTGGCCTTTTGTTTCAACACGCCGCCCTGCTCGATTGGCTGTCCGTTTACGGCAACGTGGCGTTTCCGCTCAAGGAACGCAACGTGGCGCCAGCGGAACTGCACGAGCGCGTAACCGAGGTGCTCGAGCGCCTGCAAATCGCCGACATCGCCAACTACATGCCGTCTGACATCTCGGAAGGGCAAAAAAAGCGCGTGGGCCTGGCGCGCGCCATCGTCATGAAGCCCGAAATCATGATCTACGACGAGCCGACGACCGGGCAAGATCCGCTGCGCACCCGCGCCATCGACGACATGATCGTCTCGACGCAGCAGCAATTCGATATCACCAGCATCGTCATCAGCCACGACATGTCGTCGACCTTTCGCATCGCGCACCGCATCGCGCTGCTGCACCAAGGCAAGATCGCCGCCTACGGCACCCCGGCCGAGGTGCTCGCGTCGCAAGATCGCAATGTGCAACACTTCATCCACGCCGGCATGGTTGAAGTCTAGCCGGGGTGCGACAGTCCGCGGCGCGCGACCACATGCTTCGTCTCAGAGCTACGGCTGTTCGCTCTGCTCACGACGCCTTGCGCTCAGGAGGGCACCGCTCGCCCACTGGCCGGAGCCAACGTGCCTTCGCGAAACGCTCTGATCCGAACATGTGTCGCACGCCGCTCCTGCGCTGTACTTCCAACACGCAAACACCTACCGGCAGGTGGCGCACGTTTCTTCCGCGAGCATAGATTGCAGGGCGGTGTGGCTAGCACCAAGGGTTGTGGATACCACAGCCGTCTCGCCGCGCCCCGGAGGGTCGCTATCTGCGAGCAGGAAGACACGTGCGCCCACCTGCCGGTTGCGTTGGTCTACGCGCCGCGATCGGCGAGGGCTTGGTCGAGGGCGTAGATCTTGTGCGCGGGCATGTGCGAATAGCGGCCGACCTTGGCGAGGAGCTGGGCTAAGGCATCCATGATGCGTTCTGGGGGCGCCCCCGCGGCCGTCGCGTCTTGGCACTGCCGCGCGATCGCGGTGCGCGCGGCGCGCGCGTGGAACAGCATCGTTGGCCCCAGCCACACCCGGCCGCCAAAGCCAACGAGGCGAACCTCGGCGAGGTCACCAGGTTGCACCCCTGCCAGGGCAATCGCCGTCGTGGCCTCAAACGTCGCGCCGCGCAGGACATCGACCACGCGCACGCTTGGCTGTAGGCGCGAAAATTCACACAGCGTGCGCTGCGAGGCCAGCCAGGCCGCCACGGCGCTGCGCAGATCCGACGGCGCGGCGTCGAGGCACGCCTGCCGCGCGTTAAGATCTTGAGCGTCGATGGCGCACCACTCGACATAGAGCTGACACCACGTCTCCCATAGCGTCTCTTCTTGAAACACCTTGCCGCGCGCCGACTCAAAGTTGGCGCGACGCGCAGGCTCGGAGGCGATCGGACTGGTGGTGGAGAGCAGCCATTCATGCGCCGCCGCGAGCTGCGCGGCCAGCACTTGTATGTCGTCACCGAGGTCCATGTGCTATTGCCGTTCGAGCACGAATTGATGAAACGACGCAAACAGCGCGTCGGCATCGTGCGGTCCCGGGCTGGCCTCGGGATGGTGCTGCACGCTAAATGCCAACTGATCCTTAGCGACCAGGCCTTCGACCGTGCCGTCGTAGAGGCTCTTGTGCGAGACGACGCAGCCCGGCGGCAAGGTGGTGGCATCAACGGCAAAGCCGTGATTCTGCGCGGTGATCTGCACGCGACCGCTCGCAAGATCAATTACCGGGTGGTTGCCGCCATGATGGCCAAACGGCAATTTGTACGTCTTGCCGCCAAGGGCCAAGGCCAAGATCTGGTGACCGAGGCAGATGCCCATGATCGGCGTCTTGGCCGCCATCAGCTCGCGCACGGCGTCGATGGCATAGGTAACCGCCGCCGGGTCGCCGGGCCCATTGGAAAGAAAAACGCCGTGTGGCTGGCGCCGCAATACCTCGCTGGCGGTGGTCGTCGCGGGCACGACCTCAACCACAAACCCAGCGCCGACGAGTTGCTGCAAGATGGAACGCTTGACGCCAAAATCGTGGCCACCACACGTAGCGGACGGGGCGCCGCAGATGGTGGTACGCGCATCTGGTCGGGCGCAGTCCATGACGCTTCGGTAAAGGCATAGGGCGCCGCACAGGTAACCTGCGGCACTAAGTCAAGGCCCGTCATCACCGGCGCGCGCCGCACGCGGGCCAACACCGCCTCGAAATCGCGGTCTGGGGTGATGGCGCCGCGCATCGCGCCCTCGTCGCGCAAGATGCGGGTCAGCCGACGGGTGTCGATTTCGGCCAGGCCAGGAATGCCATGGCTCGCGAGCAACTCGCTGAGGCTGCCCTCGGATCGCCAATTGGACACCGATGGCGAAATCTCGCGCACGATGAGGCCACGGCACGCCGGGGACGCCTCATCATCTTGGCGATTTTGCCCGACGTTGCCAATGTGGCTCGCCGTCATGACGACCATCTGGCCGCAATACGATGGGTCCGTGGCGATCTCTTGGTACCCCGTGATTGAGGTATTGAACACGACCTCGCCAATGGCCTCTACCGGCGCGCCAAACCCGACGCCGCTAAACGTCGCGCCATTTTCGAGGACTAAGGCTGCCGGTTTCATCGCGCGCTCAACATACTATGTCGATCGTAGTGAGCGATACCACCGACAATGGTCGCCGTTACGCGACCGGTCAATTGTTTGCCCCACAAGGGCGTGTTGCTCGCCCAGGAACCCACGGCCTGGCCATCGACAACCCAGCGTTCCGCGGGATCAAAGAGGCAGAGGTCCGCGGCTTGCCCAATTTTCAGGGTGCCGCACGAAAGCCCCAAGCTGCGCGCGGGCGCAGCGGTGACCGCATCGATGGCGCGCAGCAACGGTAAGCGCCCCGCCGCCACCAAGCCGAGCAACGCCGCCAAGCAGGTTTGCAGCCCAAGCGCCCCTGGCTCGGCATCTTCAAACTCGGGCTCCTTGGCCAACTGCCCCAGCGGCGTATGCGCTGTTGCGACGCAGTCGATCTCGCCGCTCGCGACGCCCGCGATAAGCGCGTCGACATCATCGCGCCGGCGCAGCGGCGGGTCTAGGCGGAAATTGGTGTCGTACGGCGCCGTTAGCAGCGCCGTCTCATCAAGCAGCAAGTGGTGCATGGGCGCCGCCGCCGTGATGCGCAGGCCACGCGCCTTGGCGGCGCGCACCAGCTCGACCGCCCGCGCCGTCGTGATGCCAAAACATAGCAACGGCGTCTGCGCCAACGCGGCAATTTCCAAATCGCGCGCCAGCGCGGCGTGTTCGCTAGCCGCCGGATCCGGGCGATAACCCATGCGCGTCGCAATCGCGCCCTCGGTCGCAACGCCGCCCTCGCGTAAGGAGACATCGAGCGGCGAGGCGATGGCTGTTACCCCAATGGTCTTCGCGTGCTCCAAGGCGCGTCGCATGATGGCGGCGTTGGCGATCGGCTGCTCGCGATGCCCCACGTTGCCAATCGCTACCGCGCCCGCACGCACCATGCCCGCAATGTCGGCAATCTCGACCTGGCCGTCGCCGCGCGTGCGCGTCGCGGCAGCGATGATCTTAATGGCAATCGGGACCTCACTCGCCCTCGACCGCAGCGCTTGCACCATCGACGGATGATCAATGCGCGGCGCGCCTGCCGACATCGATGGGCTGAGCATCAACGTTGCAAACCCGCCTGTCAGCGCGGCCTGTGCGGTTGCGGCAAGCCCATCTGAGCCATCACCGCCGGCTTCACCCGCATAGGTTCCGACATCGACGAGGCCGGGCAGCACCCACTGCCCCGAGACGTCGACCAACTTTCCAGCGCGCTGCGCGCCGATTCCGCTAATGCGCCCGTCCGCGTCGACCGACACATTCGTCACCTGATCCATGCCGCTCACCGGATCGAGCACGCGGCCGCCGATGAGAGTAAACGACATGCCCTCTAAGTAGCAGCGGCGCTAGGCGCGCGCAATACCGGGGTGGCGCAACCATTGCCCCAGGCGTCCGCGTGCTAAAGTGGCGACGTGGCGTCGACGGCGAGCGCGGTCATTATTGGTGATGAAATCCTCAGCGGAAAATTTGCCGATGAGAATGGCCCATTTCTCGTCGCCGAGCTGCGCGCGCTAGGCGTAGACCTGCGCCGCATCACCGTGCTGCCGGATGTCGTCGGTGAGATCGCCGATGCCGTCGCCGCCGAGGCGGCCAAGCACACCTATGTTTTCACCTCTGGCGGGGTTGGGCCGACGCATGACGACGTCACCATGGCCGGGATCGCGCGGGCATTTGGCGTCGACGTGGTGCGCGACCCCACGTTAGAGCAGCTCGTCCGCCAGCATTGGGGCGAGCGCCTCGCAGCCGCCAATTTGCGTCTGGCCGAGGTGCCAAGCGGCACGACGCTGCTTACCAACGGCGACCCTGGCTGGCCGGTCATGCGGTTTCGCAATGTGTTTATTTTGCCCGGCGTGCCGTCGCTATTTCGGCGAAAGTTTGCGGCGCTGGCGCCCACCCTCGTCGGCGCGCCGATGTGCACCGAGCGTCTCATCGTTCGCTGCGATGAGGGGACGCTCGCAGATGACCTCACCGCCGTAGCCGCGGCATTCCCACACCTGCAGTTTGGCAGCTACCCGCGTTTTGATGAGGCATCGTTTCACGTCATCATTACGATTGAAGGCCGCGACCGCGCGGCGGTGGCGGCGTCACATGCCGAGCTGTGTCAGCGCCTGGGCCCGCACTTACAGAAATAGCCGGCGTGTGCTAGCGTGCGCCCCATGGCCGAGACCATTACGTCCGTACGCGGCATGAACGATCTGCTGCCAAGCGATACTCGCAAGTGGCATCGTCTTGAGGCGGTGTGTCGCGAGACGTTCGCGGCGTATGGCTATGGCGAGATTCGCACGCCGATCGTCGAGTCGACCGACCTCTTTGCCCGCGGCATCGGCGAGGCGACCGACATCGTCGAAAAAGAAATGTACACGTTTGCCGACCGCGGCGGGCGCAGCCTCACCATGCGCCCCGAGATGACAGCCGGCTGCGCGCGCGCCTACATTGAACATTCGCTGCACCACCACGAGCCGGTGACGCGGCTTTGGTATGAGGGCCCGATGTTTCGCTACGAGCGGATGCAGACCGGGCGTTATCGCCAGTTTTGGCAGATCGGCTGCGAGGTGTATGGCATCGCCGAGGCGGCGATCGACGCCGAGCAAATCGCGATGCTGCATCAAATGTTTTCGCGCGCGGGCCTGCGCGATGTCGAGGTCTTGGTCAACAGCGTCGGCACCGGCGAGGACCGCGCCGTCTACCGCGAGCAGCTGGTCGCCTATCTCACGCCGCGCGCTGAGGCGCTCTGCGGCGATTGCAAACGGCGCCTGCACACCAACCCGATGCGGGTGCTGGACTGCAAGGTGCCGGCGTGTCGCCCGATCATTGCGGAGGCGCCATTGCTGTCGGCGTCGCTAGGGGATGCCTCGAACGCGCACTTTGAGGAAGTGACAGCGCTGCTTTCCGCGCTCGCGATTCCGTTTCGTCGCGACGAGACCTTGGTGCGCGGCCTCGACTATTACACCGGCACCGTCTTCGAGATGAAGTGCTACCATCCCGAGCTCGGCGCGCAATCCACCGTCGCCGGCGGCGGGCGCTACAACACGCTGGTCGAAAGCCTCGGCGGCCCGGCAACGCCCGCCATGGGCTTTGCCTTTGGCGTCGAGCGTGCCATCTTGTGCATGGCCGACGCCCCCGGCGAGGCAACGCTTGACCTGTTCATTGCCAGCCTCGGCGATGCCGCGCGCAAACAAGCCATCGTGCTCGCGCATGCGCTGCGCCCGCTTGGCCTACGCATCGAAACCGAATTGCGCCAGGCCTCGGCCAAGGCGCAGTTCAAACGCGCCGACAAGCTTGGCGCCGCCGCGGTGCTAACGCTTGGCGATGACGAACTCGCCGCGGGCACCGCAACCGTTAAGCATCTACGCGAAAAACGCCAGGTGACCGTCTCGTTACTTGATCCAGCTGCGGCGGCCGCGGCGATCAAGCAGCTGCTCGCGGAATAAAGTCGCCTCGCACACTCAGCGGCCGAGGCGTATTGCGCCAAACAGCACCGCGGCGAGGCCGATAAGCAGCCACAGCGGCGATGGCGCGGCCTGGCGCGCGGCCAACGGCAACGCGCCGGCGGGGTGACCTTGCGACGCACGCGCTGCTGAGCCCGGTGCAGGCGACGCTCCACCGACCGCCCCGGTCGTCACACTGCCCTCGCCGACCCCAAGGTCGCGCAGCAGGCTCATGGTGGTTCGAGCGCGCGCCGCGCCATCGCCCTGCGGGACGAGGCCCCAGCGCACGCTCTCGATGATCGATCCATCTAGCTTCACCGCGGTGACCTCTATCATTTGCGGCACCACGTGCACCCGCAGGTAGTGGTGCACGCGCGCGTGATGTTTGACCGCCGCGACGTCGAGGTCATCAGGATTGCGCGACTTGCCATACAGCGGCGCGCCTGCGCCTCCGGTAACGAAATAGCGCACGCCGCCGGCCTCCGCGCGCGCATACACATGATCATGGCCTGAAAAGACCGCCTGGACGCCGTAGTGTTCAAACAGCGGCGCCCAGTGTTCGCGAATCGCCGCATGCCCGCCGTGCAGCGCGATGGAATAGACCGGGTGGTGCATGACCACAAACATCTGCTGCCTCAGCTTCGCGCCGGCGTGCAACGTATTGGTGAGCCACTCGGTTTGATCAGCATTGGCATACGTGTTGGAGTCAAGCACGATGAGCCGCAACGCGCCGCGGTCGACAAAGTAGTAGCGCTCGCCGTGCGGCCCCTTGTGGGGTTTAAAGGTATCGCGAAAATGTTCGACACGGCGTCCGCGCCCTTGTCGGTCGTGGTTGCCAATGGCGGCATACAGCGGCGCGCTGCCCATCAACGGTTGAATGAGCTTGCGAAAGGCCACCCATTCCTCGACATTGCCGCCGTCGTTCACATAGTCGCCGGTCGCAACCACAAAGTCCGGCGCCTCCTCAACCAGCGCCGCGATCACCCGGGCCGCCACGTCGAGATTGGTGCGCGCATCGCCAAAGACAACAAAATCGGTGGCCAGCGGATCGAGCGACGAGGGCTGCGTCGTCACCGCGGCAACCGACGGCAACCAGGGCTGGTCCGCGCGCGCGCCCGCAGCGCCCAGCCACAGGCCACACACCGCGATCGCCGCAAGCCGCCGGCTCATGCGCTACCCGCGAAACCTCTCGGCCTGCAAAAACCGAGCAAATCGCGCGCGCTCGCCTCATGGTAGCCCTTGTCGTAGAGGCGTTGCAGCGATTGCGAGATTTCAGGCGCGGCATGGCCAGCGAGCGACTGTAACAAGGCCTCCAGGCCGGTGGCAATTTTACTGCGGACCTTGCCGTAGTAAGCGGCCTGCAGCCGTTCGTGCTCTTCGGCGAAGACGACCTCGAAATTGGGCCGTTGGCCAGGGTGATCGACCGACCACGCTCCCACCTTGGTCACCAGCGCCTCGCGAAACCGCTTCACGTCGGCGGAGCTCTGCCCCAGGCTCTCCTCAACGCCTTCCATCAACCGAACATCGGGCGCCTCCATATTGCCCGTGCTGGCATTGCGCAGCTTTTCGCCGCGCACCCAATGCGTCACCTGCATCATGTAACGCTCGAAGATCTTGGCGTGCTCCGCATCGGCCACCAGCCCCAGCGCATCCTGCACGTCGCGCTCGACCAATTCGGCCAGGCGATCGCGCACGGCCTGCAACATGGCGACATGATCGTGAAAGCCGCCATCGGGTTCGAGCCGCAGGTATTCATACAGCGACGTCTGCTTGATGAGCTGCGCCAGCTCGTCGAGCACGACAAAGGGCGAGACATAGGAAAATTTCGTCGAGCTTGCGGCGGCCATTAAGATGGCGAGCATCTCGCGCGGCGACGCGCCGTATTTGCCTTCGTAATGCGGATACTCGTCAGACTCGGCAACGAGGTCGCGCGTGAGTTGCCGCAAGCGCTTGGCTGCCTCGCCGGCGACGCCAGCCGGCACCCGACCGTCGGCGTAGAGATCCGCCTTCGCCAGCGGGGTCAGCGTCCCGATGAGCTCGCGCGCCGCCTGTGGATAGTGCTCGAGCTGAGGCTTGCGCATGCGCGTTAGCACCGCAAACAACGCCAGGACGTAGTCCGTATGCGGCGCGACATGCCGGCTGCCCGCGGCCTCGCGCAGGCGTTGCTTGTAGAGCTGGCGTTCAAGCGACACCGAGAGCAAATACGGCGCGCGCACGAAGGCAAAGCGGCCGCGGAAGCTTTGGAAATCGGGATACTCCTTGAAGGCGGCGACATGCGTCTCGTTGCTGCTCGCCATATAAAGCACGTCGAGCGACAACGCCGAGTTGGCCAGGCTTACCGCGCCGCGCTCCACGGTCGTGAGCAAGTATTTGTAGGACTCAAGCGGGCGCTTGAGGAGGTCGTCGTATTCAATCAGCCCGCGATTGGCGTTGACCAGCTCGCCGCCGTATTCAAACAGCGCCAAGGTTTGCAGGCTCGCCGGCAGCGCGCCGGAGGCTGCGATCGGCGGTGACCTGGCGCTCGCTGGCATCGACCGACATTTGCGGCTCGACGGTGACGTAGCCCTGGCGAAAACGCTCGTCGATATAAAAGCGCTCGACCCGCACATGGCGCAGCACCCTCAGGTAGTCGCCGCCATAGCTCGCGAGCAGCGCGTCAAAGATGGCGCGATTCTTTGGCGACAGCGCGCCGTGCTCAAGCGTATCGGGCACCAGATGCGTGCCGGTGAGGCCGACGCGCTCCAAGGCCTCGGCCATAAACGTCCGGCGTTGCGCGGTTGGCAGCAAGAGCAGCGGATGATCGCGCAGCTCATCGCCCACCCGCGCGTCCACCTCATCATCGCTCGCCAGCGCAAAGCTCTCGAGCGATTCAAGCTCCGCCGCGCCGCCGAACCCAATCGACGACTTGCCCAGCTTCGTCTTGGGAAACACCCACGAGAAGCGATACATCGCGCCATCGGGCAAGGTGGCGTAGTGTTCCATGGCGCGGCCGATGGTCCGAATCAACGTCGATTTCGCCGATCCATTGGGGCCATGCAGCAGGATGACGTTGTTGACGTTACCCTGACGCACGCTGCTGGCGATGAGGCGGTAGACCGCCGCGGCGACACCCTCCTGCCCCACCAAGCGCTCCTCGCCGGTGGCATCCCATGGCGCGTCAAAGAGCTTGTAGCGCGTCTCGCTGCCGCGCGGCGTCGTCACCTCATACGTGCCGAAGTAGTCCAAGCAGTCGAGCACATAGCGCGCGGCATCGCGGATGTGGCGGGTCGGCTGCGACGACGCCAGGTCGAGATACGCGGCAAAGGTCAGCACCCGGCGCGTGTCGGCGAACTCCTCGCGCATGGAGTTGCCAACTTGCAGCAACCATGCGCCGGTCGCGTTATTGGACATAGGATAACGTTACGCTATTTCACATGTAGGTCTAGCGCGATCGCCTGCTTCTTCGGCATGCAGTTGGCGTCGTCGCACATCGCAAACTTGAGCAGGCCCTTGACCGCGTAATCGCCTTTCGCGGTTGCCGACATTTGCACACCAAACGTCAGCTCGTGATCGTTATCCACCAAGGCCGCGCTGCGCTCGATGCGCGCGGGTGAAAATGCGACGCCCGCGGTTGGATCGAGCTGCAGCGTTGCGGGGAATTCCTTGTTGATCTTGTAGCCCTTCCCGGGCAAGGCCGTCACCTTGGCGGTGACCGTGGCACCCGGTGCCGCATGCCCCGGATTGGTCAGGGAAATCGTAAACATCGGATCCGACGTAGCGACCGCAAGGCCGCTGCTGGGGAGCGTTGCCGTGCCCAGTGCGGGATCTGCGGCTGCGTGCGGAGGCGTGGTTGTCGGAAGCGCCGTAGGCAAGGCATCCGTGGTCGGTGCCGCGTTCGCAGCGGCCGGCATCGCAGTGGCGGCGGCGGCCGGCGCCCCCGGCACGGCGATGGTCGATGGCGCCTGCACCGCGGCCTGCGGCGCCGCTGGGGCGGGCTCCTGCTCTGCCTTTGCACACGCGGCGCCCAACACGACGGCAACGCCGACAAGTGCGCGCCCAGACCACATCGAACATTGCTTCACGGGCTTCATGGAAATAGTGTAGCGCTCCCCGCGCCCGTTGCCAAATGGTCGGGATGCGCCTTGGCCCTTAGCCTGAATCCTCGTACCATGAGGGCTACGTGCAAAAAGCGCAACAACTAGGGCGCTACCACCTGCTCGACCGTTTGGCGTACGGCGGCATGGCGGAGATATATCGCGCGCAGACCTTTGACGCTAAGGGACGGGTCCACTTCGTCGCGATCAAGCGCGTGCTGGCGCATCTTGCCGAGGACAACGACTTCATCCAGATGATGATCGATGAGGCCAGCATCGCCAGCAGCCTGCGCCATCCCAACATCGCGCGGGTCTATGAGTTTGCCCGCGCGGGCCACGAGTACTTCATCGCGATGGAACACGTCGACGGCAAGGACCTGCGCTCCACGCTTGAGCGCTGCCGCCAGACTAAGACCTATATGTCGCCCAAGCACGTCGCGTTTATCGCGGCCGAGGCGGCCGCCGCGCTGCACTCAGCCCACGCCGCCGTCGATGCGGCTGGCGAGCCCTTGCGCATCATTCACCGCGACGTGTCGCCTTCCAATATTTTGCTGTCGTACAGCGGCGACGTAAAACTCTGCGATTTTGGGATCGCCAAGGCCACGCTCTCAAAGGTGCAGACCAAGACCGGCGTCATCAAGGGCAAGGTAAAGTACATGAGCCCCGAGCAAGCGCTCGGACGCAAGCTGGATCATCGCAGCGATATTTTTTCGCTCGGTTCGGTCATTTACGAAATGCTGACGCGGGTGCCGCCGTTTGTCGCCTCCAGTGAAATGGGCCTCTTGCTCAAGGTGCGCGATGCGAAGTACCAGCCCATCTCAGAGGGGGCGCCGGCCGTGCCGCCTGAGCTGGAAGCCATCTGCGACAAGTGCCTCACCAGGGTGCGCGGCGAACGTTATCAGACCGCGGCCGAGCTTGAGGCCGACCTCCGCGCGTTCCTTCGCAAGTACGTGCCGGGATACAATCGCAGCCACTTGGCGCACTATATTCGCGGCACGTTTGCCGACGACATCGATCGCGAATTGCGCATGCTCGAGGAGTTCGTGCTCTCCGAAGAGGTCTCCGACGACGTCGGCGAAAACCTCATCGCGCAAGGCGGCGCGGTAGAGGAAGTCCCATTTGTACCTAAGCGGCAGCCTACCGCCGCGGCGGTCAGCGCACAGCGATCGGCTGCGCGCCACCCCAACACGATGCCCAAGCCGGTCGACTCGGCGATTCCGGAACACATCGATCGCGCCCCGACGCGGCCTGAGCCGATGAAATTCGACGCCATCAAGACCGCCATCGACGCCGAGCCGTTTGGCGCATCGGTGCTGCCGCTCCCGCGCGTTCCAGGGGCAGGCGCACCGACCGTGGCCGCGCCAGCCGTGCCGGCGCGCAAGGCCGCGCCAACGCGGCCGCCGGCACCACCCGCATCACATGCGCCGGCTACGAAAGTTGCACCGCCACCGGGTGGCCCTGGAGCGGCGCCCATCCCGCGCGCGACGCGGCAGCAAGAGCGCGAAAAAACCGTCGAGGGCGCGCCGCCGGTCCACGTCGAGCCGACGCTCATTATCGATCGCAACGCCGAGCGCCTGAAGTCGAATAAGAAATAGCGCGCCTTACGCCATTAGCGGACCGTGAGTTCAAGCGAGGTGAGTTCGTCGGCCGGGCGAAGTGTCCGTTTTTCGGACGTTTGCTGCCCTCCCAGCTCCGCCGTAACCACCACCTCGCCAGACGGCGCACCCCGCACCACGAAGGCGCCTTCGCTGGTGGTGATGGCCTCGGCCACGACGCCGTCAGCGGGGCGCGTCACGCGCACGCGTGCTTGGCTGAGCCGCCCGCCAAATCGATCGCGCACCACGCCCGAGACGAGCGCACCGCGCTCAAATTCGATGCGCAACTCGTGTAGCGCCGCATCAAGCACGATCTCGCGCCGAATCGATACGTAGCCGGGCACGTCGACCGCGAGTCGCCAATGCCCCGCGGCCGCGGCGCGAAACCGCAGCACGCCGGCGTCGTCGGCCGACGCGCGCATGGTGAGGTCGCGCATGGAAAGGGTTGCGGTCGCACCCGGCACCGGTACGCCGGTGTGGCGATCGAGGATGGTCGCGACCAGCGTGGAGCCAGCGCGGAGCACCAAGCGCTGCGGCAAGCCGGCATCGCCTCTGACCTTGAGCTCAAGCGGCAAAAAATCGCGATGCGTCACGCGCAACTCGTGGTCGCCTGGATCGATTGCCATCAGCTCGAAGGCCCCGCCGGCGCCCGTAATGGCGGTGCGGCCGGTCGCGCCAAGGGCGAGCTGGGCGCCTGCTACGGGTGCGCCCGCTTCATCAACGACCTCGCCGCGCAATTGCCCGAGCAGCCGGTGCAGGATAATCGTTTGTTGCTTGTGATCGCCTTCACCTAGCTCTAGCGCAACCTCCGCGTCCCCCGCAGTGGGCGAGGATGCGAGCAGGGTGCCTCGCCCCAGCAGGCGCGTGAGGGAAAATTCACCACGCGCATTTGTCACCGCGAAGGCGTCGGAAGCGCCCTGTTCGCTACCACCGCGATGCCATCGCACCACCGCGCCGGCGACGGGCGCCAGCGACGCATCTGTGACGCGGCCCCCGACCGATCCACCTTGGTGCAACGTAAGCCGCAGGGGTGCCGCGGCGCCCGCGTCGGTCAAGGTCATGGCATGCGGAACACTGTCGACATAATCGGCATGCGTTGCCACGATCTCCCACGCAACAGGCGCCAGACCTACGAGGCGTACCTCGCCGCCTGCATCGGTTACCTCGCCCTGCACGCCGCGCGCATCGGGCAATACTAGCCGTTGGTGGGTCATGTCGAGCGCTGGGCCGTCGGCGCCGTCGTTCATGGCCTGCGCAACGTAAACATGGCTAGGTCGCGCGACCGCGCCAAGAGGCGCTGCCGCCGACGCAGCGGGCACACGAGGAATCAGCGGCACTGGACCACTGGTCACGCCCAACTCCGCACGCGACTGTAACTGCAAGCCTGCGCCGCTGGTCCGTGATATCGCGGCGATGCTGCCCGCACCGCCCTCGCCCGCACGCTGCACCCATACCGTGGCGCCGGCCACCGGCCGCTGTGCACGATCTAGCACGCGCACCTCGAGCGTTTCACCGCGGCGCAGCGTCAAAGCAACGGGCGCACGCATGGCCGCCGCCTGCACCACCTCTTGTGGCGTGCTGGCGAGATAGGCTGTTGCCGCCGCGGATATTTGCCACCTCCCGTGCGGCACGCCTTCAAAACGAAACTGGCCCTCGCTATTTGCAACGGCCAAGCGGGCGGGCTCATCGTGCCCAACTGCCGTGATCAGCACGTGCGCTGCGAGACCCACCTGCGTCTGTGCATCGCGCACCGAGCCTACCAAAATGAAGGCAGGCTCGACGCTCAAGGTGAGGGCTTGCAGCGCCGCGCCGCCGCGATGCTCGACCAACCGCGAGCGCGCGACTAGATCGCCCGCATACGCGTAGATGCGATACGAACCCTGCGTGAGCCCAGCGAACGCAAAGTGGCCATCCGCATCGGCGACCACCGCAAATTCTTCAATGCCGTCACGCACCGCCCTCACCTGGGCGCCGCGCACCGGCGTTGTCCCATCGAGCACAACGCCGGCTAACCCGACCGCGCGCGAGGCGATGATGCGCAGCGCATCGGCGGGCCATGCCACCTCCGCGATCGTGGCCGCGAGCAGGCCTGGCCCGCGCACGTCAACGCGATACCGACCGGCCTCAAGCACGCCGCGCAACATGCCCTCGTCATCGCTCGCAACTACAAGCGCGCGATCGCCGTCGATTGACGTAAAGGTCACCTCGGCGGCAATGACCGGCTCGCCCGCGCCGTCGACGACGATGCCAAGCAACCCCTGCGCGGCGTCATGATCCTGTGGGTGCGGCATGCCAGGTGGCACGGGACCAGCGATGACGACGCGTACTGGCGGCGTCGGACCGCTACAGGCAACAACCAGACCGAGCAGCAGGGCGAGCGACCAGCGCCAAATCATTGCCAGCTTAGCGTCCGCGCGGACCTTCGTCGGTCGCAAGGCCGACGGTGACGTTGGGGGACAGCGTAAGCTCGTCGACCTGGCCGACGGTCTGGCCTTTGGAGTCAACCATCTCGACGTGCTTGAGCACGACAAATTCGACCTGGCCTTTGGCCGGTTGGCAGCTGGCGAGATAGCCACTCACGTGCGCACCGGTGTCGTAGTCGATGCGGATGCGATGGCTGAGCATATCGTGCAACTTTGAGTAGTCGGGCATAACGCCGGCGGGTATACCACGAGGCCATGGCGAGTTCTGCCGATCGCGTCGCAACCACGCTGTTTCTGGTGCGTCACGGCGAAGCCGATTCCAATCGCGAAAGCCGCTTTGGCGGGCACAGCCCGTCGCCGCTCACCGAGCGCGGCCGGGCGCAAGCCGCCGCCGTCGCGGCACGCTTGGCGGGCGTGGGCGCCAGCGCGCTGATCACCAGCGACGTCGTGCGCGCCGCGCAAACCGCTGAGGCGATTGCACAGGCCACGGGGCTGGCAGCAACGGCCACGCCACTTTGGCGCGAGCGCAGCGTTGGCATATTTGATGGTCTACGCTTTGACGAGGCTAAGGATCAGCATCCGACTCTGTGGGAAGCGTTCATGGCCGACCGGCATTTTTGCGTGCCGCCGGGCGGCGAGATCACGACCGCAATCTTCGCCCGCATCGGCGAGGGCCTGGCGCAGATCATCGCGAACCACCGAGGGCAGCGCGTCGTGGTGGTAAGCCACGGCATTGCCATCTTCAACGCGCTTTGCCACGTTGTCGGCGCCGGCGCGCCCACCGACCACACGCCGTTTTTCGCGCTCGTCGACAATGCGTCGATTACGACGATTGAACACGTCACCGAGTCCGCCACCGGACGGCAGCGTTTTTGGATCAAGAGCCTCAACGAGACCGCGCACCTGGCGGGCGTCGCGGGCTAGCCCGTTCGTGCCAATGCAAGCCCGCGGCCCTAGACGTTGTCGTCATGCGCGGCGAGCGCCTTCGCTTCTAAGTCGGCGTCGTCGAAGTCCGCGGCGACTTCTTGCTTGACCTCTTGCCAGATCTCAAGCGCGGACTGCGCGTCCTCGTCGCTCACCACAACTTGAACCCCGCCGATGGCGATCTGGATGTGCGGCAGCAGGCCAATGATATGCTCATTTTGGCGGTGCACCGCGATGCCCGCCTCTTCGAGCCGCGACAACAAGAACATGTAATGCGCGTCGGTGATGTGGCTAAACTGGGCAATGGTCTTCACGCCATTAGCCTAGCAGCGGCCAGAGGCAACCGGGGACGAGGCGCGCCACCGCCGTAGCCAGGCCAGTGGGCGGGCGGTGTCGCTTGGCCCCAGGTCGCGCGTCAAAGGGGGCTCATCTGCTTATAAGTATTACATGTTTTCGTTTAACTAAGGCTAACTAGCTAAACCTTAGCCGCGCGCTCGCCGCGACTGCATTGGCATGCGCCTTGCACTTAGGTCCTGCCATGAAGAAAGCCCTAACCATTCGTTTAGCCTCTCTATGTCTCGCTGCCGTGGCGCCAACCGCATTGGGATGCCTGGCCCCCGATGCCGGGTCGGGCGATGAGCTGCCCGACGGCTTTTCCATTTACGAAGGCAGCGTCGATAAATCAGCGGCAATTCGCGGCTGGCTGCGTGCCGATGCGTTAACCAACGACTTTACGCTTTACGCGTTTAGCGCCTTTGATTGTCCGGGGGCTTCGCGTGGTACGTCGTGTCGCCTTGGCAAGGTTGCGCTCAGCGAGGAGATGCAGCCATACGCAGCCGAGATCGTGCAACGCATCGGTGACGACTCGATCGTATTGGACGTGGTGGTGTCGAGCGGCGTGTCAACCTCCGAAGGGGTGCTCAACTTCGAGAGGCCATCGATTGTAATTACCAATGCGTACCGAGGCATGTTCGCCGGCGGGGCACCAAAGCTCGAGCAATGGCTGGGGCAACCTGATGTTTGGATCGCGCACGGGGTAGCCTCGCGAGGCACAGATGATCATTTCTTCATCAATGGCAGCCGGGTTAAGTGCGAGGGTACGCCGCGCAACGGTTACATCATCGATGACTATGGAGACTGGGAGAGAGCACAGCGGGTGCTGGCAGGTGCATTTGCCCTCGAAACGGCCCCTACCGAGATCCTTGCCACATTCACCCCTTCTTATTGGATAGGCAGGTGCGTAATTAGCCCTGATCAAGTTTATTCGCCAATTAGCGACGTGGTCATCGGCTCGCTGTAGCGAAACCAGCGGTTAGAGCTTGGTGTTACACACCAGCATGACGTCGGTTGACGGCACGTCGACGACGGCCTGCCCAACTAGGTCGCCGGGGATTTTTGCTGATGGCGTCGCTGTGGTTGTCGACGCCCGCCTGCACCACGCCGCGCGCCGCTTTGCTGCCCCGCGGCCGTTGATGACGCACGCGTGCGCGGCTGATTCGCGACAAAACGGGTGTTCGGCGCCTGGCCCGCGCTTGTTGAGAAAGCGTATGCGCGATTCATCGAGGAGCATGGCAAGGCTGAACATGATGAGAACATAGGCCTTGCTCATCGCTTTATCCTCGGCGCCAAAGCATTCATTTCGGGCAACGATAGCGCGTACAAAAAAATGGAGTCCGACCTCTCATCGGTGGCGGGGAGACACCTCGGCCTCGAAGCCCGCGAACACCAGGGGCAGCCAACGCTTGCGATGCTGAAGCAAAACCGAGTCATAGCGGTATGGCGCAGCCCAGGATTCGCAGACGATCGAAAAGATAAATTCTACACACGTCATGCCTATGCAATCCTGGGAACGCATTGGGTTGCCGATGCGTACGGCGCGCCCGATCGAACCAAGAGCATCGTGTCGCTGTACAACCCGCATGGCACCAGCCACACCCAAACGGTGTCCGAGTTTATGCAATCTTGGAATCAGTACGCGCTGGCAGATGATTAGCGTTCCGCAGCGATGCGGCTTGCCCGTTCAACCGGTCATGGGGCTCCGGCCCCCTTGGCCAAGGCGCCCCGCACGCCTAAACATTATCATCATGCGCGGCGAGCGCCTGCGCTTCTAAGTCGGCGTCGTCGAAGTGCGCGGCGACTTCTTGCCTGACCTCTTGCCAGATTTCAAGTGCGGCCTGCGCGTCCTCGTCGCTCACCACAACTTGAACCCCGCCGATGGCGATCTGAATGTGTGGCACAAGGCCGATGATGTGCTCATTTTGCCGGTGCACCGCGATGCCCGCCTCCTCGAGGCGCGATAACAAGAACATGTAGTGCGCGTCGGTGATGTGGCTAAACTGGGCGATGGTCTTCACATGGATAGCCTACCAGCACCAGCACAGCGCGCATCCTATTTCTCGCGGCGGCCTGCACCCCTGACCTATGCCGCCGCCATCACGACCGCCTAATTGGATTGGCAGTCGAAGATTATTGGCTAGACTCTCTACCGCGTGCCGATGGAGATCACGGAAACCTTAGATCCCAACACGCGACGAGCGTGGCGCGCGTGGCTTGCGGCCAACCACGCGTCGGCGCGAGCGATCTGGTTGCTCTTGCGGCCCGGCAGGCCTGACACCATCACGTACCTCGATGCCGTTGAAGAGGCGATTTGCTTTGGCTGGATCGATAGCACCGCCAAGCGCCACGACGATGCAACCGCGCAACGCTTTACGCCGCGCAAGGTGCGCAGCCATTGGACCGAGCTCAATAAGGCGCGTGCGCGCCGCATGATCGCCGCAGGCCTCATGAGCGACGCGGGGCGCCAAACCTTGCCTGATCTAAGCCAGGCGGCAGAGGTCAGCGTGCCAGATGACATTCGCGAACGGCTCATGGCCGAGCCAGGCGCGTGGACGAACTTCCTCGCCTTTCCAAGCCAATACCAGCGTGTGCGGCTTGGCTATATTGAAGAGATGCGCACGCGCGACCCACGCGAGTGGGAGAAGCGGCTCGCCAACTTTGTCGCCAAGACCAAGCAAAACGCGCAATTTGGCAACTGGGACGACGCCCGGCTTCCTCGCACCGAACCCTAAGTCGCGGCTTAGCTACGGGTACTCAATAAGGTAAGCGGCCACCGCCTCGTAGAACTCGCGGACCAGTTTCTCGTGAAAGGGCACGTAAAAATAATCGTCGCGGAATTCCGAATCGCTCTTAAAGCGAGTCTCGTGTTTTATGTGTGCGCCGGCGCCTCGATCGGAAACCGTGACGCGTTGAATGCCCTGGGTCTTATTCTGGGTGACGTAGGAAAACGCGAACCGACCCGCAGCGGCGTCCATCTCGACGATTTCGAAGGCTACGGGGAGGTAGATGAGCGGCGCGATCCGCAGCCGCAAAACAAACACCATGCCCGTCGCAATGCGCGGGGGTGCCTCGCCCGGCTGCGACAAGACGCCGGTCTGCCGATTAAAGCCGAGGCGATACTCGCTGCTGCTCGCCCAAAGGGCTTCGGGCGACATCGTCGCGAGGGCCTCAATGAACTCGCTGGCGCGAAACGGCAAATCTGTTTCGTAGACGTGCTCATTGAAGCCTTCGGTAGTCGAGAAATCGCGGTGGCCGGCGGCGAGCTCATAGAGCCGTGGATTGGCGGTCACGAACTTGCGCACGGCGCGGCCCAAGGTCGTGGAGATCTTGCACGCCTCATTGCGCGCGGCGGCATCGGGGGTTGCGGCATCGACGCACAGCACGCGCGGGACGCTGGCACTTTTGGCTTCGTCATCTGAGCCATAGGCGTCGCTATCAAGAACGGGCCCGGCGTCCTCTTGGATGTCCAAGCACGACGCCAAGATCGAAAACGCCAAACACAGCCCTAGCCTCATAGGAGATAACATTTGCAAGCCAGGTGCCAGCCGTACCCCAGGCGCACACCCCGACGCGAGGCGTGCGCCCGCGGTAGCGTGCCCAGGACCCCGTCCCCGAGATGACCAGGCGAGGTCTCAATACCCCAGCTGCGGCAGCCTCGGCGGCTGGCGCAGCGACGTCGCCTGAAACGAATGCCCGCCAGCCTCCGCGCGTTGGCGGCGGCGCCACCCGCGTGATAGCGTCGCGCCATGCCGGTCTTCCACGTGTCCGAAACTATTGTTATTGCCGCCCCGCTCGCCAAGGTTCGCGCCACCATCTTAGATGCCAAGCAGTGGGGGCCGTGGTCGCCGTGGGTAGTGGCCGAGCCAGATTGCGCGATGACCTATGACACCGACGGCGCCAGCTACGGCTGGGAGGGCAAGATCATGGGCAGCGGCCGCATGGAGTTGGCCGCGCAGCGCGACGACGGCCTTGACTACAACCTAACCTTCCTAAAACCGTTTAAGTCTCACAATAAATCATCCTTTCATTTTGAGACGGTGCCAGAGGGCACAAGGGTCACGTGGCGCATGGAGGGCTCGCTGCCGTTTTTTATGTTCTTTTTAAAGAAGATGTTGGCGGCCTTTGTCGGCGCAGATTTTCGCCGCGGCTTGGCGCGCATGAAAGACTACATTGAGGCCGGCTCCGTGCCCTCCAAGCTCGCCTTTGCCGGCGTCGGCGAGGGCCTGCGCACGCCGTATATTGGCATCACGGCGCGCTCGCCCATCGCGGCGATCGGGCCGGCTATTAGCGCGCAGTTTGAAAGCCTCGCGACCTGGATGAAGGCGCATGACGTTGCGGCGGCTGGCGCGCCCCTGACCATCTATCACAAGTTCCACATCGTCGCGCAGGAGACAGATTACACGGCGGCCATCCCAGTCGCGTCGGTGCCCGCGTCGCTGCCGCCCGAGTTCACGAGCGGCACGCTCGATGTGCCGCGCTCCTACAAGATCGTTCACACCGGCGTGTATCGCCATCTCGCGTCGGCATGGGCCGCGGCGATGATGCATCAAAATGCCAAGCAGTTTAGACCCAACAAGGGGCTGCCTGGGTTTGAGCGCTATTTGACCGATCCGAGCGCCGTGGCCGATGCGGCGGCCGTCGTAGAGGTTCATCTGCCGGCGGTCTAAGGCCGCCAAATCTCGCGATGAATCGCCCACCGCTCGTGGTCCTGCCATTCATCGTTGATCTTGAGATATTTGGGCGAATAGCCTTCTTTGATGAAGCCGCATCGTTTGACCAGCGCGACCGAGCGCGCATTGGGCGAATAGAAGCTCAAGGTAAGCCCCGATTCCGCGTTGGGGCTTGTTGGCCCCTTAACCTCGCTGAAGAGACATCGAGTCCGCCAGTTTCCACATAGATATGCGGATGGCCTATGTCTTGCACATCATGCACCCATGGCATTCCCGCGCCCACGTACGGCGTTCTCACTCATTTGCGTGCTCGCAAGCACCGCCGTTTCGGCGTCCTCAATTGAGGCTGGTTTTGCGTCGAACACCGCCGCGCACCCGGCTAAAACGGTGCAAAGCGCGCCCCAGCGCAAAGGAGATGCGTCCAAGGCCGCCATCGCACGCGCGCGCCGCGAGCGCAAGAGCGCCCTGACTCAACTCAAAGTCGCCAAGGAGACCGGACGCGTCTCGGTCGATAGTAGCCTAACGGCGAACCTCACCACCGCGCCTGACGCACGCGGCATCGAGTCAGATATTTGGGCATCCGAAGATGGAACAGGCGGCATAACGTCGAGCCATACCTTGCGTCCTGGTTACGCAGAATCAAAGGACAGCACCGTTTGGCGGGCCGACAAACCAACCGGGAAGCTCGGGCGCCTCACGCGGAGCACCAGGTATACCGACTTGCTGAAAACCAACGATAGCAGCGATGCGGGCTATCACATCCGAACGCGCATCTTCCACCGCGAGACCGACGCGATTGTAACGCCAAGCGGTCGTATCAAAAGCCTCAGCGAAACCAGCGTATCATTGAGAACAAGTATCGGCGCGGCTGGCTCACCCGAGGAAACCCAAGGCGAACTCTTTGCCGCCAGAGTCGAAGACAACGGCACGTCCCGCAGCACGTTCGTGCTAGAGCCTCTCCGCTCTGTGTTTTCGTCTGGGGTGCAATTGACAATCTACATCTACCAAGCCGGGGACAAAAATAGCCCCGTAAAAAATACAGTGGTCAATACGGGCTACCTCAAATCGGAGGCGCTCATGGTCGAGCACCATCGGCCCTTCCTCGAAACCGCCTTTCGCTATCTGGAGCGCACAGGCAGGTCCGTCGCGGCACGCGCGGCCACCGCGACGCTAAAGCAGCTGCTCGACGCCCCGGCTAAATAGGTCCTGCGCGCGCCAAGACAGACCGGGCATCGCGTACGTTTACTTGCTCGGGAAATGCTCAACGTGCGCCTCACCGCGCCTGCCAAAATATTGCACATGCCGGCCCGCGATCCACACCATGTAGCCCATGCAGCCCGCGTGCATCGTGCGCTCCACAAACTCGGGGTACTTGACCTCTCCGCTTTGGGCGCCCCGAATCGCAGCCTGCACGCTCGCGGCATCGAACGCTTCTGCAACAGGCACCGCGGGAGCGGGCAGCGTTACGCGGACCACTTGGCCGGTCGCCAAATAGTACGTCGTCGCCTTACCGCGATAGTCCGCATAGTAGGCCTCAACGCCGCGTGCCGCTAAGGTTTGCACGACCTCACCAAACGACATGGTGCCCGCATGCGCGCGGTGGGCGCATTGCTCAATCGTGGCTGCGGTTTCTTGGTTTGCGTCAATCATCTCCCGCTCCTTGCAGTCAATTTGGACAGCATGCTGCCCCACGTCCTAAAGGCTACCGACCCATGCTGACAACCCACGGTCTACCAATCAAATTCGAACTCCGCTTTGTAAACCGAGGGGAACTCATTTATGGGGTAGATTTCGGGCTTATAAAACAGGCGTGCAATTTCCTTCGACTTTTGTTCGGTGAATATGAAGTACCCCTTGTAGCAAAATTCACTCAAAGCAAACAGCTCCTTCCCTGGCGCCTTAAGCGCGAGATTTGAGTACAAGTAAGCATGGCTGTTCTTATCAAGTGACTTAACTCTGCGTCTCCCCTTCGTGGGAAAATTGAAGAGCGCATCATCGAATTTTCCGATCCTTACTGCATAGTAAGCCTTCACTCCGAGAAGTTCCGCGCCCTTGTCGGAGACCACCTTAAGCCGGGCGCTTTCATAAGCAGATTTGAAACCGTTGCCATCTAAGAACTGTAAAAACAAATCGGAAACCACCAGGATGTCGCTGTTGAAGCTTAAACAATCAAAACTCAACTTTCGGTGTTTCTTGACGACATAAATCAACCGCGAAGGCAGTCTGTCCTTCGCCGACTTGGGTGGAAACCCGCTTTTTATAAAGTCATAGTCCATCCAATCGTAGGCCATGCCTTCGAGGTCTTTGCTGGGATCGAATTTTTCAACTAAAAAATGTTCCAGTATATTGGGCATGCCCTTGGCGCTGATTCTCGCGGTTGGAAACCAAATGAATAGCTCGCTCATGGAAGGTCAAACAGTAGGTCGAAATGGGTAAGGTTCGCAAGCCGGCTCGTTTTCATCGCGGCACCGTGCTATGACACTGGGCTGAGCCATGAGTGAACCAATGCAGACGCCAAAATCAAATATCGAGTGGCAAGCCTACGGCAGGCTGAACTACGGCGCTTCCAACGAACTCGAATTGGGCCTGCGCGAATGGGCCATGCTGCGCGAGCACCTGCGGCAATACGGCTTTGAGCGCGAAGGCGTCTGTGTGGAAATTGGCTGTGGTGGCGGGCGCCTCACCAACGCGCTAGCGCAGCACATGACCCACGTCCATAGCCTCGATGTTTCCGAGGATCGATTGCAGCGCGCGGCCACCTTGCCGTGTGCGCACAAATGCAGTTTTCATTTGGTAAGCGAGCCCGTCATCCCCTTGCCCGCCGCCTCGTGTGACCTGGCCATCACGACACATGTCTTGCAGCACATCCAAGAAAAAGCAGTTAGCGATGCCTATTTTCGGGAAATGTTCCGCGTCCTAAACGCGGGCGGCGTGATGCTGGTCCACATCCCGGTCATCGGCGCCCACGGCACAACCGGCAGCCTGCGCGAGCTGATCTTTCGCGGGGCGAAAGAATCGGCCAAAGAGGTGGTGCTCACGTTTACCCGCGGCCTAATGGCGATGGGCGTGCATAAGCTGCCGTGGAAAATCGACAAGTATCGTTACTTCGAGTTTACCGAGACGGCAAAGTTTCTCGAGGGTCTCGGCTTTATCGACATTGAGCTGCGCATCCTGCCGTGGGACGGCTATCACAGCTACGTTTTCGCGCGCAAGCCGGCCTAACCCAGACGCCCGCGCGTGCTTGATATGAAATAACGCCAGGCCGGAGCGCGCTCGATAGTAAAATTCTTAACATTTGAGCGCAGTTGCGGTGCTCACTGCAGTTGCCAGCGTTGCCAGCAGCTGTTGCCACTTGGCTCCAGCGCAATTGTCGGCCATCCGACGCTCTCGATCACAAGTCATACATGTTTGCGTCGCGCTAAGGCTAACTAGCTGTTCCTTAGCTGCGCGCTCGCAGCCCCGAAGTTGGCCGCCGCCTTGCAATAGGCCCAGCCATGAAGAAGTTATCAAACATCGGTTTTACCTCCCTATGTCTCGCGGCCTTAGTGCCCTCCGCCTTAGGATGTATGTCGCCCGACGCGGAGTCAGGCGACGCACTGCCCGGTGGCTTTTCCGTTTACGAAGGCAGCCTCGACAAGGCTGGCGCAATTCGCGGATGGCTACGGGCCGATGCCGCCACGAACCAGGTCACGTTGCATGCGTTTGGCGACTTCGATTGTCCCGCGAGCGGACGCGGCAAATCGTGCCTGGTCGGCGACGTCGCGCTGAGCCCCGAGATGGCGCCATACGCCGCGGAGATTTTGCAGCGAATCGGCGATGCCTCGATCATCTTTGATGTTGTCGTCGCCAATGGCCTATCGACCACAGACGAAGAGCTTGCGGTCGCGAAACCATCGGTCGTGCTCACCAATGCCTACCGAGCCATGATAGCTGACGGCGCGAAGGCGTTCGAGGAAGTCGCTGCCAACCCCAACGTCAATGTCGGGCACGGCATGGCTACGCGTGGCGCGGATGGCCTTTTCTATATCAATGACCAACGCATTGACTGCGTTTCCGAGCCATATGGTGGCTACGCCGTCGATCACGCCGACAATTGGTGGAATGGTCAGGTCGCTTTGGCGAGCGCATTTGCCCTCGAAGCTGCCCCGACCCAGATGCTCGCTACGATCACGGCGAGCTACTGGCGCACCCTATGCGTTATCGGGGTCGCGCAAGTGTATGCCCCCATTAGCGATGTCGTCGTTGGCTCGCTCTAGGTATGTTTAGCAGGCGTTAGAGCTTGGTGGAAAACACCAGCTTGACGTCGGTCGACGGCACGTCGACGACCGCCTGCCCGACGAGGTCGCCGGGGTTCTTGCTGATGGCGTCGCTGTCGTTGTCGACGCGCGCTTGCACCACGACGCGCGCAGGGAAATGCGTGCCCGCGACCATGGCCTTGGCTTCGTTGAGATCGAAATCGATAGGCCACGAGTCGATCGTCAGGCGGTCGACCGCAATCGGCGGCCCGGCGACGGCCTGCCCGTTGGCATCGGCGGCGCGAAGCGAGAGAAAAATCACCGCGCCGGGCGGCACCGCGTCTTTAAGCGCCGCGCTAAGTGATAGCGTGCCGCGCACATATTTGGTGGCGTCGATGGCGCGGTTTGGGTCGGGCGGCGGCATGCCGAGGGCGCCGACGTCAACGCCTCCCGCGCCCCCGCCGGACAAGCTTGGCGCGCCAGGAATGCCGGCGTGCGGATCACCGGCCGGCATGCCGCCGATGGCGGCGCCCGCCGCGGGCGCTTGCCACTGCGTCGCCGGCGGCAGGCCAGTCTTGGCTTCTTTATCTTTGCAGGATACCGAGGCGACGCCAGCGCCCGCCACGAGGAGCCCGATGGTCAAATGGTTAGATCGCAGCTTCATGCGCGAACTATAGCATCCGCGCCGTAATCGACACGGTCGCGATCGCGCCTTTCCCCAGCTCCTCGCCGATCCACGCCTTGTAGGCCGCCCGCGCCGCATCGCTTGGCGCGTCGACGACGCAGATTTGGTGCTTGTTCATCGGCGCGGCGGCGAGCGTGACGGGCACTTGATGAAGCCGGCCGCGGCGAAACACCGTGGCCGTTACTATGTCGCCCGGTTGGCGGCCCATGAGCTGCGCGCGCACGTCGGCGTCGGCCTGGGCGCGCACGCCATCGAGCGCCACCCATTCATCGCCAGGCGAAAGGCCAGCGCGCGCCGCGGGCGTGTCGTCGAGCACGGTGCCGATGCGGCCGCTGCCGGTGACGCCAAGCCAAACCGCGGGCCCGGCGTCGCCATTTTCTGAGCGCGTCGCGACAAGCGCGAGGCCGACGCGTGCAAGCAGCTCGCCGAGAGGCGGATCTTGGGTGCCGCGCACATAGCGGGCAAAAAATGGCTCCAGATCCAGTCCGGACACCTCCGAAAACAACGGCGCCAACTCCTCGGGATGCGGCGTGCCCGTTTGCCCATAGCGCAGCCATAGCGCTCGCATGATGTCATCGAGCGATTTGGCCCCGTTGGTTTCCAGGCGCACGTGCAAATCGAGCGCAAACATCACCAGGCCGCCCTTTAAGTAGTAGCTGACCGTGGTGTTGACGTTAGACTCGTCGGGCTTATAAAGCTTGATCCACGCGTCAAACGACGACTGCTCAAGGCTCTGCTGCGCGCGCCCCGGCGTGTGCAACAGGCGCGTCCAATCGTCGAGCACTTTTTCGAAATAGCTGCCCGCGGAAATAGTCTTAGCCTCCAGCAGGCTCCACCGATCGTAGTGGCTGGTAATGCCCTCCATCACCCATAGGCATTTGGTGTACGCCTCCTTGGTGTAGTCAAAATGTAGCAACGCCGCCGGCGCGATGCGCTTGCCGTTGTAAGCGTGGAAAAACTCGTGCGACAGCAGCTCGAGCAACCCTTCGTAGGGCTTGCGCGCCGAGAAGGCATTCGCGCCGTAAATATTGATCGACGAATTGCGGTGTTCGAGGCCGCCGTAGCCGTCGGCAACGAACATCACGACAAAGGCGTAACGCGTAAAGGGAAAGCCTCCGAAGCGCTTACCGTGCGCGTGCAAAATGGCCTGCAAGTCGCGGCACAGCGTCGCGACGTCGTAGGTACCGCGGGCGGGCACCTCGCCCCATAGCGCCAAATCAAACGTAACGCCATCGACATAGAATTCGTGGATGGTTTGCTGACCCAGGTGCAGCGGCGCGTCGTAGAGTTCGTCGATGTTGGCGGCGTCAAAGGCAAATTGGCCGCGCTCGCCGCGCACCGGCTGGCCAACGACCAGGCTCCACGCGACGTCGCAGGTCACGGCGACGGTGACCGCGGCCTCGCGGGCAGCGGGGACGTAGAGAAACGTCGCGGGTCCGTGCAAAAACGCATGCGTGACGTCGATGTGATTGGTGCGCACGGTTAGATCGTGGCCGTAAACGGTGTAGCGCACGGTGGTGGTGCCGGCACCGCGCGCAATGCGCCAGGTTTGCTTGTCGAGCTTGGTGATGGGCAGCGACGCGCCCGTACTGTCCACGGCGACAAGGTCACGCACCCAGCGCGCATAATCGCGAACCAGATACGACCCCGGGCACCACGCGGGCATCGCGACGTCGACAGTGTCGCCGGGCGCGACGCTCGCAGGAATATCGAGTTCTAGTTGCGCGGTATGCGCCTGCGGCTGCAGCACCGAAACGCGAAAGGCCAAGGTCCCCATCTAAATATTGTCCGGGCAATGCGCGGTGACGACAAGCGTGGCCTGGGGCGCAATGCGCACCGGCGGCAGTTCGATAAGCCGGGGCCGAGCTACGGCGAGGTGCAAGTGACTGTTTTATGGTTGCCCGGCGGGCGCAGGCGGTCTAGAACGACGCTGACGCCCATTTACCATGTCTGCCTCCCTCGCCAAACGCCGCTCGCAACGCGCCAATCGCCATGGCGACGATCGCACCGCGGCGCTGCTGGCGGACGAGCGCGGCACGCTGTTTAAGGAGGCGCCGTATCGCGTCGCGTTGGTGTATCCAAGCCCCTACAACGCCGCGATGTCGTCGCTGGGTTATCAGGTTATCTACAAGCGCATCCACGACATGCCGCAGTGGGCCGCGGATCGCGCGATGTTGCCGCCACCTGCCGACCGCGTGGCGATGGATGCGCCGTTTGCTACGCTAGAGCGTGGCGACGACGTTGGCTCGTATCCGGTGCTCGCGTTTTCGGTGGCCTACGAGCTGGAAATCGCCGGCATGCTCGAATGCATGGAGCGCGCCCGCGTGCCGCTGCTCGCAAATGACCGCGACGACCGCCATCCGCTTATTATTTGCGGTGGGCCGTTAACGTTTTCCAACCCTGCCCCGCTGCAGCATTTTGCCGATGCCATCATCATGGGCGAAGGCGAAGAGCTCATCGCCACCGTGCTCGAGCTTGCCAGCGCGTCGTCCTTTGCCCGCAGCAAGTTCATCCCGGAGGTTGCCAAGCTGCCGGGCGTTTATGTGCCGTCGGTGCACGGCGAGACCATCCCCGCCGTGGCGCAGGTTGCCGACGCTTTGTTACCGGCGCGCTCGGTGATCATGACGCCACATGCCGAGCTATCGAATATGTTTCTTACCGAGGCGGCGCGCGGTTGTTCACGCGGCTGCACCTATTGCGTTATGCGACGCACCACCAACGGCGGCATGCGCGCGGTGGACGTCGCGACGATCTTGGACGCGATTCCCGCCGATGCAAAACGCGTCGGCTTGGTCGGCGCCGCGGTGACCGACCATCCCGACATTATGGAAATTGTCGCCGGCGTGGTGCGCGGCGGCGATCGCGAAATTGGCATCTCGAGCCTACGCGCTGACAAGCTCACCAGCGAATTCGTCGGCTATCTCGCCAAAGGCGGCTATCGCACGCTCACCGTGGCCGCCGACGGCGCGAGCGAGCGCATGCGACGCGTCATCGAGCGTTCGACCAAGGAGGCGCATTTGCTGAGCAGCGCGCGCTATGCCGCGGAACACCGGCTCAAGACCACCAAGATCTACATGATGGTTGGCGTGCCCGAGGAGACCGACGACGATATCGACGAGCTGGTGCGCTTTTCCGCCGAGCTCGCCGCGGCACATGCGTCGATCGCCTATGGCATCGCGCCGTTCGTCGCCAAGCGAAATACGCCGCTCGACGGCACCGACTTCGCGGGCATCGACGTCGTCACTGCGAGGCTGGCGCGCTTGCAAAACGGCATCCGCGCCGCGGGCCTCACCGAGCAAGTCGAGATTCGATCGACGTCGGCAAAATGGGCGTGGGTCGAATATATGTTGGCGCAGGGCGACCACACCGCCGGCCTCGCCGTGCTCGACGCCTATCGAAATGGGGGCACGTTTGCGGCGTACAAGCAGGCGTTCCTAAAACACGGCACCACGCCGACGGGTCCGCGCGCCCGCGTGCTCTCGGGCCGCGAACAAATCGCCGCCCACAAGCGCCGGCTTGCCGTGCTCACGTAAGAGGTCAAGTTTACCAGCGCAGTGCGGTTGGTGGGGCCTAGTAGTCCCACGATCGCTGAGCGTGCGTTACTGCTACTGCTGAAGGTAGCCGGCCAGGCGTTCCTTGAGCGCCGCGGGAATATCGCGGGCGCGCATGATAAACGGCAACGCTTGCATGAGCGTGTTGCCCGGCTTGAGCACAAGTTCCGACAGCGTAACCTCCCCTTGCGGATCCGCGAGGCGGGTAGCGAGTTCGATAGACGAACCCGAGGCGGCATCTCTTATTAGGTGGCCCCTCAGTGTTTGCTTGCCGTTCGTTTTGTGGATGACTACATCGTAGGTGAAGGCGCCGTCCAGCTTGGCCTTATACTCGGACTCTTCGACGAGACCTTCCGCGGTTTTCCGGATGTCGTGGATAACCGTACGCTCTTGCTTGCGCGTAGCGCGCTTGGTTTGCAAATTAACGGTTCTCGTCGCACCGTTGGGCGTAAAATCGAGAATCCTTGTCGCTTCGACGGAAATTTTTTCATCGACCGGTGATTCGGTGGCCATACCGGTGCGCTTGCCCGTGCGCTTATTTGAGGCTTCAAATGTCTTCGTGGTGGAAGCAGAGAAGTCACCATTTTCCCAGATCCCAAAAAGGAGCCATCTCGCCTTAGCGCCCGTGCGCGGATTGACAACGATTTGTTCGGCATGACCGTCGCTTACTTGCGTCCAGGTGGTGCCGGGGAGGCCAGCGCCGAGGTCTTCACTGCGGTGCATGGTTCCCTCGTTGGCGCCAGAGATGAGGCGCGGCATAGCGCGCGGGGCGGCCACGGCTTTTTGCCACCGCCGCTGGGACGGCGATACCCGTGGCTTTGACGTAACGACGGCGCCTCGATCGGCAACGGCAGACCCCGCTTGGCCGAGGGTCACAAGCCCCCAACAAATAGGTAAGGCCGCGAAAGCCATTAGAAACCTGGACATGGCAAGACTAAAATGCAAAGCGCGAGCCAATAAAAGCGCTGACGATATGCGACGTCTTATGGTAGCTAGCCAGACTTATTCGTCGGTTACGAAAAAGGGTGCATATGGCGAGAAGTGAAATTGTTTGGATCATCTCTGTTGGCATCAGCGCAGCGGCAGCGTGCAAGGCGCCTGTGGAAAAGCCTCCTGCTGTCGAGGCGTCTGCGCCAGTCGCAGTTGCACCTGCTCCGCAACCCACCGCGCAACCGAGCGCGCAGGTGCTAGCGCCCGCGGAACCCGCCCGCAGCGTAACGCCTCGAGCCGCTAGCGGTACGGTCGCCAAGTTTTCCAAGCAAGTTGGAGATTGTGAGCTCAGAGGTACCTACGATGCCGGCCGCTACACTGAGGCCGAACTGCTCGCCACGGCGGAGCTGCTCGACGGTTCGTTCGGCGGCTTCTATGTCAATTCAAGCGGTATCCCTGATCCTGCGATGGCGGCCAAGCAGGCCGCTGATTTGGCGCACCTAAATGGCCTGCTCATCGTGGCCGAGCCCGCCTGGGAACAGCGTCGCGCCGACGTCATAACGTGGGTAAAACGGCATCAGCAACTCGAGCAATCAGTTGTCACGGCGCACCAAAATCCCGCGCAGCTAGCGGCCTCACCGTTTTATGGGGCGTGCCGTGACCTTGCGGATGGGCTCATGTCAAAAACACCCGATGGCGTCGTGGCGGCCTGGCGCGTGCTTGCAACGGCGGAGGCGGCCAGGCCTGGTGCGGCGCCGTCATGGGCAGAGAAACTTGCCAGCGGCGTCGACGCTGAGGCCGCGCGCGCCGACCTGGCAGGCTATGGCTGGAACAATTGTGCCAACCTCCAAATCCAGGAGCTGCCCGACGCCACCGAGAAGTTTTTCGACCTCTTCATTACCCACAAGTACGACTGTTCGGCGAACGAATAGCGGGTGTGCCCCGTTCCGAGCGGGTCAATACTTCATAAGCCTAGCGCTTAGGCAAATCACTCGGCTTGCCAGGGCGGGCCGACGATGGCGTCGGTGTCGACGTCGAGGTCGACGAAGCCGTGGAAGATACGGCCGCGATCATCATACTCGCGAACCAAGTCGAGCATGCGGCCCAGATCTGGCGCGACGACGCCCGTGAAGGCTACTGCGCCGTTCACCTTGATGGTGACGGGGGTCGCGAGGTCAATGCCGAGGTCGGGATGCAGCATGACCGTAAGCCGCCGCACCTCTTGCGTTGTCAATTCGATGATATTGCCAGGCTGCACCCGCCCGCGGATGTACTGCACCTTGGTTAGATCGTCGTCGCGCACCCCCAAGCGCACAAAGCGATGGCTATTGTACATCAGCGGGCGCGTGGCGCTAATGGTGTGTTCGGGCCAGCTCTCGATGTCCCAGTTGGCGACATATTGCATGGCGCCGCCACCACGAAAATACAGCGTGGGTGCGTAGAGCTGCCGGCTGACCTCGCCAATTGCCGCAACGATGGCGTCGAACTTATCGGTGGCGATTGGGTGTTCGCCCGCGGCCGACTCGCCGTGCCAGGCATAGCCGTGCTGGGTGAGAAATTCCGCAATGGCTTCGTTGGTGAGGTCGAGATCGTAGATCTCACTCTCGCCCCACGTGTGGTAGCCAACGGTATCCCATGCGTTGTAGAGGGTCTCATTTTTGCCGTCGGCCCACTCGGGATAGCCGCCGCTCATCGGGAGGAACGCCGCATAGGTGTCGCTGAAGTTGACGGTCGAGCGCCACGCAAGGTGCCCGCCCATGGATTGTCCAGTGAGATAGATGCGGTCGGGATCAATCGCAACCCGGCGCTGCAGCTCTGAGAGCACCGACAAGATCAGTGAGTCGCCGATAGGGCTCCAGCCGCGCTCGCTCGCCGGCGCCACCAAGACGGCGCCTAGCGCATCCGCGAGCGGCGCGTAGGCCTGCGCATAACTGAGTGCGGTGCTGCGCGCAAAACCCGCGTCCATCGACGAGTTGCCGCCATGCCCCACCACTAGCACCGGCAGCGGTGAGCTGCTCGCGCCGGCGGGCATGCGCGCGTAGTAGACCGAGTCATAATCGACGTGGAAGCATGAAATCGCATTTTCGCCGGTGATGGTGCCAGGTGCCCACGCAGCGGGCACGAGGCTGGAGGGAGGACGCCGAATGAGCTCCTCGAGCTCGGTCGCATTGATTGCCAACGCCTGCAGATCAGCCAAGAGGGCTTCGCGGTCGGCAGGGGTGGCGTCGAAGCGCTTGTCGATGTAGGCGGTAATTTGCGCGGCTGCAGCATCTAACGAGGCGGGCGACTTGGGGGCGGGCGAACTCTGGCATCCAAAGGTCATGGCCAACGCGATCGTTAGCGCCGCGGCGTTAATTGACTTGGTATGGGTCATCGGCAAGAAGTACCACCAAGGCGGGCGCTTGAGCGGCGTCGGCTCGCGAAATGTTTCCCGGCCCCGGCGGGGCACATACGACGTTCCTTTGGCGAGCGATAATTCCGCGGGTTTACCGACGCGCGCCCCAATTTGCCGCGTCGCCCGGCCGAAAAAGTCGACGGCATCGCCAAGATCTGCAGCTCGTATCAGCCGTAGCAACTTTTGATGGCCGCCGCGCCCATGCCGTTCCGCGTGGCCGCGGCTCTGATATAACCGCGCGCATGATGCGAGCGAGTGCGTATTTTGCAATTTTTCTTTTTCTGGTCTCGTGCGGCGCGGGGAGCAAGCGCATGTCAACCCAGGCTCGCGACACCAACCACGCCACCGCCGATGACATCTATCTTGGCGGCGTGCTCTACACCATGGACCCGGCGGCGCCCTCGGCCACCGCGATGGCCGTTAAAGATGGACGCATTCTCGCGGTTGGCAACGACGTCGAAATGGCAGCGTACGCCGGCCCCGGTACGGTCAAGCATGCGCTGAAGGGCGCGTTCGTCATGCCCGGCTTCATTGATGGACATGCCCACCTGTTTGGCGTCGGCACCAGCCTAACCACGCTGACCTTGCGCGAGTTTCTCACATGGGAGGCGCTTATCACCGCCGTCGCCGCGCGCGCCGCAACCGCAGCGCCGGGGGAGTGGATCTTGGGCCGTGGCTGGCATCAAGAAAAATGGGCGGCAGGCGCTAGCACCGTGCGCGTTGCGGGTTATCCGACGCACGACGCACTTTCACGCGTGACCGCGGCCAACCCTGTGGTCTTGCGGCATGCCTCGGGCCATGCCCTGCTTGCCAATGCCGCTGCCATGGCCGCTGCCGGGATCACCGCCAAGACGCCAGACCCTGCGGGCGGCCACATCGTGCGCGATGCGAGCGGCAACCCGACGGGCATTTTTGAAGAGAACGCCATGGACCTCATCAATGTGGCCTACGCGACGTCGCGTAGCTCGCGCACGCCGGCGCAGGTGTTTGCCGAGGAACGCGTGTTGGTCGAGGCCGCGCAGCAGGCCGCCTTGGCGCTGGGTATCACTACCATTCAAGACGCGGGTAGCTCGCGGGCTCGGCTTGAGGTGTTGCGCCAACTCGCCGAGCAAGGCGCGCTACGCGTGCGGGTGTGGGCGATGCTAGACACCTCGGCGGCGACCGCGGCGAGCGATGTCAAAGGCCTGCCGTGGCATCACCTAGGCAATCGAATGCTAACGGTGGGAGGCATCAAAGTGCTCACGGATGGCGCGCTGGGCTCTCACGGTGCGCGGCTGCGCGAGCCATACGCAGATCGCAGCGAGACATCCGGACGTTATGTCACGAGCATGGCCGATTTGGCCGCGCAAGCCGAAATCGCGGCCACCCATGATTTGCAACTGTGCGTCCATGCCATTGGCGATCTTGCGATCCGCGAAGTCCTCGATGTGTACGAGCAAGCCTTTGCGCGGCACCCCTCGCCCCACGCGCGGCGCTGGCGAGTCGAGCACGCGCAACACGTAGCTCCGCCAGACCTGCCGCGGTTTGCGGCGCTCGGCGTGCTTGCGTCGGTCCAGCCCATCCACGCCGTCTCTGACGCGCCGTTCGTCGAAAAACGCTTAGGCTACGCACGCACCGAGGCAACCGCGTATCCGTGGCGTCGCCTCATCGACGCTGGGGCTAAGCTGGCGCTGGGCACTGATGCCCCCGTCGAGGCGCTCGATCCATTTGCCAACCTGCACGCCGCGGTCACCCGCGCCAGGCTCGATAACGGCGAGCCCTTTTTTTCGGCACAGGTGATGACTCGCCAAGAGGCGCTCTTTGGCTACACCATGGGCAATGCCTACGCCGCCTTTGAGGAGGCGGACAAGGGTTCGCTCACCGCGGGCAAGCTCGCCGATTTTATTATTGTCTCGGAAAACCTCGCGACGTGCAGCAACGACGCGTTGCGCTCCGCACGCATCTTGGCGACGTACGTTGGCGGCGTGTTGGCTTATCGCGCGCCAACGTAGCCATGTGCAATTCGCCGCATCGCTGGGCCGCGCGCGCAAATGTAATGGCTTAGACAGTTTGGCCTTTTTGTGGGTGGCACCGACGCGTGCAAATTGCGAGCAGCGGTCGACCGATGCTACGAGTTCTCGATGAAGCGAAAACTAGTTTTCAAAAAGCAGACGCTGCACGCCCTTGCCGGGGAGGACCTGCAAGAGGTGTACGGCGGCCACTGGGGCAGATCCGGGGGCTCGAAGAGCTCGCCATCGGGTTGCAACACCTGCGGCCTAACGCAACACGACTACTGTACGATCACCTGCCATGCGAGCTGCGATACGGAGTGCTTCAACGCCTAACATGGGCCACGCACGACCTGGCTCCTTGAGGCGCTTGGCCACCGCATCTTTGGTTTAGCTGGCGCGGCGCCTCGTCCTGCGGCTGGGCGAACTAGTTCCGCAAAGCGCGCGCGGCCGACGCTGGCTACCAGCTTGCCATGGTTAGCTTGATCTTGGCGCGAATATCGGCCAATGGATCTGCATTCACCGCGACCGTAGGTGATGCCGTCACCACGGCGGCGATGCCTTCAATTGCCGCCGCCGCCAGGCCAAGCTCAGGCAATGCCAAGAAGGCCTTTAGCTCCGTGAGCGCGTCCGCCGCGAGCGCCGTGATCGAGCCCGTCAGCGCGGGCGTCGTCGCCAACAGGTCGATCGATGCAAACGCCCCTTGCGATGAAATCTCGAGCGTGCGCGCCGCGGGCGCGAGCTGCTTGGGCATGCGCTTGCCGAAGCGATAGGTATCGCTCACGCTGAGGCCGACGCCATTTTTCGCGGTGCGGCTCAGCGTACGCTTCATGGACGTGGTCACCGGCTTGGCTTGGTCCGGCATGCCCTCATAACCTGTACGCGAGATATCGATCGATTCAAAGGCCAGGTCCCCGTTGGCGCGCCTTTGAGTGGTGCGATAGGTGGTGGCAAACGGATAAGGCGCATCAACCACGGTCGAGGCCTCCGTCGTGGTGTTGCCCTTGGTGGTCTTGACCGTCCAAAATGCTAACGGGCCATGGCTCGTAGGACCAATTGCCAGCTCGACGTCGGTCGCGCCACGCTTGTATGCGAGGGATTTCTCGTTGGTGGCATCGCGAATAGGCCTGACCTTGGCGAGTCGCGCTTTGGTAAGAAGCTGCTTGGCCTTTGTAGCTGGATGCTGGGTGACCTCACCACGCGGTGCCGCGGCGGCGACCTGGGTGAACACCATAGTTACGATTAGCGTGGTGAGTAGCTTTGCGCTGGCCATGTGCGGATGCAGTGCAAAGCCCGCGCCAAAGGGTGGGCCCGCGACATAAGATGCGGCGCGCCGAGTCGAGGCTATCTCGTGCGCGCGGCGGGGACGCAGGGCACCAGCCGCAAGCCGCGCTCGCTGATAAAGTGGCAACCGCCGCCGCCAGCAGCTGCTTGCTGAGGAAGCGCCCACTGATTCTTAGGGGCCGCATCATCGGCACGGGGCTTGCTTGTAAGCCAGCCGTGCTTCGTCGTGTGGTTTTGCTTTCGTACACGCTAACATCGTGCCTTACGCTGGTGACGGCTATGGGCGTGACGAGTGCGCAACCAAAGCGCGTACAACCACCTAGCAAGGTTGCGCGCCCCGGTCGCCATCTCGCGCCACCTGACCATGGTTTAAGCAAACGCAAGCCGCCAGCTCTTGGCGCTCGCAACATGGTCAATCCCGGCGCGCCGCTGCTCCTCGCTGCCAACGGCGCGCCGTTGGTGGTTTATCATGGTTCCGACGTCGCCGACTCGCGGGTTTCGCTCCGCGAAAACGCGGATGGACTGGTTCACGTCTCAACCCGCGCAGGCTTCGCTAAACAGTACGGCGCAACCCTGCAAGCCTTTCACATATCGGCGCCCAACATTTTCGTATGGTCCGAGCATGGCCACATGGTGCGCCAAGTGGTCGGCCCTCACTCGGTTGTCGATCAAGAGTTGGGCGTGAACAGCCACCGCGATGCGGTCCTGCACGCCGACTTGCGGCGCTTGGGATTCATGGGGTATCGCTACCAGCAATACGACTTCGAACGCGATCGCGCAGTAACCAACTACGCACTGTTTGACGCTCAACACCTTGAGAAGTCTCCATCGCCATAACTCAGGCTAGGGCCGGGACTCGCTAAGCAATTCCACGACCCCAACGATGGCACGCCGCTTGCTTTTGTCGACTTCACTATGAAACCGATCGCATTCCACCGATGTAGGTACTTGATTGTCTTGGCTGCGACCCTTGGCATGGCCATGCCAGCCCTGGCTAATGGGCCTGCCACTAAACGCAACACTGGGGCCGCGCGACCCGCGACTCCGACGACGGGAGCGGCTCGCGTGCTCAAGGCCACGAAGGCACGACCTTCCGTTGGCAAGCCGCGCGTCGCGTGGCAAACCAGCTGGGAAACGCCCGCGACACGTTCGGGCGTAACCAAAATGAGCAGGCAGGTGAAAAGCTTCCGGGCTACCGGCGGCACCACCGCGCAGAACATTGCCTTCACGGGGCTTACAAGTTCGGGCAAATGGGGCAACGACAAAACCGTCGGGACCTTGGTATTTGAGCCCAAGCCGCAAGGCAAGCACCGCTTGCTGCTGCGACTGCCTAACAACAACACGCTTGAGGTCCTGCCTACCCGTAAAAGTTCGGGTGCGGCAGGCACGACGACTCGAGGCACCAACAATCGCATTCGCCTGATCAACCCGGGCGGCATGATGGGGCGGATCGAGTTGGTGCAATTTTTCAAGGCAGCGCAAACCGGCAAGCGCACCAGCTACTACGCGGCCTATGGCGAAGAGAACCTCGCTGGCGCCGGTCGCACCAAGCAAATCCTGACTCACATTGTTAACATCACCACCAAGCGCGTGATGTCCATACCGTACAACTTTATCAGCGTATGGAATGGCACCACGACTAATGACGCCTATGTCTTGGTCGAGCCGCTCACGGCGAAGGGCAAACCCGACGTGGGGAAGGTCCTGGGCATTCCCATCCATCTGCTAAAGAACGATTTCGCGGGAACGTTGGCTGACCCTTCCAAATGGATCGTTAAGGTTGGCACTAGGTAACAGCCCACCACACGAGCGCGCTTATCGCTGAAACTCACCCGCGGCCGGCGTCGCAGTTAAGGTGGTATGCATATTGCTTAACGCAGGAACACTATGAAGCAAATTGCGTCACAGCGCTGTAGGTACTTGATTGTGTTGATCGCAACCGTGGGCATGGCTTTGCCGGCGGTGGCGAATCGCCGAGCCACTCCGGCCACCGCGGCGGCCCCGCGACCCGCGGCAGCGGCCGCGACCAAACCCCGCGTGCTCGTGGCCACCGCACCTCGCCTCGCCGTGACGAGCAAACGCGTCGCGTGGCAAACTGGCTGGCAAGCCGCGCCGACTGATTCGGGCGTGACCATGCTGCGCCGACAAAGCGAACAACTCGCGACGGATGGCACGACCACCGCGCGAAACATTGTCTTCACCGGACAAACCAGCCGCGTCTCGCGCTCAGGTGGCGGGGCGCCTACCTACGACTTTGGCCGCCTCGATATTGGCTCGCTGGTGTTCGAACCACAGGCCGCAGGTCAACACCGGGTCCTGCTCCGGATGCCAGACGACGCGACGTTTGAAGCCTTGCCAACTCGCACCAGCGCCGGTGCGACAGCGCGTGGGTCGGCGGCACGCCGCACGGTCAACTACACGGGCGGATCCGCACGCATCGAGCTGGTACAGTTTTTCAAGGCGGCGCAACCGGGCGCGAAGCGCACGACCTATTTTGCAGCCTACGGCGAAGACGGCCTCGTTGGAGCCGACGGCACCAAGCAAGCCTTGACGCACCTAATTAATATTACCACCCGACGCATCGTGTCGTTACCGTACAAGTTTATCAGCATTTGGAATGGCACCGGCAGCAGCAACGGCTACGTCATGGTTGAGCCGCTCAAGGCCGACGGCAAACCCGACATTGGCAAGGTCTTGGGCATCCCGATCGATCTGCTTAAAAAAGACTTCGCAGGCACGGTGGCTAGCCCTGCCAAGTGGACGGTCTTAGCGGGCGGCAACTAAATCGGTTCGCAAGCCGCACCGAGTGTTGGCGGGCGGTCGCTGCTGGCATGACCCTTGCTCTACGTGGCAAGACCATGAGCCCGATTACATCAAAGCGATGTAGCTACCTGATTACGTTGGCCGCCACGCTTGGCCTGGCCATGCCAGCCCTGGCCAATGGCCCCGCCACCAAACGTGCCGCTGGGGGCAAGAGGCCCTCGGCCAGCGCAGCGACGAACTCGCGAGCGCTCAAGGCCACCACGACAGCTCGCCCCGTGGTGAAATCCCAGGCCGTGTGGGAGACGAGCTGGGAAGCGCCGCTGGGCAAGACGGGCGTGACCCTGCTAGCCAAACAGAGCGAACAGACCAAAGGCGACGGAACCACGAGGGCGAAAAACGTAGCCTTCACTGGGCTAACGCTCCCTCGCCAAGCCGTCAATAACGTCCCCATCGGCTCGCTCGTCTTTGAGCCACAAGCCGGGGGCCAACACCGCGTTCTGCTGCGAACTCCGAGCGACCGCACGTTTGAAGTCCTCCCCACGCGCAAGAGCTCAGGCGCCACCGGACCTCGAAGTCGCGTCGCCGACAGCCGCATCGTCAATCGCAACGGCACATGGGGGCGCATCGAGCTGGTGCAATTTTTCAAGGCGGAGCAACGAGGCCAACGCACCAGCCTATACGCCGCCTACGGCGAAGACAATCTCGTGGCCGCTCCCGGCCCCAAACAAACGCTAACTCACATCATCAACATCACAACCCGCCGGGTCATGTCGATTCCGTATAGTTTTATCAGCATCTGGAATGGCAACGGAACCCGCGATGCCTATGTCCTCGTGGAGCCGCTCAAGGCCAACGGCAAACCCGACGTCGGCAAGGTCTTGGGGATTCCCGTTCACCTGCTGAAGCAGGACTTTGCGGGCACGCTGGCAGACCCTTCGAAGTGGGTAGCGAAGGTTGGCAGCCGGTAAGCTTGCCAAGGCAGGCATGGCGATTATCTAGTTGGACGCCAAGGCGCAACGAGGTCGACGGCACGAGGCAAACCGCGGTGGGGCTGTGGCCGCTGGGGCGCCGTCGTCGTGGCGAGCTAAGACGTTTCGGCTAGTGCAGCGGCCAACGCCTCTGCTGGCATTTACGTCGTAGGCCGACCCGACGTCGCGGCCCAGCCCCTGCACGAGCACGCTGCGTTTAACGCCAGGATCCCAACTTGGAAAGTTAGTCACGTCCGCCATGTAGTTAAATGCCTCGGCAGGCTCAAGAGGCGTCTCGACGGTGGTGCTGTAACGGGCCATGTTATCCCGTACCACCCAACGGGGATTAGGCAAGACAAGATGAATTCATTTTCCGAGCATTCGCAACGTCGATTTGCCTGCCAGACCAGCTCGATATAGTGCGCGCGCAGCTCGCCGCCAGCCTTGGCCTCACGTTGCCGTTCAGCCTTGGCAATAGCGATGATGAACGCAGCAGCGGGTTTGGCAATATCATCACCCCGATGGCAAGCATGAGCTACAGTTGGTGAGGTACGGATGGCGCAATTGATCGCGGCGCCATCAGCGATTGGCATCGAGACGCCTGCAAGCGCGCGGCGCCTTCGGCCAGACGCGGTGGCGACTGAACTTGCCACTTGCACGCCTTGGTGTTTACAAAGCGTTGCTCGTCACGCCGCCGCGCCAACGTCGGTTTTGCTTGCGGAGCGCGGGCGAATGTAGTCTGACTGCCTCATGAAGCACGTTCTAATCCTGCTGGTGGCATCCCTCGCCAGCAGCTGCTTGTCCACCGACAACCTTGAAGCGTCCGGCGAAAAAGATGCGGCGAAGCTCGGCGTCGCGAGCAGCCTGCCCAGTGGTCAAGTCAAGCTCCTCGGCTCGCTGGACTTCGGGCAGATTTCGCCGCTGGTGAAATACAGTCGCGGCAGCAAGCGCTTTAAGGCCTACAAGTTCTACGGCAACGCGGGCGATGTCTTGCAAGTCGCCGTTACGTCGCCCAACGGCGGCGACGCTATGGCGTGGGTGCTCGACAATGACTTCAACGTCATTGGGTATAGTGACGACGCCAATGGGTCGCTTAACGCAGCGATCTCGCTTACCTTGCCCGAGCATCCAAGCGGCACGCACTACGTGGTCTATCGCGACTACAACTATCGCGCCCGCAAGTTTCAGGTGTGGCTCACCGGTCACGAGGCCTCGGTCGTCGCTTGTGAGCGCGACAGCGATTTCGAAAAGCTCGCCGGCGGTTGCTGCGGCTTTGATTGGACCGCCATTGGCGCCGGCCAACAAGAAGCTTACAGCGAGGGGCTCGCGTGCGACCCAGCGCAAGTTTGCTCGCGCCAAGCCTTGCACCTAATCGACGACCTGGCGCTGTGCAACGTCGACACCGGCGCTTGCGAGCTGACGGCGCCAGCCGATATTGCCTGCGGTGGCCGCTCGATCAACCCACACGCCTGTCCCGAGGGCTACGAATGCCAAGGCGATGGCCTTGCCTACGACGCGCCTGGTGAGTGCGTGCGCCAATGCGGCGGCGAGTCGGGCAGCGAGTGCCCCGACGGCTTTGCCTGCGCCGACAACCCCAATGACGATTGCACCCCGTTTCACGACGGCGCCGAGGACTGCCCCACCATGTGCGAGCCAGACTGCTCGACCTTGGTTTGCGGCGAAGGCGAATACTGCACCGGTTGTTGGGGGCACTTTGCGTGCATCCCTGACGGCGCGGCCTGCTGAGGGGGCGTCTCTAAGCGAGCGCGACGGCTAGTTCCGACGGCGCGACTGGCGGCGGCCTAGTCGCAACCGGCGTATCTAGCCCATGCAGGCTCAGCCGCGCGATGAGGGCGTGCGGCCCGCGCAAATCCTCGCCGCCGTAGATGCCAAGGGCGCGCGCGATTTCACTCGGTTTAGCCGATCCATCCGAATCTGACCTCACGGTCACTGCTAGCAACGCCTCGACGCGATCCGCGGCACCACCTACGGCGGGCCAATCCAGCGCGGCGCAAAGGCGATTGGCGTCGGCGCCCGCTACCACCTCGATCGAGGTGACGAAGCTGCGAACGTCGATGACTTTCTCGCCGCGCGTCACGTCGCATTGCGCCCGCGCCATAAATGCATCTACGACACGGCGGGCTCGCGACGCGTCAAACACCATGCCGTCGCCCGCGGGCCGCACCAACCAGTCTATGCCGGTGACGAGCTTGCCAAGGCTGCCTTCAGCAGCCGTCACCGACTGCACGACTAAGCCCTCAGGCAGCGCCTGCGCGAGCCGTGTCGCCACCTCGTCGCACGAGAGTTCGTGCAAGCTGCCATGAGCCATCACGTGCTCGAGATCTAAGTCGATCACCTCGCATAGACTTGGCATGCCAAGGCCCAGCGCGGGGCCGTACGACAGGCGCGGCTTGGGCGAAAAGCCGCGGCTCATCGCCAACGGCAGCTGGGCGCGCCTTAGGCTGCGCGCCATTAAGCGGCCAATATCAAGATGGCCCAAAAACGCGACGCGACCGAGCTTGGCGTAGCGCACGCGATACGACGCATACGGCACATCGGCGTCTTTGTAGCCATTTTCGAGCACGCGCTGGCGCCTCGCATTGTCGCGCACATCTTTCGCATTTCGGTTGGCGACATCGTCACCCGTAGCAACCTCGGCAACGACGGGCGTGCGCGGCTGCAAGGCGCCAAGGGTGCGTAGCGCCACCAAGCGCTCGCCGCGCATTTCAGACAAATCGCAAGCGACGCCGCAGTCATAACAAACCAGCTTGCGCCCATCGGGCTCGGCGTCTGCAAGGTTGGTGTGGTGCACCAACATCCCCGCGACCTTGCCGCACGGCGGGCTAGCCCTGCCCTTTAAGGCCTTGCGGTATTCCGCGAGCAGAAAGCCGTCTTCGAGGCCAACATCTAAATGATCCCATGGCAGCCGCGCATGGGTTGGCCGCGTGTCGAGATAGCGATGTGCATCGATGCCACGCTGCGCCAGCACCCGCTGCCAGCGCTCGAGGTCAAACATTTCTTCCCAGCTATCAAACCGCGCGCCATCGCGCCAAACGGCTTCGATTACGTCGGCCAACGGGCGGTCGCCGCGCGAGAGCACGCCTTCCACCCACGATACGCCGGCGTCGTGATACTTGAGCCGCATTTTTCGATCGCTCAGCGTCGCGCGCAGCATTTGTTGTTTGCGTTCAATTTCGCCCAGCGAATTCTGCGCCGCCCATTGAAACGGCGTGTGCGGCTTGGGCACGTGCGAGCTCACCGAAACCGTCACCTCGGCGTGGTTACCGACGAGCTGACGGCCCACCGCCATCATGCGCTGACCAGTGTGGATGATGCCGAAGACATCCTCATTCTGCTCCGTCGGCAAGCCGATCATGAAGTAGAGCTTGAGGCGATGCCAGCCGCGCGAAAACACGCGCCGCGCGCTCTCCTCTACATGCGCCTCGGTAATGTTCTTGTTGACCACGTCGCGCATGCGCTGCGTGCCGGCCTCGGGCGCAAACGTCAGCCCCGAGATGCGCGTCTGCGCCATTTCGTCGAGGATTTCTTCGCCCAGGCCATACGCGCGCAGGCTCGCCACCGCCATGCTGACGTTGCGCTCGCGCAATTGCTTGCCGAGCTTGGCGACCAGCGGCGTAATGCTTGAATAGTCTGCGGTCGACAGGCACGTCAGGCCCGTCTCTTCGTAACCGCCCTTTTCGACGCCGCCGATAACGCTTGCGATGATGGACTCCGGGCTGCGCTCGCGCACGGGGCGGTAGATCATGCCCGCCTGGCAAAACCGGCAACCCTCGGTGCAGCCGCGCGCAATCTCCACCGCCGCGCGCTCAAACACCGCCTCGGCATAGGGCACCGGCGCATCGGTGGGAAATGGGTAGGCATCGAGGTCGCGCACCATGGCGCGCACAACGCGCGCCGGCACGCGGGGATCAAGCGGCGCGTCGACGACCTCCATCCCCGTCGCCTCGTCGAGCTTGGTCGCGTAGAGCGACGGCACATACAGCGGAAACTCGCGCGCTAGTTCGCACAAAGCATCTCGCCGCGTCCGCGTGCCCGCGCCAATCTCGCGACGATACGCCGCCCAGCGCAACACAAGCCGCGGCAAGAGTGCCTCGGCCTCGCCGAGAAAAAACGCATCAAAAAAAGCCGCCACTGGCTCTGGGTGGCTAGCCACGGGACCGCCGCCTAGCACCAGCGTGCCATCACCCCTGCCCTCATGCCTGGTCGCCGCGCGCAGCGGGATGCCGCCCAAATCGAGCAGCGTCAGAATGTTGGTAAAGGTCATCTCATACTGCAGCGAGATGCCGAGCACGTCAAAGTCTGATAGCGGCCGCTGGCTCTCGAGCGCCACCAGCGGCAACTCGTGCGCCCTGATCTGCGCTTCCATATCGGGCCACGGCGCAAACACCCGCTCGCACGCAATGCGCGGTTCCTTGCCGAGCAGGCTGTATAGGATTTTCGTACCAAGGTGCGACATGCCGATGTCATAGACATCGGGGAAGCCAAGGCACACCGTGGCGTCAACGGCGGCGTGATCCTTGACGATCGACTGAAACTCGCCGCCAAGATAGCGCGCCGGCTTGGCGACGGTGTGAATGAAATCCGCGTAGAGATGCCGCATACATCCGGCGCCTTGCCTTGGCCCAGGCGCGTCTTATAGCAGAATTAGGCGGGACAAATTGCCGGGAGCGCGCTAAGCCTTTTGTATGCGCAAAGCCCGCCTAGTTACCGTCGGTCTCCCACTGCTCCTATGTGCTGCCGTGGGCTGCAAAAAAGAACCCGCGACCAGCGCCACCCAGGCGCCCGCGGTCGTCGCCCCGGGGGCGGCACCAACCACGCCACCAATTCCACCAGCAACCGCCACGCCTGCCACGCCGCAAGGAGCCTCCACCATGTTCGATCGCATCGCCGCCCTCCCCATCAAATCGCTATCCGGTAGCGCCACCAGCCTCGACGCGTACCGCGGCAAGGCGCTCCTCTTGGTGAATGTCGCCTCGCAATGTGGCCTCACCCCGCAATATACCGCGCTCGAAGCCCTGCAAAGGAATATGGCCCGCAAGGCTTCACCGTCATCGGCTTTCCGTCCAATCAATTTGCTGGCCAAGAGCCTGGCACCGCCGAAGAAATCGCGGCGTTCTGCAGCACCAAGTTTGGCGTGACGTTTCCGATGATGGAAAAAATCGAGGTCAATGGCCCGGGCGCGCACGCGATCTATAAACAACTCACCCCGATCGCCGATGCCTCGGGCCATGCTGGCGACATCCGGTGGAACTTCGAGAAGTTCGTGGTAAGCGCCAGTGGCAAAGAAATTGTCCGCTTCGCGCCCAAGGCCGCTCCCGATGATCCTGCCGTCGTCGCCGCGATCAAGGCCGCACTGCCCGCGCGCTAGCGCGAGGCAGCCACATGTCGGCGCGGCCGTGGCCGCGGGCTGGCACCCCGACGCCCCCGCGTCTAGCGCGGCGCCGCTGCAAATTTTCTTGTTTGCGGCCGGAGCGCCTCGTGCTAAGTCCGACAAATATTATGAAGTCACACATTTTAGCGATGTCGCATGCCCTCTCGGTTGCCCTTGCACTGGTCGCGAGTTGTAAGCGCGAGGCCACCCCCACGGCCACGCAGGCCGCCCAGGCGGTCGCGCCGTCTTCCGCCAAGCCGGCGCCAAGCGAGGTGACCGCCGCCACCCCCGCGGTCGACCGACCCATGTGGCAAGAACTAGGGCCCGTGGCCTTTTATCAGCGCGAGGGAGCGGTTGCCAAGCTGCTCGGCGCCGCGACGGCGATGTCCGCCGCAGAGTTCCAAGCCGCCGACGGCTCGTGGGTTAAGACTGGCAGGTGGCCATCGCAAGGGCTCACCATCAAGTTCGGTAAGAGCCGAGGACGCCGCCGACACCGCATACGAGGTCGTCGAGCTGACCATCGAGGCGCCAAGCTCGTTTCGCACGAAAGCCGGCGTCGGCATCGGCAGCAGCGCTGACGAGGTCAAGGCCGCGTATGGCCGCGACCTCAACACCGACGACAGCAGCGCCGAGTTGCTGGTGGTCGGCGACCTATACGGCGGCGCCATTTTCTCGATCGAAAACAACCAAGTCAAATCGATCTTCATCGGCGCGGCCGGCGAGTAAAGGGAGCACCCGTCATGAACCAACAATTTGCGTTTCGTTCAACAAGCGGCGCAGCGAGTGGCGTTACCGCGCTTGCGCTGCTTGCGCTCATTGCATGCGGCAAGGCTGGCGACAACGCCTCGCCGGGCGCGTCGAGCCATTCCAAGGCCTCCGCCGCCGCCAGCGCCGCCGAGCAAGTGACCCAACACCTCAAGCTCGGGCGTGAGGCCTATGGCAAGCGAGGCGACTATGCCGCGGCGCTGACATCGTTTGAGCCCGCGAGCGCCGTGGCGGCGGACGATGCCACCGTGCTCAATGAGGTAGCCCTCGCCGCGCTGATGACCGGGGACTACGGCAAGGCCGAAACCGCCGCCAAGCGCGCGCTCGACGTCGCCGCCGACAACAAGCTCAAAGGCGCCGCCTCCTACAATCTGGGCCGCCTAGCGCAAGTGAGGGGCCGGCTCCAAGAGGCCGCGTCCTACTACCTGCAATCCCTGCAGCTGCGGCCCGACAATGCCACCGTCATGGCATTTCACGACGATGTCATGCAGCCTGCGCCGCCATGCGAAGGCAAGCTGCAGCCGACCAAGGCGGCGCTATGCGAGTGCCTCGTCGAGGGGGCAACAGTCGGGGCCTGCGAACCGAGCCACGTGAAGCTGCCGCTCGGTGAGATCTGGAGCGCGGAACACCCCGAATACACGCGTACGTACCTGGTGAGCCGCGAGAGCGGTGGCTTCCGACCGATCTTGGACTTAGGCGAGCCCGCCACCGTCGGCGACCAATTCATTACGGGCAAGGTGAGCAAGGCTGGCGGCAAGAGCTACCTCGCCGTCGAATTAAAATCTGAAAGCCGGATGGGCGGCGATGAGTACCTCGAAGAAGAGGTCGTCATGCTGTGCCAAGCACCGCTGGCAACGTGCACTGTCGTCTTAAAAACCGCGAGCCACGCCACCAATGTGACGGACAACAAACCGTCGCCAGAGGCGTCATGGGCTACCGCGTACAAACTCGACGACGCTGGCATCGTCACCGTCTCGCGCACGAAGGGCAAACCGCCCGCCGCCGTGCTGACAACCCAACGCCTGTGGTGACCGCGGCTAGCTGATCACCAAGACCTCAAACGGCAAGCGGAAGATGAGCAGCGAGCTATCTGGCAGCGCCGCCGCAAATGGGTCAGAGGTGCCACTTGGTGCGTACCAAATCCAATTCGCGGTCGGCCCGACGCCGAATTGAGGGTGGTCATCGCGGGCGCAGACCGCCGTAAAATGGCCGGCATCGCCATCGTTGGCCTCGCCAACCGCCAAGCGTCCGGTGGCGCCGGCCGTGATCGGGCCATCCGCTGCCACCCATCCCCCGCTGCGACCTTCGCCGGCGCCGCAGGCCTTGATGAGGGCATCGAGCGCTAAGCGGTCCTCCTCATCGCTGGCGGGGAGTGCAACCTGAGCGGCCCCCACCGCGCAGACCTGCCACGCGTTGCCGGTGGTAACCTTGACCTCTGGCGTCTCGCGCACGAACTCGGCGATGACGCCGCGTGGATTGCCGCCGCGATCTTCGACGACGAGATAGGCGTAGCCATCGGACTGCGCCGCCTCGCCAAAAATCAACACGGCATCAGGCGACGAGCCCACCGCGCACCCGGCATGCTCGCCCACCATCGGCGGCAGCGCCGACCACGCCGCTAGGTCGTCGCCGCGTCCCCAGCCCATGCCATAGAGGTTGGTCGATTTGCTCGACGCATAGACATTGCCGAGCGCTTCCGGCGGGTTTGTCCCGTCTTGCGGCGGCAGCGGCCCATCGCCCGGTGGTGGCTGGCCCTCGCCGCCACTGCCACCGCATGCCACCAACGCTGCCATCAATATGCCGCCCCACGTTCGCATGCGCACAATATAACCCGCCTGCCTCGCGAGTGCGAGCGTGTCCGCCCCGCCCAGGCGCGAGCTGCGGCACCGCGGCGCTACCAGTGAATCTGTGCCACGACCCCAAGGTGATCGCTGCCACACAGCTGCGTCGCGCCGTCGCGGTGGCGCATGGCGAGTTCGCACGCGGCAATGCTGCCAACGCCATTTTTGTGGCGCGTCGAGACATATATATAGTCGAGACGCCGATCGACGTCACATGTTCGCGCCGCACGCCGCTCACCTACGTCCGTCGACCACGTCGCGCCGTCGGCGCCCTCGGCATGGTGCCGCAACCACGCATCTTGCCAATGCGCGCTTACGCCACCCAGCGCGGTCAGCCCGCGCAAAAAACGCATTTCGTCGGCGTCAGGCGTGGCATTGAAATCGCCGACTAGCAAGTGCAGCGCCGGGCCATCCGCATCGTCGCGCCACGTGGCGCAGTGATGATGCATCGCCACCACCTGCTGCTGGCGCAGGGCGCTGGCAGCAAGCGCATGGGCGAGGTGCGCGGTATGCAGCAGCGCGCGCCGCGACGGCTGCGCAATCGCCTCGACGGCGACGGACAACACGCCCAACGGCGCCTGTTCGTCCCCACCAGGCAAGGGCAACCACCACAGGCCCGTGACCTTTAACGTCCGGCGAATCAACCACGCCAGCCCGCGGCCTTCGACGATCGGCCCCATCTGCACCACCGCCATGTCGAGCGCAGCCGCTAGCTCATCGGCGTTGCTCGTGGTGCCGCCGCTGGTCCACGCCACCTCTTGCAGCGCGATCGCGTCGGGCGCCAAGCCGGCAAGCTGCGCGACGACGAGTGGCCGGCGGGTCGCCCAGGTGGTGAGGTCGTTTAAGACGTTGTAGGTGGCGATGCCGAGCATTTAAGCGCCGCGATAGTAACATCGCGAGCTGACGGTTTCACTAACCATGACCTCGGTGACGGGCACCTTGCCGCGCAGTTGGTCGAAAAACCATACGGCGAGCAATTCACTGGTGGGGTTGTTCAGCCCTGCAACCTCATTGAGCGTTTGGTGGTCGAGCCGCTCGATCAGGGGCTTTACCACGACGTCGAGGTCGGCAAAATCGAGCAGCCAGCCGGTGGCCGCGCCAATCTCGCCTTCGATCGCGACGCGCACGAGGTAGCTGTGGCCGTGCAGCTTGCCGCACTTGTGGCCTGGCGGCACCTTAGGCAAAAAGTGCGCCGCCTCGAACCGATAATCGCGCTCCAGCCGCGTTTGCATGCTGCCTTTTAGCGGGGGCGAGTTGGCCGCGCAAGGGCCACCTCCGGCCTTTGGCGATGACGCCATAATCATTGCCAAAACGTTGACCGGCGCCAACTGGGTAGTAGTTTGCGGGGTCGTGACCTCGCTGGCCCCCACCATCGCCGCCTGGCGCGCCCTCGACGGCCGCATCTGGCGCTTGGCGTTTGCGCGGGGCGTCGGCACCTTTGGCCTGTCGCTGGTGATGTCGTTCCTCGGCATCCACATGGTGACCGAGCGCGGCGTGGCCGCCACGCACTACGGCATCATCTTGCTGCTGGCCAACAGCTTTCAGGCCATGGTCAGCGCCTGGGCGGGCAAGCGCTCGGACCAAGTGGGGCGAAAGCGGCTCATCTTGCATTCGCTTTGGTGGCGCTCGCTGATCATCGCGCTGCTCGGCGCGGCGGTCTGGGTGCACGCGCCACTGTGGTTGATTTCGCTGTGCATTTTGATCAGCTCGGCGCTCCGCGGATCGTTTGAGCCGGTGGCTTACGCCATGGTCGCCGACGTCGCGAGCGGCGCCGAGCGCATCCATGCGTATGCCCTGCAACGCGTGGGCATCAACCTCGGTTGGATGTTTGGCCCCGCGGTCGGGGGGCTCTGCAGCCTGTGGTTGCCATATGGCGCCGTCTTCCTAATTGCCGCGGTGCTGCTGGGCCTTGCGGGCTATTTAGTGTGGCCGATAGCCGACGTGGCGCCCTCGCCGCGCACGCAAGCCGAACCCGCACCAGCGCTGCCGCGCGCCGGGCGCTATTTAGTCGCCGCGACGTTCTTGGCCGCCCTGGTGCACAGCCAGGTCTTCACCACGCTCTCGGTGTATCTGACCGAAGAGCTCGCCATGACCAAATTTGATATAGGGCTGCTCTATTCGATCAACGGCGGCATCGTTGCGCTGTTTTTGCTGGTCTCGGCATCGCTCGCGCACTGGGTCGGCATTGGCCGCATGCTGTCGACCGCCGCGCTGCTCTACGCCGCCGGGTTTGTCGTCATCGGCGCGGTGCACAGCTTCGCCGGCGTCGCGGTGGCGCTAGGCATCATCACGCTGGGCGAGGTCATGTTTGCCCCGGCGCATCAAACCGCGATTGCAAATCTTGCCGAGCCGCATCAACGCGGCGCGCGCTTTGGCCAGTTTCAGCAGATGCAAACCTTCGGCGTCGCTTGCGCGCCCTTGCTCGGAGGTGTCTTGCTCGACGCATTTGGCCACCAACGCCAGCTATGGTTGGTGGTGGCCGCCGCTGGCATCGTCTTGGTGGCCGTGCTCGTTGGCTATCGCCGCGCGGCGCGCTGAGGCTGTCGGAATAATGGCGGCATGTTAGCGTTGGGTTGCGTTATGAACCACCATGGTAAGACACTCCCCACCCTGATGTGCCTGGTCGCGACCGCTGCCGCGCTCGCGCCGGCATGTAACGACAAGGCGAACGCCCCAACGGCCGTCACGCACGCACCGGCTCCGCCAACGCCGCGCGCCCAACCCGCTACCTCGCCGGCTCCGGCACCAACCGCCATCGACGTGCGTGCCCTGGCCGAGCAAGAATCGCGCGCGCTCGCGACGGCCGCCGGCCACATCTGGAACAATATCGTCATCTACGACGTGGCGACGCAGCAAGTGGTCGCCAGCGTCGGGATGGTTGGCGGCACGCTTGGCGCCGCCGATGCGCGCTATCGCCCTGGCTCGGTGATGAAGGTGTTCACCGTCGCCGCCGCGCTCGCGCAGGGCAAGCTCGCCGCCAACGATCGTTTTGACGGCAAACGCGGCACGTTGCGCCTTGGCGGCGTGGTGCTCAAAGATGGCATGGCCCACCAGCCCATGTCGCCGAGCGAGGTCCTAGGTTTTTCCTCAAACGTTGGTGCGGCGCAAATCGCGCAGCGGCTTGACAAGGCGCAAGCCGCGGCCATGTGGTCGCGCCTGGGCTTCATGCGCGAGCTACCAAATATCTCGGCGATGTCCGTGGGCGAGTTCGCGAGGTTTGCCGCCGGCTCGGCGCCCGATGGCGTCGTCGACGCGGTCAGCGTGGCGAAGGCCTTTGCCGCCGTGCTGCATCAACGGGACGGCCTGCTTTCGAACGCGCAGGCGACCTTGTTGCGCCAGTGGCTTCGCGCGCCGACTGAACAAGATGGCGGCACCGGCAGGCTGGCTGCCGTCCCAGGGATGACGGTCATCGGCAAAACCGGCACGGCTCGCGGCACGACGCCAGGCGCCGCGATGGGGCACTTTGTCGGCGCCTTTCCGGCCGACAAAGCGAAATACATCATCGTCGTCGCGGTCGAAACCACCGCCGATGGCTATGCCGGCGGCGAAATCGCCGCGCCAGCGTTTGCACGGCTTGCCGCGCGCTTGCGTTAAGGCTCGTCGCTTTACGTGCGCAGCTCGTTGGTGCGCAGCTCGACGTAGAGCGCCTCGATCTGGCTGCGCGCCCAAGGCGTGCGGCGGAGGAACTTCACTGTCGACTGAATCGACGGATTGACGGCGAAGCAGTTGATCGGCACGCGGGCCGCCAGCCCCGCAAAGCCGAGGCGCAAAACCAAATATTGCACGATCTGCAGCAAGGTGACGCCGTGCAACTCACGCAGCAGATGGCCCGATTCATCGCGAACCTCATCGTCATCGCCGTGTACCATGTCACCGACATGCTAGCGCATCAGCGGCGCCAGGGGTGACGTGACGACGCGGCGTTTGCGAGCACATCGCGACGCCCACACGGGGCGTAAAGCTAACGTTGCGCGCCCTGGGCCCACTGGGCAAGCGCAGCGTCAGCGTCCATCCGATGTTTCAGTGACGCGCGGAACAGCTTGGCGTTAGCCGCGGGGGGCTTAGGGCGCCGATTTAGGTCATATGGCAAATCGTTCGGACCGTTTTTGGAGCTGCCAGGTCGAAATTTTTCATAGGGTGCGATGAGATTGAACGACCGCGTGCCTATCTCACCGAACGTGGCGCTCGAGAACACCATGACATCATCCAGGCCAGCTTGCGGCCCCTGCTTGTCGGCGGTGGTCATGCCTACGATCTTGATTTGGTTGCCGTAGCCCTTGGCGGCCATCCATCGCTGCAGCACCGGCTTCAGCAAGCGCAAGCTGTCCCCCGAGTCTGACTTCTGAAATAGGACGACGTCGCGATTGCCGCGTAAGGCGTCGGGCGGAATAAAAGCTTCAAATACCTCGTCGAAGGCTTGCAGCTGCGCGGCCGAAAGTGGTTTCACCTTGCCACCCTCGACATACCTCGATAGCCCATCGATTGGCAGGTAGCCCGCGACGTTGCTACCTAGCAACTCGAGGAAGGAGGCCATCGGCGCCGCCGAGCGGCCGACCCCAATGAGGTAGGCTTGCGTATGCGAGTATTTTTTGGCTATCGCCAACGAAACATCGCGCAGCTCGCCGTACTGCGGTTTAGAGAGGTATTGGTGTGAAAGCTTAGTTTCTGGGTCTACGAGTTCAAACGACGCGCCGTCCCGCCCGAGCTCTCCTTTGCCTACGAATTGCGCGAGCTTGACGTTTGGAGGGCCGCCAACCGGCGCTAGCGGTCGCACTTGCGGCGCCGGGGCAGCCGCGACGCGTGCCGGCACTGGTGCCGCAACGTTTGCCGCCACCGGCACCGCTGCGTCCAAAATTGCTTCCACCGCGACCAGGTTGGCGACGCCATCCGCCGCAGGGTTAAGCGCGTACGCTTGGATGGCATCGAGACGCAGCAAGACGCTGCGAATTTGGTCGGTGCTCAAGCCTGACGCCCGCAGCGAACGCGCCACCCGACGCGGATTGATGTTCTTGATCAACGTGGCGTTTTTCGGGGAAAGCGTGCGATTCACCGTAATCCCCGTGCGCGTGTTATAGGTACCGAACTTTGGGGGGGGCGCTCCCTTGCCGGCCGCGGGAAACGTATTGTGGCTGTGATCGATCGCCACCAAGCGATTATCCGCCTTGGTGACCAAAAAATTGCCCGGATGACGATCTCCGTTATTGATGAGATAATCAAATACCAACAGCAGTTGGTATTCCTCAGCTGAGGCCGTCCGGCCCCCATCAACACCGTCGACAAAGAGTTGTAACGTGTTGTTGCCTTCGAGCTTGGTCGTGGGCGGCACGAGATCAAATCCCGTGGCCATGCTAAGCGCATAGGCCGCAACCTCATGTCCGCCCGTCAGTTTTTTGGCGTGATCAAACGACGATTTGAGCACGCCCCTCATCCCACCCGCCAGGTCGACGAATTTAGGACTAGTGGCGCCGCGGCCAACATTTCTCGGATTGCTTTGCGGCGACTTCCTTATCTTAGGCGCGGACGACGCCCACGGCCCGGCTTGCACGCGTGGCGCCCCCTGAACCAGGGCCACCAGCAGGGCTGCGATTTGTAAGGGCGTTCGGAGTTTCATATTGATGCTTCCAGATGGGCTAAAATTTCAAGGTCACCAGCGCGGGGTCATTGACCATGCGCTTGCCGAGCTCGGCGGCGAACGTCTTGTATTCGACCGACGTTGGCTTGGCTTGCTTGGACTGCAGATCATACGGCGTGTCGGCGTCGGTATTCTTTGAGCTGCCTGGACGGAACTTGCCATACGGCGCAATGCCGTTGTATTTGCGCGTGCCAAGCTCTTGAAGCGTTTTCGTCGTCGACAAAAGCAGCGCGTCAAAGCCCGCCTGCTGGCCCGCGGCTTCTGTTATCCCGGCGATCAAAACCTTATTGGTGCGCCCCTTGCTCTTCAGCCAAGCTTCGACCACAGGCTTAAGCAAGAGCAGGCTCCCGCCCGAGCTAATCTTTTGGAACAGCACGACGTCGCGATTGCCTTCAAGCGCCTCGGCGGGGATAAACGCGTCGAAGGTCTCGTTGAATGCTTTAAGGTCATTGGCTGAAAGTGGTTTGCCCCGTTCCACGTAGGTCGAGAGCCCATCGATCGGTAGGTAGCCCGCGACGTTTTCGCCCAGGCGCGCGAGAAATGCTGCTGGCGCTGCTACCGACCGGCCGACGCCGAGAAAGTATGCCTTCTTGGGCGCGTAGGTCTTGGGTAGTAGTAGCGATAGGTCGCGAAGCTCCTCGTACTCGGCCCTAGACAAATAGTCGTACGCTTGATTGGTTTCTGGATCGACCCACGCCATTTTGCGGCCGGCGTCCGGTTGGCCGCGGCCCGCGAACTTGTGGAATTTAACCTTCGTCGCGGGGTTGGCGGCAACCGCGGGCTGCGGGGCGGCAACTACGGGCTTGGCTTGCGCCTCGGCGGCCGCGGGGTCCAGCAGATGAGGAAATACTTGCTCGAGGAACTTCAACCATTCCGCATCCGCGCCCAGGTTCTCTCGAATGGCGGCTTCAAGGATTACGCGGTCGGGATTTACCAGCTGCCTAAGTCGGGTTGGCGTGTTGGCGCCTGCAACGTTGCCGGTGGCGAACACGGCAACATTTTCTTTGCCAAATGCGTAGCCATTGACGCCATGGGTCACCACATGGTCGACCCGCGCGCCGCGGAATACGAATGGAGATGCTACTGTATTTGGCTCCCCTTTGGCGGCGGTGGCCACGAGCGAAAAGGTCTCGATTTCAATGCCGTTGATCCCTTCCTCATGCAGGAACCTGCGCACCGCGTAGCGAAAATTCTCGGTCGAGACGCCCGACGTCAGATCGATGAGGAGAAGCCGCTTGGCCCCTTTGACTTGCTTGACGGGAAGGAACTCCCTGAAGAGCTCTTGATAGGCCGGCCACGAAGCGTCGATGGTGCTTTGCCTAGAACCATTGTGGCCCAACCCACTCACCGGAAAGTCAACCGCGCCAAAGTCGTCGTCGTCGCCGCCGCCACCCGCGGCCTTGAGATACGCCATCACGCTGGAGGGTGAACGGCCGACACCAATGTAAACGGTTTCGCCGGGCGGAAATCGCTTCATGATATCCATGGCCGCGGACCTAACCTGTGCGTAGGCGCCGGCGCCTCCGAACTTGCCTGCGGCGAAAGCATTATTGGGTGGTGCGGCGGCTTTTACGGGGCGCCTTAGCACCGGTTTTGCGCGGGCACCGGCCTGCGCGAACGGCGCCGTCCAGGCGCTTAGCGCAAGACAAAAGGCAATCAAGAGCGCCATGGGCCCATGCGCGTGGCGCGGCGCGGCGGAGGCACGACTTTGTGGTCGCTTGAGTTGCTGGTTTGTGAGGCGGGTACGTTTCATGGTGGTCCTTGATGTTGCCGGCTAGGATTTAGTCGCGGGACGTGTCGCGTTTGGTCTTGAGCGTCGCGACATGACGAGCGATGGCGGAGGTAAGGCCGTGGTCCTGCACCAGCTTGGCGCGTTGCTGCATGCCAAGCGCTTGTTCAGCAGAAATGCCGTACGTGCCTTGGATCTCCGCAACGGTTGCCGACGTTAGCGCGTCGATCAAGTCTCTCGCCTGCCAGGGCAGGTCCTTGGCCGACGTCATCTGTGACGAATACCCGAGGCGCTCGCCGGGAAAAAAAGAAGAGCGGTAGGCGCTGCTTTTGGCGCCGAAGACCGAATCAGGATCGACAAGAGATACCTCGCCCTGTTCCGTGACCATGACGTTAGAAAGCTTGCGGTCATGATGATCAACGAGCAAGTCGATCACGGCGGCGGAGATGCGTGTATTCTCGCTGACGCGGCCCAGCCAACGGCTTGACGCCTTGTCCGCCGACATGGCGTCCGAGCTAACCGCGCTCATGAGCATGTACGGTTGCGCCACGTCCTGAGAGGCAGGAGTCGCCACGTCGGCGACGATGGCGCCTGGCACCTGAACGTGCCCGCCCAACTGTTCGGCCAAGAGTAAGATGGTGTCGTTGGCGGCGACGCCCCACGCCGCACCTCGGCGGGGTTGACGCAGCACTAAGCGATAGCGCTTGCCGTCGGCGCCCCCCTTGAACCGCGCCATCGTGGTGGAGGCAGCGGCGCCTCCCAGAGAAAGGAAGCTAACGTCTCGCCGCTTCGCTTGCTGCGCATAGACGTCCTTGCGTTTTTCAACCCTTTGCTTGGACTTCTGCAAGGCGTCCGCCCCGCGGCCCAAGATAACGGCGCGTTGCGGCGCTGAAAGGTTGCCCGCCGATGCCAGCGCGCCAAACAGCCCAAACACCAAAACCGCGGCGGCGAGCTGCTGACACCAGGCGTTGGCGGAGATGGAGCGGGTTAGTGATTTCATGGGGTTCTCATTGGGCATGCAGGGCAGATCTAATTAGTTTGTAATCTTCCCGAGTTCGGCGTCGAGGTCGGCATCGTCTTGCATGAGTTCGCGCAGCCCATCCTTGAATTCGCCGTAGATCGGATTGGTAAATTCTTCGCCCACGTTATTGGTGCCGATGCGATGCTTGCCGAAAAACTTATCGTCAATCTGGACTGGGCTGCGGCGACCTTGAATTTGCCCCACCCATTCGTCGCCGTCGAAGTGGCCTTGGCTATAGAGAAACACATTCGGGAACGCCCCCGTGTTCACGTACTCGACGCCAGCGATGAGCGGCCCATCGGAAAACCCGACGGCCTTGACTTTTACGGTCGAGCCTTTCCGCGCCAGATAGTTTTCGAGGACGCCCTTCAAGAAGAGCAACGATTTTCCCGAGCCTCGGCGCGAGCGGTCGATGAGCACGATCGCCTGGCCCTTGGCGCCAGTGACGACGTCGGCGGGGAGGTATTTTTCGAAATGCGCGTCATATGCCGGCTGCGCCTGCGCAAGATGTTGAGGGATGCCTTCCTTCTCGACCAAGCGGAGATCGCTGGCCGGAAAGGTCGTTGACAGCGTAGGATCCAAATTTTCCATAAACGCGGCGAGCGCCATCGGCGAGCGCCCCAGCGTTACGAAGTAGTGCTGGCTAGGCGAATACGTCTTTAGCAAGAACAAGGTGGCGGCCTTGACGTCGCGATAATGCTCTGGCGAGAGGTGCTCAATCTTCGGCAGCGCATCAATATGGCGGGCAGCATGGACCTTGACCAAGAGATTGCGCACGGTAACCCGGGCGGCAGCCGCCTTGCCTTTGACGGCCGCCGATGAAGGCCTGCGTAGCGGCGCCGCAGCTGTGTGGCTGGCAAAACTGGCCAACAAGGCCGTAACCGTGAGGAGCAAGAGTTTATGTCGATGGGTCTTCATAGCTCACCAAACCATTTTCTTCTGAGCGCTTTTTTCGACGTAGGAACCCGCATGCTGGGCTCGCAGCGCGCCTATCGCTCCGACTAATCCGCGATCTTTTACTAACGTAGCCATCTCGACCAGCACCGCGGACTCCTTGGCGTTCAGCCCGTAGCGTGACGCGACGTCGGCGATTGGCATGCTCGCCAGCTTGGTTACCAGCGCTTGCGCGGGGGCCGGGAGGTCAGCGAAGGATTGGACCTTGTTGGGATCGAAGGCTAAATTTCCTTTGGGATCATTTGGAAAAAAAATCGAGCCCATGTGCTTGGTGGTGTGAGGCGTGCCAAACGTGACATCGTGATCGATGAGCACCAGCGCACCGTCGGCGGGACGAATCAGGGTGCTCCCCGCGTTGCCGTCTAGCTGCCTGGTTAAGACATGCATCAAGGCGCCGGTGACCCGCATTTCCTGCGATACGGCGGCCAGTGCGCTGCTCGTGCCGAGCGCGTCAAAGGGCTGGAAGCCCTCGGGGGCGCTATTTACGACCATGAGCGGCTTCCCGGCGTCGATGACCTTTACCTTATCGCTGCGAGCGACTTCATAAGAGGTGGGCGCCGTGCCTGCCGCCACCTTCGGCACCATATCTGGGTGCCCAAGCTCGTGCGCAAGAATCAGGGCCGCCGTATGCAAGCGAATGCCATGCGCGACGCCGCGAAACGGAATTCGCAAATATACCGGCAGCTCGCCCAAGCTCGCTTTTATCGTCCTGGAGGATTTGCCTAGTTGCTTGCCGCGCGCCGGCACATGGAGGCCGCGGGCTAGCTCGCCTTGGAATTTTTCGACCTTTTCAACGGCCTTGGTCCTCGGGCCCGCAAGAGCGCCACCGGCCGAACCTGCAACCAGGCCCATAAACATGATGCTGCAAGCAAGCGCGCGCAACCGCGGCATACGGCCTGGCACCGTCGAGCTTGGTGGGGACTGACGAAAAAGCATACGAGGGGTTGTGCAAGGCACATGCCAGCAACTAGGCGCCGTGAAATCAACGTCGCGACATCGCGGCAGGCCATAAATTGGGGGCTGGCTTGGGACCTAAGTCACCACTAGTGGGGCTTGGCGAGTACGTCACGCCGGCTTCGCCTACACCTCAAGCACCTGTTATTATGAGGCTTCGGCTTGGCTTGAGCGTTGCATAGCAAGTTAGGCATCATGAAACGCTTACGTCGACCTGCCCTCCCGGCTTTGCTGAAATCGATCGGTTTTACTTTACTGCTCGCCAGCGTCGCGGTGCCGCAGACTTCGGGTGCCGGTTCGAAACACCGGCGCAACAAGCATGGAAACAAGAGTCAGCCGCACGGCACAACCTCATTCTTCAAAGACTCTAAAGACGCCCCGGCCACCGCTAGTCGGCATGATGGCGGCAAAGGCCACTTGCAAGAGCCGGCGCCCCAGAAACGAAAATGGAGTTGGTTTGGCGAGGATGTTGAGATGCCGTCAGAACCGAAAAAAATCATTCGCGGGCAATACCATTCGATCGACGGGCAGCCGGAGGCTTGAGCTAACGCTGCCTGGCGCACCGGATAATCAGCTCATCATTTCTGTATTTGGTAGCGCCTCAAAAATTCCCGGAAAGGTTGGGGTCGCACGCGACATCGGGGCCCAAATTGCTAAGCGGAAATATATTATGGGGCACGGCGGCGGCCATGGCTTGCCTCGCGAGGCCGAGAAAGAAGCCCTCTTGAACAACGGCGTGACGATCGCATTTACCGCGGCGTCGAGCGTGGAATCCCACGAAGCCGCGCATGGTGGCGATGGCGGCGTCGATTCGACGCACTTGGTCCTGGTCGGCAGCGGTTCGGGCATGGGCTCGATCGTGCGCGAAGGCCCCATGGCGGCCGCGAGCGCCGCGGGCATCTACGTCAATGGCGGCTCGGGCACCTTCGGCGAGCTCATCGCCTTGGTGCATAACGACGCGGGGGTCATTGGTTTAACCAAGGGTACCGGCGGCGTCGCCGACGCGGCGTATGAAAAAATCTTGCCCTTCATCGGGGTCGACTGGAGCAGCTTTAAGCTCTACATCGATGATAGTCCCGAGCGACTTACGGGTGGCATGACCCGGGGCATCGAGACGCTGGTCGCGATGGGCAAGCTATCGCCCAACCGCCCGCGCGTCGTGCAAAGCCCAGGCAAGGGCCGCGACGACATTCTAACGTTCCAAGAAAAGCGGGGCATGGTCGCGACGTTTCTCGCCGACGACCCACGGGCCACCGAGGAAGACAAGGCTGCCACCGTCGAACTAGCGCGCTTGTGGGTTGATTCGTCGCCCCGCGTTGCCCGTATCAACAAAATCTGGTCTGACAAATCAACCGTCGTCTTGCCCGAGCGCAGCGCCCTTATCAGCGCCCTGGTTCGAGCTAGCTCCACCGGCACCGACCCTCAGAAGGTCGTCGTCATCTCACCCAAAGCAGGAAGCGACGACGCTGGGGCCGACGGCGCGCAGGAAATTTTCCTCGGCTACGGCGACGCCAAGCAAGCCAAGTTTTCCGCGACCCGCGAGGTGGTCCAAGACGCGAACGTCGTGTTTATCACCAGCGCGCATATGCACAACCTGGCCGGCCTCGCACATCTTATGCGGCGCAAAGATAGGCCCGTCATCGCCGTCCTACGCAACAAGTCTACGTTTGGCCACAAGATCGTCGAGATGATGCAAGCCATTGAGGGCACCACCTCGCTCGAGACGCTCAACGTGGTCGTCGCCGACACGCCGGCGGATCTAATCCAGGCCGTAGAGGATCGCTTCAAATCCCTCAACGCTCCCAAGCCGTGGGAGCGCTTCAAGTCAGATGAGAGCGACAGCCGAGAAGAATTGTACAAGGCCCGCGACAAGCTGGGGCTCGACTAGTCCGCGCGGCTTAGCTAAACCAACCTCCACACCTGAAAGCATTGCCATGAAACTCCGCCCCCAACTCCTTGCTTACTTGCTATCCGCAGCGACCGCGTTAGGCGGCTTGACGGCGGGTCGCGATGCGGTTGCCGATGCGCGTGGGCCCTTGTCCATGCGCAGCACGCCGTTGCGGAAGGCCGCGACGGCCGAAAAGCGGGCCGCTGGCGACCGGCGGCACGACCGACCGCTCATCACCAAATTCGCCAACAGCGAAGGCACGGTCAAGATCCAGCGCTCCATGCTCGGCCGCCGCGCGGCCGTGATGCTGCGCGGCTCCGATGAGCCGGCGACCTCGCTGTGGCATGCCTTCATGGCGATCGAGGCCTCGCACATGGCCGGCGCCTTAGGGGTCGACGTGACCGTCGATGCCGCGTTTTACCCGCGCTACGGCAAGCAATTCGTTGACACTACGCTGCGCTGGCTTCGCGCCCGCAACGTCTCGACCTCGTCGGGACGGCGGGTCGAACGCAACGTCGGCGTGCCCGAAGAACGCGTGAAGTTCCGCCGCAAGGCCTCAAAGAGCAAGACCCTGATGTGGGGCGGTCAAATCCACCCCGAACTCTTGGGCTCGCTGGCCACCAAGCTCGACATCGTCGGCGACGTCATCGACGGCGCCAGCATGAATGCCGAGGGCCTTACGCTGCCGGAAAACCCGCGTGGCAAGGACATCTATTACGTCATGGGTAAATCCGTGACCGCGAGCGAAACCTTCCACGCCGAGATGCTCGACATGCTACGCGTCGTCAAGGCCGCCAAGCAAAGCGGGGCACGGTCCGTCACGATCATCACGCCGTATCTGCCCTATTCGCGGTCGGATCGCATGGACAGCGCGGGCATTGCCGTGGGCGCCGCCCTGTTGCCAAAACTCATGAGCAAGGCCGGCGTCGACCGCGCCATGTTCTTCTCGATCCACCAGGCGCAGGAACTCGGCATTTTTCAGGCCGCCGAGGTCATGCCGATTCACCTCTCGGGCGAGGCCATCTTGGCCGCCACGCTCGGCGCGCGCATCAAGGCGGCTAACCTGCCAGTTGACAAGGTCGTCGTGGTTGCGCCTGACGCGGGTGCCGAAAAGCGCGCCAAGGTATTTGCCAGGTTTCTCGCCGCCGAGCTCGGCGTCCCGGCCGATGGCTTGGTCAAACGGGTGAAGGTCGCCAGCAAGGAGCGTCGCGGCCTCGATACCACGACGCGCTTTTCAGACTCCGTCAAGGGTGAGATCGCGGTGGTGGTCGATGATGAAACCGCGAGCGGCGGCACGCTAATGGACCTTGCCAAGGCGGCGCGTGGCAGCGGCGCGACCCATGTTTTTGCCGCCGTGAGCCATCTAACCGGCAACGCCCGCGACAAGATCCGCCCAGGCGGCGACATCGACAAACTATTTGTCCTCGACACCTTGCCACAAAAAGAAACGCGCGAGTCGGGCAATCAAGCAATCGAGGTCGTCGGCATCGCCGAGACCCTTGGGACGGTGATCGGCAAGCTGCAACAAAACAACAGCATCGAAGCGCACCTTTTTCTCGAACAATAACCCCGCCCAGGAGCCCGTCATGAAACCACGCAACATAATCTTCGTCATCGGCCTGGCGCAGGGAGCGCTCCTGCTTTCGACGTCCGCCGAAGCCTCCCGGCGCCCGGGCGAGCACAAGGTTTCCCCCAGGCCTTGGTTCAGTAGGCTCCCCAAAGCCGCGCGGACGTCAGGTCCCAAGCACAAAGACGCCACGGAGACGCGCATGAGTCGCGCCGCCAAACCCGCCAAGCGCCTCTCCGCGACCAATAGCAAGCTGCCGCTTTTGACGCGTGATGCTTCTTACGAGGGTGCGCACCTCACGACCATCTTCGAAACGGGCGTCCCAAGCCAGCGCACCGTGCTCTTGTCGTTCCATGGCGCGGGCCAAGCGCCGGACAATGAGCTCATCCGCCGCATGACCAATTCGTTGCAGTTCGTGGGCGCGTCACTCGAGATCCATGCCGTACCCTATGGTTACGGCGCAGAAGGAGATTTCAATACCGACTATCCCGAGGCGGCGGCGGCGCTCGTTGGCAAGGGCAAGGTCTTCATTGGCGGCCATAGCGCTGGCGGCCGAAAGGCCTACGAGCTCGCGGATAAGTACCCCGAGAAATTCGCCGGGCTTATCACCTTAAACGGTGCGGGCGTTGGGACAACCACCGCGCCGGCAATTCCCTCGCTCATCGCGATTGGTGAGAACGACGGCGGCGCTCGCTTCCTTACGCGCCGCGCCACCAGGAAACTTGGCAGTCAAAAAATTGTTGCCGTAAAGACCCCACACGCCAACCTCACGCATCTCGTCGCTTCGCAAGGCGATCACTCGATGCGCTTTCGGGTAGAGGGCGATGGCGACAAGGATGCCGCTTCGCGCTCGCCGGATACCGAAGCCATGAATACAGCCCTCGCGAAAGCGATCGCAGGCTTCATGGTTGCTAACGCTCCGTCGCTGGCGCCATAGGCCAAAGCGGGAGGCGCTCCGACGCACATGGGCAGCCCGACCCCAGTCGGGGCTCATGTACCCCGCTTGCGAGCGCGACCTGCGAGGCAACCGGGCCGGCGCAGCGCTCCCCTGCCCTGGCATATCGCTTGCACTAACAGGTGTAGATGTCTCGCGTCTTAGTGCCTCGTACCCACCGGATGGCCTGCCTTGCCGCAGCCGTCGTCATAGCGTGGGTGGCCATGTTTTCGCCGGGCGCCCACCGCGACGGGGCGCACGCCTTCGCCGCACCGAGCGCCAAAAAGCCAGCCGCGATCCGCCAGCGAGTTGCCACCGCGGCCGCCGCAGTGCACGCCGCGCATCCTGCGTCTGCCTTAAAAGGTCCCAAGCGCCTCAAGGCTGCAACCTCGCCCGCCAAGCGCGCCCCGCGCCTCTACCGCCCAGACGCCGAGCCCTTGCCAGACGGCCCCTATGTCGTCAATGGCCAAGGCTACTTGGCAAAGGACGTCTACACCCAATTGCGCGGCGATGCCGAAGCCGTCATGACCCAGCTGCCGCCTAAGACGCACTATTATATCGGCGTCGGCCGCTCGCCGACCGCGCTGGTTACCTTCCTCAGCCTGGTGGCACCCGATAACGCGGTATCGTTTCCATCTAGTGGGCTTCGACACGGCGTCTCGCCGCAGCACATCGCCGAATTCGAACGCCACCTCGAAGCGCTCATTCCGCCCGAAGCGTTCACCAGCGGAAAAACAATCGTCCTGATGGACACGGTCTCCGGCGGCGGCTCGCTGCGCGCCATGCGCGACCGCCTTGCCGCCTATAGCCTTAAAAAATATGGCAAGCCGGTGAACATTGCCTTGCTTGGGCTGGGCGGCACCGCGGATGGCATCACGCACCGCATTAGGAGCACCGCATTCCTGAAGGCCGGCAAAGACGACATCGCCCCGTACATCGGCGAGCATCTGATTGGCCGCAACACCCTGGAGGAATTGCCCGCCAAGCGCAACCCCAAGCACGCCGACTTTCGCATCGCGCTGGCGCAACGCATGATCCGCGACCCTGAACTCAACGACATTATTGCCGCCACGTGGCGGCTAGCAAAGCCGAAGGTGTTTAGGCGCATGACCCAAGTCGGCGCACCCGTCTCATTTGCGATATACAGCCAACCAATTGGCCCCGCCGACACCGCGGTCGCGCAGGAGGCCATCGTCGCGTTGCTTGGGCCTATTGCGTGGGACGCCGCGCCGGGCGCCACGATTCGGCTTGCGATGACGCCCACAAGAGAGGGCGTTGTCGTGACGAGCAATGTCGATGCGAAATGGCTCGCCCGCTTGCAGGATCCCCGGCTCCTAAAGTCGTTTGGCGCTTTTATGGCGGGACCTGTTTATGGCCGCGCCCAAGCCATCGAGATCGAAGCCACACTTGACAAAGACGGCCGGGTATCGGGGCGCGACGCTGTCGCCATTATCCGAAAAGGCATCGCGGTATCGCCTAAAGAGTTTCGCAGCAGACCAACTAAGTTTTCGTATCCGCCCAAAACCTCGGCAAGGCCATCATACGAGCAGGCGAAGGGCGTCATACAAGGGGACTTAGCATCGGCGCTTAGCAACGTAGTTATCGCTGGCGGAGGGCCCATAACGGCGCACATACATGTGCGGACGTTGCGGATTGGCGGCGCGGCGGCGGCCGAGGGGTTCACCACGTTACCCGCAAGCCTGCAACCGACCATCGAATCCGAGCACATACTTGGTCTCATCGCGGCGATGGCTAATGGGGACGATAGTGCCGTGCCACGCGACGTCGACATCGCGATCAAGTTCGGTGCCGACGGTAAGCTCGCAGGCCGCGACGCCATTGAAATCACCTTCCCACTTCGCGAGCTCAAGCGCCAAAAGCGCATGGTTCCGCATGGCACAACTGGCTACCGAGGCGTCGCCATGCTTTCCAAGGCGGACGCAACGACTGACGTGCGCCGGCGACTGGCACGCGATTTGGGCAACACGCGTGTGGCGGGAGGCGCCGGCCCCGTGGTCATCGAAATTGAGCGGAGCATGATTAGCAGCGGCCGCTATGAATACACGATTGCCAGCGACCTGCCGCCTGGGGCGTTGACCTGGGTGCAAGGCAACAGCGTATACGAAGGCATAGAAGGGCTCTACGTGGCTAGAGACTGGGACGGCAGCGGGATCCAGACCGTGCCTGGGACGCTGCGAATTGAAATTGACGTCGACCAAGCCGGCCGGCCCCTGGTGGACGACTCCATGCGCATCATGAAGGTCGCGCGCCGCGTGCCGTTAAAACCTGCTTCTCGCCATGCGTCGGGCGGGGTCGCACGTGCGGGAGGCCCGGCCGAAGGCATGGCCGACAAGGTAGCGCACGACATTGCCTCATCGTGGAAACACCTAGTGTTCGAAGGCGGCGGGAATCGCGCGTTTACCGTAACGTACGCGGCCGTCGTCGATCCCCAATACGGACTTGATTTTAAAATCCACACCGATCTTCCATCAGAACTACTTCAGGACCTGATGCATAGCGCAGACCCTTCTAAGTCCCCGACGGGGATGATGCTCGCTCGACTCGCACTAACTGACGAAGGGAAACCTGGGCCGCCCGTTACCATGACGATCAAGCTCGACAGCAACGGCCGCGTCGCCGATGCATCGGCCGTGCGAATCGAGCGAGGAAACTAAGATGCCTGGGAGGTGCGGGTGCTAACGCCTCGCAGCAACCGACGGGCTTGGCTTGCCGTCGCGGTATGCGTGGCGTGGGCCGGTATAGCTTCACTGGCTGTCGCCGCACCGAGCGCAAAGAAAACCGCGATTCGCCAGCGGGTTGCCGCCGCGGCCCGCTTGGCTGGTCGAGACGGGGCCTGGCCTAGCCTGATGTTGGCCATGTCGCGCACCAATGATTGGACCAGGCCGAGCGACGTCCAGATTAAGATCGAGTTTGGTCCCGATGGTAAGCTCGCAGGTCCCGACGCCATTGAAATTACCTTTCCGCCTCGCTGATGAACTCAGCGAGACATCCTAGGGTGATTGCGCGTCGAAGTGGGGCATTTCAGCCCCTGAGCCACCGGCCAGTGGGCTTGCCAGGCAACGCAAGACGCCCGCAAAACCTTAACTCCTTTGCGTAACCAGCCTTCTCCACCTTAAGTTTTCAGACGTCGAATCGCTCTAAGTTACTGGCACGAGGGTTGCTTATGACTACAGCATGTCAAAAATAACTAAGGTTAGTCTATTATCCACCCCACCCAAGCTCCACAGCGGCGTACGGGCCGCGACGCTGCTGCTACTTGCAACGGCTGCATGCATCAGCCCCGATTCAGGCGACGCCTCCCAGGCGGAAGACGAAGACAAGGCGCGCGGGGAATACATCTTGCTGACCTACCAGCCCGGCGGCTATGTGATTGCGCCGGGCATCGCCGACTGGAGGCATACGGCTGGTGACTACCTGCCCTATGAATGGGGCATGTCCGCCTTCGAAGAGCGTGGGCCGAGTCAGCACTGCCGCGAGTGGCGCGTTGATCCCGCAACTGGCCGTTGCATGATCGAATGGCAACCACCAACCGACATCGCCCAGCAAGTGGCGGCGCAGTTCGCCGAACTGCAAGCGCTCGGCGAGCCCGACGCTTCGGTATCAATCATGGTGCGCGCCAAAATCGTCATGGGATACGACGAGGGGCGGGACGAATACCGCTATTTCGAAGGCGTAGGCAAGGTTTCGCAATACTTCCTCATGCCGATCGCGCGCCCACTAGCCGGCACCGCCGTCCGCATTCGCAACGAGGGCGATGGCGAGCTCCTGCTTGCCGATGCCTGGAACGGCGGCGAGTGGCGCGGCATGTACCAAATGCCGATCGCATTTGACGCGTCTTATACAGCCGCCGAACAGGCGGCCTTCCGCACCGCTATTGACGACAGCTATTTTGTCTTCGCATGGGGCTCCCACGACCTCTTTGATGAAAGCCTCCCCCTAGAAATGCCCGCGACCTACACCGTCTCCAATCTGTTTGTGCGCGTGCGCTAGCGGCGGCCTGATTTCGATGCAGCGGACCGGCCATGCTCAGCCATGGCAGCGCCATCCGCCAGCGCTGGGGTGCGCGGTGACCAGCGACGCTTGCCGACCCCCTGGCGAAACCGAACAATTACAAACACATCTGACTTATCATTAAAAACCGTCTGGGCTCGTTTTCCTGGCACGAAGCCTGCACTGCAGGTGGGCATGAAAAGAAAACTCATCAAAGCCCTGTTGCTCACCGCCTTTGCCCTTGGTTTCTCGGCTTGCGAAGGCCCTTGCGACTACGACCAATGCCTATTCTGTGGGCTCTAGTGTTGTTGCGCGCAGGTCGCATCGACGCCCCTCGGTCTGCCGATGAACTTCTTGCGATGGCGCCTTACACGCCGCCACAACCCAGCCAACATACGCAACGCTTGCCACGCGCCACCCTCGGGTCAGGCGCTCAGTGTAGCGAGGCGTGGGCGCCGCCTGGCTTGTGGCCGCCAAACGTGTGGCGATCGTTGTATATATTTGCCTCCCGCCGAAACAACGATTGATGTATCATAAGGCGTGCGCCCTCGTGACACCGACCAGGCCTCGCATCAGGCGCAGGTGGAAGCGCTAAGGGCGCTGGGTGGGGATGGGCGCTTGGCGCAAGGGGCTCAGCTAAGCGAGGCGGTGCGCGCGATGACGGTGCAAGGGATTCGTGAGCGCCATCCGCATTTTACCGAGCCGCAGGTTATCCACGAGCTCATTCGGCTGCTGTACGGCGACGAGCTCGCGGCGCGGGTAGCGCACCAACGCGCAAGCAAATGAACGTCGCCGAGCTGCTAACTCGCGTGACCGAGGCGCTGTCCGCATCGGGCGTGCCCTACATGGTTGGCGGTTCGTTCGCCAGCACCAAGCACGGCTTGCCGCGGTCGACTCTGGATATTGACCTCATCATCGCCCCCTGGGGCGGCCAGCTTTGAGGCGTTGGTGGAGGTATTTTGTAAGGGCGCCTACTATTGCGATCGCGAGGTGGCAACGCGCGCGTACCGCGATCGTGGGATGTTTAACGTCATCGACCATGCGACTGGCTGGAAGGTCGACTTTATCTTATGCAAAAGCAGGCCGTTTAGCCGCGAGGAATTTCAGCGCCGAACGCCAGCCTCGATGTTTGGCGTGCCGGTTTTGGTTGCCACCGCCGAAGACACGATCATTTCGAAGCTCGAATGGTCGAAGAGCTCGGGCGGCTCAGCTCGCCAGCGACGAGACGTTGCGGGGATTGTCGCGGTCGCGGGTAGCCAGCTCGACCATGGGTACCTGCAACGGTGGATAGCTGAGCTGGATCTTGGCGATGAATGGCGTGCGGCCAACGAAGCGACGACCGACTGAACCATCTGGGGAGCGAAAGCGCTGGGCGCTCCACCGCCCACCACAGCGCCCACCGGGTCCCCCGCGTTAGGCAACCGCAGGGCGCGGCGCGGTTTTGCCGCGCAAAACCCGCCGCGGTGCTCGCCGGCACACCACCAAAGCCCATTGCGCCCCCGGCGCAGTGGGCGTTCCAGCCAGCGGGGTTAACTCACATGTTCTTTTTGGCGCCGTCACGAGACTCTTTGGTGTCGCAAGCGGAAAGCACGAAATTGCCTGTGTCGAGTGCCAGCCGTCGCGAGCAGCGCGAGCAGGCGTGGCGCCATAAAAGAAGCATGTGAGGGAATCCCCGCTGGCGGAGCTACAACACGATGCACCCGCCGGCGGGCACGGAGGGGCGCATGCGCCCGACCCCGCAGGGCGCCGGCCCCGCGCCCATGCGCTGCGACACCGCCAGCGCGCGGGGAAACGCCCAAAATAATTGGCAAAAGTGAACTAGTCGAACCCCGCCACGCTGGCTATGGTAGCGGCAATGTCCCTCCCCGAGGCTTCTTCTACTCTATCGGCCGACGACGACCTCGGCCCAGTCACCGCCGACGAATTATTGCCCCTCTATCGCCAGATGCTCGCCATCCGCCGCATGGAGGAGGCCTCGGCCAAGGCGTATTCAGTCGGCAAGATCGGCGGCTTTCTCCACCTTATTATTGGGCAAGAGGCGGTGTGCGTTGGCGCCATCGCGACGCTCAAACCGGAAGACTACGTCGTCGCAACCTATCGCGAACACGGGCACGCGTACGCCAAGGGCGTCGCGGCAAGGCCGATCATGGCCGAGCTCTACGGCAAGAAAACCGGGCTCGTCAAAGGCCTCGGCGGCTCGATGCACCTGTTTGACAAGCCGACCAATTTTCTCGGCGGCTACGGCATCGTTGGCGGCCACGTGCCAATCGCCGCCGGCGCTGCGTTTGCGTCAAAATATCGCAATGACGGCCGCGTCACGCTTTGTTTTTTTGGCGACGGCGCGTCGACCATCGGCGGCTTCGCCGAGGGCCTAGCGCTCGCGGCGCTGTGGAAGGTGCCGTGCGTCTTCATCTGCGAAAACAATCAGTACTCGATGGGCACGCCAATCTACCGCAGCCTCGCGGTCGAAGACGTCTCGCTGCGGGCGATTGCTCACGGCATGGCGCGCGATCGTTTTGATGGCGACGACGTCCTAAAAGTAAAGCGTCGCATCGCCGAGGCCGTCGCCCGCGCCCGCGAAACCGGCGAGCCGACCCTGGTCGAGGTGGTCACCTATCGCTTCCGCGGGCACTCCATGAGTGACCCAGGCCTGTACCGCACCAAGGAAGAAGTGGAAGAATGGCGCCGCCGCGATCCGCTCAACCGCGCCCGCGACCTCTTGGTTTCCATCGGCACCAGTGACGCCACGCTCGAAGCGCTCGAGGCCGACGTCAAGGCGGAGATCGAAGACTCGGTGCAATTTGCCGAAGACTCGCCGCCCGCCGATGACTACAAATCCTATGTCACGAAGGAAGCCTAAGCATGCCGGTGATTAGCTATCGAGAAGCCTTAAACCAAGCCATGCGCGAGGAGATGGACCGCGATCCGGACATCTTTATTATGGGCGAAGAGGTCGGCCACTACCAAGGCGCCTACAAGGTCACGCAGGGGCTGCTCCAGCGCTTTTCCGAGCGCCGCGTCATCGACGCGCCGATTGCCGAGATGGGCTTTGCCGGCATCGGCGTCGGCGCCGCCATGGTCGGCCTGCGCCCCATTATCGAGTTCATGACGTTTAATTTTTCACTCGTCGCCATCGATCAAATCATCAACAACGCGGCCAAGATCTATCAGATGAGCGCGGGGCAGTATCACATTCCCATCGTGTTTCGCGGTCCTGGCGGCCCGGCGGTGCAGGTTGGCTCGCAACACAGCCAATCGCTCGAATCGTTTTACGCGCATGTGCCGGGGCTCAAGGTGATTATGCCGTCCAATGCGTATGACGCCAAGGGCCTGCTCAAGGCCGCCATCCGCGATGACAACCCCGTGGTCTTCATCGAAGGCGAAACGCTTTACAACACCACGGGCGAGGTGCCGACCGATGAATACGTCTTGCCGATCGGCAAAGGCGACATCAAGCGGCAAGGCCGCGACGTCACGCTGATTGCGTGGTCCAAGATGGTCAACACGTGCCTCGACGCGGCCAAGACGCTCGCCGCCGAGGGCATCGAATGCGAGGTCGTCGACCCGCGCACGCTGCGCCCGCTCGACACCGAGCTCATCGTCGACTCGGTCAATAAAACCAGCCGCGCCGTCATAGTCGAGCAAGGCTGGCCCGTTGCCGGCTTTGGCGCCGAGGTGGCCTACCAGATCCAGCGCCACTGCCTCGACCGCCTCGATGCGCCCGTCGAACGCGTGACCTCGGACGATGTGCCGATGCCGTACGCCAAAAACTTAGAAGACGAAGTTCAACCCCAAATTCACGATGTCGTCGCCGCGGTGAAGCGCGCGATGTATCTGCAATAGGCAAAGAGGCACCATGGCGCAAATTCTCGGATTACCCAAGCTCTCGCCCACGATGGAAGAAGGCGTGCTGCTGCGCTGGGTCAAGAAAGAAGGCGACAAGGTCTCGCCCGGCGATTTGGTCGCCGAGGTCGAAACCGACAAAGCCAACATGGACTTCAATATTGAAGATGAGGGCACGCTGCTTAAGCTCCTCGTCAAAGAGGGACAGACCGTCAAGCTCGGCGCGCCGGTGGCGATTATCGGCAAGCCCGGCGACGATATCGCCGCGCTGCTCGCGCAGGCGCAAGGCCAAATGAGTGCAGCCCCGGCTACCGCGACCCCACCGGCTGCTGCTGCCCCGGCAGCGACTGCCGTCCCTGCTGCAAAAGCTACCGCCGCGCCCGGCACGCCCGCCGCCGCCGCCGCCATAGCATCACCACCCCGTGCAGCGGCGGTCGCGGCGACGCCAGCCCCACCCGCGCAAGCTGGCGCTAAGCTGCTCGCCTCACCGCTTGCGAAGACCCTAGCCGCTGAGCTCGGCATCGACCTGCGCACCGTGCGCGGCAGCGGTCCAGGTGGTCGCATCGTCGAACGCGACGTACGGGCCGCGGCCGGCGACAACGACGCCGGCGTGGTCGCCGCGCCGCTTGATGCCAACGATAGCGCGATCGTCACCGGCGCCATCGCGAAGAATTTTTCGACACCGATCGACGTTTCCTTTAGTGGCCCCATCGCGGCGCCACACGCACCAGCAAGCGTCAACGTCAATGCGCTTGCAACTCGCCGCACCACGGACGACGCGGCGGCTGGTGACTTCGTCGACGTGCCCGCGTCAAATATGCGCAAGCGCATCGCCGCGCGCCTGACCGAAGCCAAAAATGGCGCGCCGCATTTTTATCTCATGCGGCAATTCGACGCCGCGCCGCTGCTCGCGTTTCGCGCGCGGCTCAATGATCTGCTCGCCGGCAAAGGCAAGATCTCGGTCAACGACCTAATTATCAAAGCGGTCGCGCTGGCGCTGCGTCGCGTGCCTGGGTGCAATGCCTCGTGGATCGGCGAAGGCATCCGCTACTTCCAGCGCGTGCATATCGGCGTCGCCGTCGCCATCGAAGATGGCCTCGTCACGCCCGTGGTGCGCGACACCGATCTCAAAGGCATTGGCTCGATTGCCAGCGAGGTCGCCGACCTGGCCGACCGCGCGCGTACTAAGCACCTCAAGGGGCACGAAATTACGGGCTCCACCTTCACCATCTCCAACCTCGGCATGTTCGGCATCGAGCGCTTTACGGCCATCATCAATCCACCCGAGGCCGGCATCTTGGCGGTCGGAACGATCGTCGATACCCCCGTCGTCAAAGATGGCGCCGTGGTTCCCGGCAAGCGCATGACGCTAACTATGTCGTGCGACCACCGCGTCATTGATGGCGCGCTCGGCGCCGAGTTTCTCGCCGCGCTCATCGCGCTGCTTGAGAAACCAGAAGCCCTATCTTTATAACAGGTTAGACCCCGTCCGCCGCCAACCGGGCCGGCCCGTGCGTTTTTCGGCGCTACAGCTACGACCTCGCCCCGTCTAGCAAGCAAGCGATGGGGTTTTCCCGCCGCAGTCCGCAACACACAGGAGCAACGGGTTATGAGTTTAGTTGGTATTATTTTAATTGTTATCGCCTTAGCAAGCTTGGGGTTTGGCATCTTCAAGCATCTCCACGCCAAGAAGATTTTAGCGGCGCCGTTTGCGCGCACCTCATCGGTACCCGGCGCGACGCTTGGGCCTAAAGGTGCCATCTCGACCGAAGGCGTCGCCGAGGCGCGCGAGCTGCTGATCGCGCCATGCTCGGGCACCCCCTGTCTCTATTATGAATTGGTCGCCTATCAAAAATGGGAAGAGGTCGAACAAACCGAAGACGGCGAGAAGAAGAAGACCGGCCGCGACAAGCACGAAGAGCAAAAGCTCGGCATGGCGTTCTCGCTCAACGACGGCTCGGGCCCCGTCACCGTCGACGGCCGCGAAGGCATCTCCGGCAAGCTGGAAAAAACCTTTTCGGACTCACGCGCAATGACCGCGGGCCACGTCACGTTCGGCGCCTACAGCACCAGCATCGACCAGCTGCCGGGCAGCAAGTACTCCAAGGGCATCGAAGTGGAAGAGCACGTGCTTAAGCCCTCGCCCACCATGTTCGTCATGGGCAAGTGGAATGGCCAGGCAATCGTCAAGGCCGATGGCCTGCTCGGCAATCTCTTCATCTCGGGCAAGGGCCGCGAAGCCCTGCTTGGCGCTACGACCAAGCAAGCCAAGTTCGGCATGGCCGGGGGCGGCGCGGGCCTCGTGGTTGGCATCATCTTGTTCGCGCTCGGCGGCCCAATTGGCGGCAAAGACTCGTGCGACAATCTAAGCGACGTCACCAAAAAGGCCTGCTCGGTCAAGCTCACCGACAAAGACTGGAAAGAATACGAGTGGACGGTCACGCAAAAAAGCGACTTCGCGATCGTCGCCAAATCACCGGCTGGTAAAAAAATCGAGAGCTTCCCTGAAATAGAGATCTTCGCCGCCGGCAGCAATGAGCCACTGGTCTCCAGCGCGATCGGCGAAATCGACGAACAATCCTTCGCCCCCGGCAAATACAAAATCCGCATCAAGGACGAATTTGCCAAGAGCGTCAAGGGCGGGCTCTCCGTCGACCTCAATATCACCTCGTCGACTTTGCCTGCCGCCGGCACCACCACCGCCAAGCCCGTCGAAGGTGGTGGCAGCGCGTCCATTAACGGCACACCGCTCGCCGACGCCACGGCTCAGGACATCATTGACGCCTACTCGATGAGCGAGGACTTTGAGGTGACGAGCCAGAAGGAAACCCCAGCCGGACCGATGAAGCTGCTCATGATCCAATTGGTGCGCAAGAACATCACGGGCCCAAAAACGCTCAACTCGGTCTCCATCACGCTCATACGTCCAACGGATGCCTCGTCGCCAGTCCCGCAGGCAACCCTGCAGGCCAACTACGACGCCATGGCAAACTCAGAAGGCGGCGCCGGTAAGTTAGTCGACGGCATGGTTTTCACCGTAAACACCAGCCTCTCCAAAGAGGCGGCCCAAGAGATCATTGATGATGTCCTAGACCTTGAGTAAGCATTCGCTCGAGGCTGACCGATAGCTGCGACACATCGTCGGCTAGTTCGTCGGCTGCGACGCCCATGCGCGCGAGGACCTTTTCGCGCAGCTTGTCGCGAATCGACGAAATACGCCTCGCCACGCTGACGCGGTGCAGCCCCACGGCGCGCCCGATTTGTTCGGCAACGAGGCCTGACAGATGCAGGCGCAGCACCTGGCGGTCGATGTTGTCTAGCTCATCGAGCGCCAACCCGACGGCTCGCTTGAAATCGTGCTTGCGACCCGCAGGCAAGTCATGTGGCGCGGGCGCTGGCATCGCAATGGATGACAGCAACGTGTCGGCGAGCGAGGTGGTCCTGGGTTGCCGCACTAGATCAACCCCGACACGGGCTGCCACCACCGACAGCCAGGCCTGCAGTGGGCCCTGCCCGCGGTAGCCTTGCAGCGCTGGCGGCGCGGGCGGGCGCCCGACCAGCACCTTGACCAAGACATCCTGCAGCACGTCCTCGGCATCAGACGCCGACAGGCAGGCTCGCCGCACCACGGCGCGCATCGGCTGGCCATAACGCACGATGAGGTATTCGGCGGCGCGATAGTCGCCCTCGAGGCACGCCGCCGCGAGACACACGTCTTGCAGGTGGGTGGTTGTTGGCAGCTCGAGCGCCGCGACCCGCGCGATGATGGCATCAAGCGGCCCCCCGAGTTCGACCACCTCACCAAGCAGCGCCAGGGCGTCCTGAATCTGGGGCAAGGTCGCGCTACTCATCGTTCACAGGCTCCGCCGTAAACCGCTCGCCCATCACCACGCGCATGGTGGCGAGGGTTTGCCCAAGTCCGCTCAGATCGGCCTCGATCTGGGCCAAGCCAAAATCCGCGTTTAGATCGATTGCGCCAATCGCCCCGCGGTCATCGAGCAAGCATAGGTTGGTTATGGTGGTATCGATGGGCAGCTCGGCAAATAGCTTCCACGTCGAAAGGTTCCATACATAGAACTCCGTCATCGTCTCAATCGCAAGCAGCTCCCCCAGCACGGCGACCGAGTTAAGCGATTGCGCGCCAAAGGGCAGCTGCGCCAGCTCTCGCAACGTTTCCGCTTCCAGTACCAGCACCTGGCCGGGCCGAACGACCAGCCAATGCCCTTGCCACGCCCGCGCTTCTTGCCATCCGGCAGCCTGCTCTACCTGTGTCATCAAGCGCGCGGGCCCATCGCCCGTCACATCATACACGCGCAACGCGCCGCCCACGCCGAGCAACACGCGCGTGCCAGCATCGTTAGCGATCAGCAGCGAGGCATCCCCCTCAAAGGGCGTAGCCGGCTGCGCCTTGCCATCGCGCCAATGGGCTAGGTGATTCGAGGCGCCAACTCGCGCGACCGCGACGATGAGCGGACCCGTGGCCATAGCGAAGCGATAATCCCCTGCGATCGTTTGGCTAGGCCCCTGCGCACGCCAGACAAACATGCCTTGCTGCGTCGTCACCAGCACGTTCTCGTTGCCATCGAACAGCTTGGCCGCGAGGATCTGGCCGGTGCCCACCGGCGGCACAACCTCTCGCGCCTTGCCGTCGACATGGATCATCACGCGCTCCGACGTCGCCTGCATCACCGCCCGGTTTGCGCCACACTGGTAGCGCAGCACCTCGTGCGCGTCGACGCTATCGCGGGCGTACAACAAAATCGGCCGCGAGGGCGTCGGCCGGGTTTCGATGATAACGACGCTGCTGCCACTCGCGAGCGCGACCCGACCATCGGGCCTCGCGGCCACCCCGACAAAATCAGCGGATGGCAATAAGATGTCCGACGTCGACTCGTGCTGACCCGAGAGGGTACCGAACGACACCTGCCCCGTCGGGTTCACCTCGATGAGCGCGGTCTCGCTAAGCTGCGCCACCGCGCGTGGACGATCGACATCGCTTGCTTCCGCATTCACCCCGCCGCTCCTGCGATCGACGTCCGGTTCATCCACCCGCTGCAAGAACTGGTCGACAAAGATGCCGTCCCCATTGCGTAAGCGAGTAACCGCGGTCGAGGGCATCATTGCCTCGTAGCGGCGCACGAGGCGGCGACGCTCAAAATCCCACACCTCGACGTCGCCGAGCACGGCGCCCAAGACGACCCGCCGATCTGGCGTGGTAACGAACGCCATCGGGCCCCCCAGCATGGATTCGGCGTGGCCGGTTACCTGCCACGCGGCATCGAAGAAGACTAGCTTGCCAGGGGTCGTCGCGATCACACCCGACAGATCGGAAAACAGGGCGCTCGTAATCTCGACGCCGCGGTCCTCTTGCATCGCCAACTCGCGTACCAGCACGTCGCCGCGATACAGGTGCAGGCCGTGCCGGTCGGTGACGATGAGCTCGCCGGTCGGCCCTGCCCAAGCGAGGCTCGTCGCGGCAACGCCGGTGCGGAGGCGATAGACTTCCTCCCCATTGGCGTCAAGCACGATGACACCATCGCTCTGCGCCGCCGCGAGCTGCTCCCCCGACGGCGACCAGGCCATAGCGATGACTGGTAACACTTGCGGCAGCGCCAGCGTCTTACGCGCCACGACACGTATGACGGGTTGGTGCGCGGCCAGCGCGACGATGCCGCGCAGCGCGGCGCGAGCCTGCGCGGAGGCCGGCGAGGCGTCGTCGAGCTGCGCATACGCCGCCGCGGCATATACCTGCGCATCGAGGTGTCGCTTGGTATTTAGGAGCGCACGCGCCTTAGAGACGTACCCAGCCAGCAGATGGCGCTTGGCGACGCTGGTCTGATTGCGCGCCTCCATCGTCGCCGCACGTTCTGCGTGATTCGAATTGCGTGCGCTCACCAGGGCTTGGGCGGTGAAAATCAAGGCGATGAGGAGCACGATGCTGAGCGCGAGCGCGGCGCGAAAATAAAGGCGATTGCGGCGGACCCACAAGCGCACGCCCTCAAGCGTCGAATAATGGTGCTCGCTGACGCGCTCGTACGCGAGCAGGCGCCGGATATCATCGGCCAGCGCGCTCACGCTGACATAGCGCGTTTCGTGATTAGCCGCCAACGCACGCCGCACGATCGAAATCAGCGGCGCTGGCGCCGTGGCGTGCTCAAAGTTGATTTGCGTCGGGTCGAGCCCCGGTGGCCGCGCCCAAATTGACTCGTACAGGATGGCGCCAAGGCCCCACACGTCGACGCGTTCATCGACCAGCGAGCCGCGGAGTTGCTCGGGGCTCATATAGCCGGGCGTGCCGACGACGGTGCCTTCGATCGTGGCGTCAGGGGCGCTCGGGGCGGACGGGATGGACGGCTCCCCGCCGGCGAGCTCCGTCGCATCCTCGCCCGCGGCTTCGCGCGCCAGGCCCCAATCAATGACATAGGTCTCGCCAAAATCGCCAACCAGCACATTGGCCGACGTTAGGTCGCGGTGGATGATGCCATGCTGATGCGCGTACGCAACCGCCTCGGCGGCGCGCAGCAAGTGCGGTAGCAACTCCGGCCAAGCTGGCGTGCTCGCATCGGCGCGGGCGATCTGTCGCACCGTGCGGCCGGTAATAAGCGGCATGGTGTAATAGGCGCGGCCATTGCTACGTAGACCGATGTCATAGATCGGGAGGATGGCCGGGTGCGACAGACGCGCAATCATGCGTGCCTCGCGGACGAACCGCTTGCCGGCGGATGCCGATTCGCTGTGCAGTTCTTTGAGCGCGACGTCGCGCCGCAACTGATGATCAAAGACGCGGAGCACCAGCGCCTGCCCTCCACGCCCTAGCACCTCTTGAAAGGTGTAGCGGCCCACGGCTTCGGGCGGCAAGCTGGCGTCGTCGAGCATGTCGAGCGCGACGCCCGTGGCCAGCGCGAGCGTATCTCGACACGCCATGCACTGCGCCAGATGCGCCCGGACCTCCGGCGACATCGCCGAGTCGCTTACCTGCGCAAGCAATTCCTCACTGAGGCAGGGCACCCTTGCGATCGTACAGTGGTACGGTCGCCACTGCCTATGACGACCGACAATCAGTTTGATTTAATTGTGATCGGCGCCGGCCCTGGTGGGTACGTCGCGGCGATCCGCGCCTCGCAGCTTGGCCTTCGCGTCGCCTGCGTCGAGCGCGAGGGCCTCGGCGGTATTTGCCTTAACTGGGGCTGCATCCCCACCAAGGCGCTGCTGCGCTCAGCCGAGGTCTTTGAGCTCATGCACCGCGCCGCCGAGTTTGGCCTCAAGGCGAGCGGCGTCGAAGCTGACTTCGCAGCGATCATTGTGCGCAGCCGCGACATCTCGAGCAAGATTTCCAAGGGCGTTGCATTTTTATTCAAGAAGAACAACATCACCCACATTGCCGGCACCGCCACGCTGCTCGCGCGCAGCGGCGTCTGGCAACCGCATCGCGTGTCGGTGCAGGGCGCCGACGGTAGCGCACTCACCTACGCGGCTAAGCACGTGCTCGTCGCTACCGGCGCACGCGCGCGCCCGATGCCCGGCGCAGCTTTTGATGACGCTCGCATTATCGATTACCGGCGCGCGATGACGATGCCGGCGCAACCTAAGCGGCTGGCCGTGCTCGGCGCCGGCGCGATCGGCGTCGAGTTCGCGTCATTTTACCGCGCGCTTGGTACCGAGGTAACCATTGTCGAGTTTGAGCCGCGACTGGTGCCGCGCGAGGACGCGGAGGTATCCGCCGAGCTCGGCCGCGCCTTTGCCAAGCGCGGCATCGCGCTGGCGCTTAACACCAAGCTCCTCAGCGCCACCGCGAGCGCCTCCGATGTCACCCTTGCGCTCGAGGCGCGCGAGGGCGGCGCGGCGAGCACGCTCGTTGCCGATGCGCTGCTCGTCGCCGTGGGCGTGGTTGCTAACACGGAAAATTTGGGGCTTGAGGCGCACGGGATTTCTACGTCGCGCGGCTTCATCGTCGTCGACGACGCGTTGCGCGCCGCCGACGGCATCTATGCCATCGGCGACGTCATCGGCCGCGGGCTCGCGCATACGGCGAGCGCCGAAGGCGTGTTTGTCGCGGAATATCTCGCGGGCCTTGCACCAAAACCGGTGCCCTATCACGCCATCCCGGCCTGCACCTATTGTCATCCCGAGGTCGCCTCCGTCGGCATGACCGAAGCCGCGGCCAAAGACGCCGGCATTCCCTTACGCATCGGCAAGTTTCCGTTTAAGCCGCTGGGCAAGACCATGGCCGCCGGCGAATACCCGGGATTTGTCAAAACGCTGTGGCACGCCGAAACCGGCGAGCTCGTCGGCGCACATCTGATCGGCCCCGCGGTCACCGACCTCATCGGCGAGATGACGCTCGCCAAGACCACCGAGGTCAACGCCGAGAGCCTGCTGCACACGGTGCACGCGCACCCAACATTTGCCGAGGCGCTCAAAGAGGCCACCGAGGCCGCGCTCGGCCATGCCATACATCTCTGAAAACGCGGTGGCTTTTTTGCCGTACCCGGAGTAAACCGCCACCATGGATCGGTTGCATCTGCCCGTCGTAGGCCAGGACTCCACCGCCGCGGCCCAGGCAAGCGCCGTCGTCGCCCGCCGCCATCCCGAGTGGATCCGCGTGCCGCTGCCGACCAAGCCGTCTTTTTTTGAGACGCGCGAGCTGGTCAAAGAGCTCAAGCTGCACACCGTGTGCGAGAGCGCGAGCTGCCCCAATATCGGCGAGTGCTGGACGAACAAGTCGCTGACCATCATGATCATGGGCGACATCTGCACCCGCTCGTGCCGCTTCTGCGACGTCACCACCGGGCGGCCTGCGCCGCTGGATGCCGACGAGCCGCGTCGCGTCGCGACCATGTTGTCGCGGCTTTCGCTCAAGCACACCGTCATCACCTGCGTCACGCGCGACGACCTCGACGACGGCGGCGCCGCGCATTGGGCGCAGACCATCACCGAGGTAAAGCGCGCCTGCCCCACCATGACGCTCGAAGTGCTCGCCAGCGATTTCAAGGGCGACACGGCGGCGGTCGACGTCGTGCTCGCCGCGGCGCCCGACGTGTTCGCCCACAATCTTGAGACCGTGCCTCGGCTGTCGCGCCAAGTGCGCGTGCAGGCAAGCTACGAACGCAGCTACAAGATCTTGGCGCATGCGCACAGCCGCGGCGCCATCACCAAGGCCGGCATCATGCTCGGGCTGGGCGAGACGCGCGATGAGATCGAAACCGTCATCCGCGAGGTAGCTGGCCTTGGTGTCGATATCTTCACGATGGGGCAATACCTGCAGCCTTCCAAGCAGCACCTCCCCATCGATCGTTATTTATCGCCCGCAGAATTTGACGAGCTTGGGCAGTTTGCGCGTGACGCTGGGATCACCCATGTTGAGTCGGGGCCGCTCGTGCGATCGAGCTACCACGCCGATGGCCAGGCCGACTTGGTGCGGGCGTTGCGCGCGGCCAAAACCTAAAGCTACCGATCAGCCGCGAACGGCTAAAGGCCGAGCTTGACCAGCACCGTAACCGCCGCGCCAAGCGCCGCGAGCAGCACGAACAGCAAAAGCCAAAACCACGGAAAGCCTCGGCGCGGCGCTTTCATTGCGCGCGGCGGCAGCTTGTCGACGCTCGTCGGATCGTCGTGACGACCGCCAAGCACGGGCGCGACCGGCGGCAACCTGTCGAGGCTGGCAAGGGCGCCACTTCGGCTTTGTCCTTGGCTTGCGACGAGCGGTGCGGCCATGGGCACCGGGCGGGCCGCAGGCGCCGCAGCGTCCGGTCGATACATGATGCGGGTCGCTTGATCGTCGTCATCCTCAGGCGGCGGCTCCCGCCTTGGCGCTGTCGCGGCCATCGGTGCGGGCGCGGGCGGCTTGGCCGGCGGGCGCGCGGGGGGACTCGCCTGTGGGCTCGCGTTCGCGCCGCCACAGGGCGCAGCAGGCGCGAGGTGAAACGGGCCGCGCACCTTGTCGTGCGTTACCTCCTCCGCCGTCAACGCCGTGGCCGGCACCAGCCCGCGTCGCAGGCACAGATCCCACGCCTCGCGCAGGGCTTGCTCCATCTCCACGGCGTCGCGAAATCGCTCACTCGCGTTGGGTGCCAGCGACTTCATCACCACCTCGACCAGCGGCATCGGGATCGACGGATCATGGCGCGTTGGCGGCGGCGCATCACCCTTGAGCACATAGCCGTTGGTGGTCTTGGTGTCGGGGCCTTCATACGCGATGCGGCCGCAAAACAATTCGTAGAGCACCGCGCCCCATGCAAACACGTCGGCCTGCGCCGTGTAGCGACCCTCGCGAATGGCCTCGGGGGGCGCGTAGCCCGGTGTCCCCATAAAAATACCGACCTGCGTTAGATCGGAATCAGGCAGCCGCGCGATGCCAAAGTCCGCAAGCTTCCAGCGATTTTCCCCGGCGTGCAGCACATTCGCCGGCTTGACGTCGCGATGGACAATGCGCTCTTTATGCGCAAAGGCCAGCGCCGAGGCCAGGTCCAGCCCGATTTGCACGCATCGCGCCAAGGGGATGCGCACGCGATCGAGGCGGTCCGCTAGCGACTCGCCTGGCAGGTATTCGAGCACCATGAACGGCGTCTCGGCATCCTCATCGACGCCAATATCAAAGATCGTGACGATCGACGGATGCTGCATCTTAGCGGCCGCGCGCGCCTCGCGTTGAAACCGCTCCAGGTACGACGTCTTGCCGCGGCGGACGGCATTCTGCGGCGCGACGATGGTCTTGATCGCGACGATGCGGTCGAGCAGTGGATCGCGGCCTTGGAAGACCTGGCCCATGGCACCCTTGCCGAGCAGCTTGATAATTTCGTAGCGGCCGATGCGTTTGCGCGCGTCGAGCGATTTGTCTCGCCCGCCGGGGGGCGCCAGATCTGGCGCGACATAGCGGTGACGCGATATCGTCCGCGGCCGCTCGAGCTCGTCGGCCCCGCTTGGCAGCCCACCACCGGGTTGTTGCGCCATCAGCTTACAAGGCTAACACGGCTACCAGAGAGCTACGCCATCGCGCGCGCACCAAAAACAAAGGCTTAGCGCCCGCCGTGAACGCCAACAACGGTCGCGCCCGCGGGCACCGACGACGTCACCCATGCGTTGCCGCCGATCACCGCGCCGCTGCCGATGAGGGTCTTGCCGCCCAAGATGGTTGCCCCCGCGTAAACAACGACATTGTCACCCAATGTAGGGTGACGCTTGGGTCCGCGTGGGCGTTCGCTGAGCCCCACAAGCTTGTCGGCGGCAATCACCGGCACGCTCAAGGCGCCCAATGTAACCCCCTGATAGATGCGCACCGAATTACCAATCACGGTGGTCTCGCCAATCACCACGCCGGTGCCATGGTCGATAAAAAATGCGTCGCCAATCGCGGCGCCGGGATGAATGTCGATGCCGGTCTTGGCGTGAGATATTTCAGCCATGAGCCGCGGGATGAGCGGCACCCCGGCTTGCCATAGGGCATGGGCGATGCGGTGCACCATCACCGCCTGTAGCCCGGGGTAGCAAAGCAAGATCTCGTCTTTGTTGGCGGCCGCCGGATCGCCACCCAAGGCCGCGACAAGGTCAAGGCCGATCCGGCGCTGCAGCTCGGGCAAGCCCCTAATTAGGTCGTCGACGACGCGGGCGGCGTGCGCCATCGCCTCTGCGCGCGCCGTGGCGGCGGCATTCATCATGGCCGCGACGCCGACTTCGTGCACCAAGACCTCGCGCAGCTCGCGGATCGCCGCCTGCATCGCGGGCTTAGGATCGGTCAGGCCATGGGCGTCGGCGGCCAGCCGCGGGAAAAATAGTTGTCGCGTGAATTGCAGGCAGCGCTCGATCGCCGCCGGCGAGGGCAGCTTGCATGCGGTTGCCCGTTGCTGGCTCGCGCAGGCATCAGCGCCGGCGAGCAGCGCCTCGATCACGTCGTCATGGTTCGTTGGTTGCTTCATGTCTCATCCGCCTCTGGGGTCGCTGCCGCGGAGCGTGGCGTCGGCAGCGGTGCGCTGTTGATTTTCTCCAGGGCCTCGGTGAGCCGCTGGTCGGGAATTGAGATGCGCGTCGGCATGCCGCCGGCCAGTCCTAGCAGCGACACGAAGTCCCAGCCCGACGCAAACGCCGCGGCAATCGCGAGCTGACCCGAATCTCGCACCATCGCCACCGGCGCCATCGTTTGCCCAGCCAGCAACAAATCGGTCTTGTCGTACGCCACCGCCGACTTGCTGGTGGCGTCGAGATAGGCGACGCGGCCACGCACGACGTATCGCGCCGCCAACTGTGCGGTGCCTGCGGCACGCGCGGCAAATTCCGCGCTGGCCTCGTCGATGCGATCGCGATGCACGCCGGCCGCCTGTCCGCCGATCAAGAAATGGACCACCGACCGCTTGAGCTCATCGTCGCGAAAACGCGCGCGCAACGCGTTGTCTATTGTCATGGCGATGGCCGAGGGCACGCCCAGGCGCGTATCCACCGCATAGGCATCGGCATCCGCGCCCGCATACGGCTCTTGCCCACCCAAGATCCATTTCGCGGCGGCGTAAAGGCCATCGAGGTCGACGTGGCACATGATGGTGTCGACGGGGCCAATCCGTGACACCAGCGCGGGGGTTATCATCTCGGGGCACGCGCCGTGCGCCGCCTTGGTCGCGAGCACGAACCGATCGTCATCGGCATAGTCGACATGACGTTCGTGGTCGTGGTGATCGACCCACGCCGCCAGCCGCGCGCCGAGCTTGGCGAGGAAGGGCTTGGTGATCGCCTCGTATGAAACGGACGCGCTGATGTTGGCCGCAAAGGCGACGTCAAGCACGACGACCCGGCCGGTCAGCTTGCCAGGCGACGGCAGCTTGCGCGGCGTGGCAAAGGTCAAGGCCGGCACCGACATCGACGTATCGTAGCAAACAAATGCAGGCGGGCTATGGGCAGCGCATGCCAATGGTTAGGCCATCGTGAAGATACACCTCGCGCACCGTGCCCTGCACGCCGCACGCGACCCCCGGACCCGTGAGGCACACCGTATGGCCGCCGGCGTTTGAGGAAAACCCTCGCACCACGCTTGGCTCGACGCGGCCGATGGCGAGCCCGTCGACGGTTACCTCGACGACATCAGGACAGCCGCGGTTATCGACAAAAAAGGTAATCACCGTCGCCGCAATGCTCGTCGGCTTGGGCGTCGGCGCGATTGGCAAAGGAGGCGCCTGCCGCCGCGAGGGATCGTACGCCGCGGCGAGCACGGTGGCCGTGCAGCCTGCCGCCGCAAGTTCGCCGGCCACCAGCACGTCGCGCGTAAACCACATCTCGCGCAGGTCGAGTTCGGCCTGGGGCACGCCCGCAACGACTTCGTCGGCGCGCAGCCGTGCGAACCGCGATAAGAATTCGACATCCCCGAAGAGGCGCGCATTTTCGATCTTGGTCTCCAGCCGTTGCAGATCGACGCCAAGCTGCAAGTAGTGCCGCTCGAGCTCGCGTTGCCGCGCGAGCAACTGCGCAACGTTGGCGGCGGGGCATCGGCGTACGCGTCGGGTTTCCGAAAGCGGCAGCCGGCCAAGCACGGTTAGGATGTCGCGCGAGGCGGCGAACCACGCGCCGCGCACGCCATCGCGCGCCTTGCGCCCGGCGATGACTTGTTCGATTTCGCGTTGCGCGAGGACAACGTCGGTAAAGGCGCGATGCGGCCGCAGCCCACCGTGCGCGAGCATCGGCGCCCCGTTGTCGATCGCCGTGGCAGCGCGCTGGGCATCGACATGCGTCGGGTCAAGCGCGAGCACGTCGGTAAGCCCTTGGCGGGCGCGCGACGCCTCGCCCGCTTGGAAGTGGCTAGCCGCCAAAATATAGGCGAGGTCGACCTGCCCCGGCATGCGCGCAATCGCCGCGGCGGCGGCCACCTGTGCGGCTTTGGGCGTCTTGTTCATAAGCAGCGTCCACACCAGATTGTACCGCGTGTCTAGATCGTCAGGATAGAGCGCGATCGCCTCGCCGAAGGCATCCGCCGCCGCCGCGAAGCGCCCGCGATAAAACGCCGCCTCGGCGCGAATCCACGGCGACTGTGACGCGAGCTCGGGAATGGCCACGACGTCTTCAAGCGCCGCCTCAACCATTGCATCTTCCACGCTGGCATCGCGCGCGCGCAACATGGCCCGTTCGTACACCGCACGCGGATGCAACAACGGCGGCAACCCCGCACGACGCACCGGCCCGGCATCGCTGACGATCGCTTGCTCGTACCAGGAGATCGCTTCGCCGGCTCGCCCAAGGTGCCGCGCCATGTCACCCATCCATAACTTAAACGAAATTGGCACGTCGCCGGCCGCGCGTGGCGCGAGCGCTTCCGAGGCCCGCGCGATGTCGCCGCCGGCAATGTACGCCGCCGCGAGCTCAAGCTGCGTTGCCTCGTCCCCGGGCGCCAAGGCCGCAACCGCGAGCAATTCCTGCACCAAGGCGTCCAGCTCGCCGATCGCATCATAGGCGGTTGCGAGCAAGCGCCTTGCCTCGAGCAACTCGGGGCGCACGCGCTTGACCTCAAGCAAGGCCTCGATCGCATCGCCGTAACGTTCGGTGGCGATGCGCGCCCGTGCCCAGCCGACGCGCGCGCTGAGGTCCCACCGCCGCAACGCGATCGCCTTGCCATACAAGAGATCCGCGTCGCGCCACACACCGCGCGCGGCCGCCGCAGCGGCGGCACCGACGACGGCGGCGCCATAGGTTGGATCCAGCTCGGCCGCCAACGCCATGCTGCGGTCCGCCGCGGCGAGCGCCTCCGGCGTCGCTTGGGCATGGTGCCAGAATTCTCCCAGCAGCCTCATGATCAGGGCATTGGTGGGATCAATGCGACTTGCTTTCGTCAAGTCCGCGAGCACCGGCGCGTGGCTCTGCGGTGTCAGGCCTGCCAAGACGCCTTTGAGCCCGCGCGCCGTCAGCATGAGCGAATAGTTGTCGCGCGTAAGTGGTTGCAACAACCGCGACTCGGTGGCCTGGTCAACCGGCATGCCCGCCTCGCGCAAGATGCCGGAGAGCAAGCGCGCCATAATAAGATGGGAATCGGCCAAGGGGCCGCTCGCGGTGGCCTGGGCAATTTGCACCGCGCCAACGCCATCGACCCGCCACAGCGACAACCCAGCCGCGAAGGCCCAATTGGGTCGATCATACCACCCGGTAAACACATAGCTGGCGCCGCTTGCCCGCGCGCGCTCGGCAACTTGTGCCGCCGTTGTTCCCGCCGCCACGTCGACGACGAGGCCACCGTATCGCGGCGTCCACCCCAGCACGCGCTCGACGGCTTCGGCAACGCCAAGCGGCCCGGCAATCGCGACCCAGTCAAGGCCTGGTGCGCTGGTACGCGCCTCCCATGCCATGACGATAAAGGGGCGATCGAGTGGTGCGATTGGTGGCAGCACGGCGTCGCGCGCAACTGTGCGGGACGCGGCGGGCGCGGCTTCCCCCACCTTCGGCACCGCCGGCGCGACGACGCTCGCCTCGTTCGATGCCGGCCCAGCGCACGCCACCACGCAAAGCATGGCCAGCCCTACGCCAAGACGCGCAGCGATCCGCGCGCGCAGGCCATCCGCGCGATGACAGGTCGGCAATGATGCGCACGCGGGGCGACCCATGTACGCTGAGTATACGCTCAATGGGCAACCCCGCGCCAGCGACCTCACCTGCCCACCCCGCGGATCCGCCGGCGGTCGCGCCGCGTAAGCGCCGGCCGCCACGCGTCTTCTCGCTGATGCGGCTGCTTGGCGCGTTATGCTTGTGGGGGCTGTCGCTTGGCGCCGCTGGCGCCGCCTTTGGCGTGCGCTTTGTCAATCGCACGCTGCCAAGCGATCTATCGCAGCTCGTTTCCTATCAGCCCATCCGCGGCAGCAGCGTGTTGTCCAGCGACGGCGAGCTGATCGGTCGCTTCTCGATTCAAAATCGCCGCATCGTCGCGCTCGATCGCATGCCGTCGCATGTGCCGGCCGCCTTTATCGCGGCCGAGGATCGCAGATTTTGGCAACATGGCGGCTTTGACATCTTTGGCATCGGCCGCGCGGCGTGGGCGAATCTGAAGAGCGACGGCATTACCCAGGGTGGCTCCACCCTTACCCAACAAATCATCAAGCAAACCATCCTTGCCGGCGAAGAACAAGAACTCATCGGCCTTGTGGGCGAGGCGCGCGTGGCCGAGGCCAAGCGGCAAAAATATCGACGCAAGGCCAAAGAGGTCATCCTCGCCGTGCGCGTTGAGCGCGAGTTGTCTAAGGCCGACATCTTGACGATTTATCTCAATCACATTTATCTCGGCAATGGCGCCTATGGCGTCGCCGCCGCCGCCGCCGCGTACTTTGGCAAGACCGTCGAGAACCTCACCATCGCAGAAGCCGCCATGCTCGCCGGGTTGGTCGCCGCGCCGTCTGAATACGCCCCGCATCGCAACATCACCGACGCCCGCAAGCGCCAGCGCTACGTGCTCGACCGCATGCTGCAGGATGGCTACATCAGCGACGCCGAATTCCTCGCGGCGCGCGACGCCCCCATAGGCCTCATCAAGACCGCCGACCTCAACGCGCTCGCCGCGCCCTACTTCGTCGAGACGCTGCGCCAGGAGGCCACGGCGAAATTTGGCAACGACGTGCTGTTTCACAACGGCCTGCGCTTTTACACGACGCTAGATACCCGCATGCAAGCCGCCGCCGAGGCCGCGCTCCGCGAGGGCATCGAGGCGCTCGACCGCAGGCTTGGATTTCGCGGCCCCATTGCCCGCGTCAGCGACGGCGAAAAGCCGCTGTTTGATCAACCTGCGTATCGACCGTTTGCGCCGGGCATGCGATGGACCGACACAAGCTCGCCATCGCTCACGCTTGGCACCCGCTATGTCGCCATGGTCACGGATATCACCCGCGGCGTCGTCGTCGACTTGGGCGGCAAGGAACTGCCGGTCGATGCCGCGGACGTAAAATCGCTGCTGGCGTGGCGGGGACCAAAGGGCGTGCGCCTGGCACCGGGCGACCTCATCTTGGTGCGCTTGGTGCCGCCACCTGGGGCCGTCGCGACAAGTCCTGCCGCCGCGCCGGCTGAAGGCACCCCCACGCCTGACCTTGACGACGCTCCGGCCAAGGCGACGCCGGTGCTACCAACGGACACCGAAGACGCCGAACGCGCGACCGCGGTGCGCGTTGCGCAGTTGCCAAGCGTCGAGGGCGCCCTGGTCGCGATCGAGCCCGCTACCGGACGCGTCGTCGCCATGGTTGGCGGCTATGACTGGCAAGTCAGCCAGTTTAATCGCGTGACGCAGGCCAAACGGCAAATCGGCTCGGCCATCAAGCCGTTTATCTACGGCGCCGCGCTCAGCAAGGGGCATACCCAAATCGATGTGCTGTTCGACGCCCCGATCGCGGTGCCGACGGCCACCGGCATCTGGACGCCATCCAACTACGACGGCAAATTTCACGGGCCCGTCACGCTGCGCACGGCGCTAGCCAAGAGCCTCAATACGATTTCGGTTCAGCTGCTGATCGACGCCGGCCTCGATCGCGTCATCGCCATCATGCGCGGCTTTGGCATTTCGTCGGCGATCCCGCGCCACGTCTCGATTAGCCTGGGCACGCCCGATCTCACCCTCATGGAGGTGACCGCTGCCTACGCTGGCATCGCTGCCGGCGGCCGACGCGTGACGCCGCGGCTCTACGATTTGGTGACGCAAGACGGCAAGGTGCTCGATGATCGTCGCAACTTGCCCGCGGGCCCTGAGGTGCTGCAGCCCGAAGTTGCATATGTGCTTACGGATATGATGCGTTCGGTCGTCGAAGCTGGCACCGCCCGCCGCGCCAAGAGCCTCGGGCGCCCGGCTGCGGGCAAGACCGGCACGTCCGCCAATTATCGCGACGTTTGGTTTGTTGGCTACACGACCGATTTGGTCTGCGGCGTGTGGCTTGGTCGCGATAACTCCACGCCCATTGCCAATGCCATCACCGGTGGCACGGCGGCGGTGCCGATCTGGCTATCGTTCATGGCCGCGGCGCATCCGGCCACGCCGGCGCGCGATTTCGAAATTCCCACCAACGTCGTCTTCGCGAGCACGGGCGTCCAAGCCGGCAATCAGACGGGGTGGATTCCATTTGCGCGCGGCACCGTGCCAGCTCAATTCGCCCACCCCACCACCAAACCGATGGCTGCCATGCTGCACGACTACGTCCCGCCCGAAACGCCGCTGCCGCAGTTTGGCTCGCTACCGCCGGCCGCGCCGATTCCACCGTGGCAGCGCCGACCCGCGCGAAGGTCCGTGCCATTTAGGCCCCCGATTGCGCCAACCGGACCTGAGGCCGCACCGCCGCAAACCGTGCCGCCGACCGTGTCACCGGCCTCGTCCGGTACTGTCATCGCGCCAACCGCACCGACTGTGCGCTAACGCACTGCGCAGCAACGCTGGCGATCGGCGCGCCGAAATTTGGCGAGCATGCTAGCGTTGGTCATGCGCGCGCGGCTCCCCTCCACCGAGCTGTCAGCCGTGTTGCCAGCCATGATGTGGATGGCGTGTGCGGCACCGGTTGACCCAATGCCCGATGCACCCCCGAGTCCGAACTGTATCGCCGCCACCGAGCATTCGGACCTCGCGTGGATCCAGGAGCGCATCTTCACGCCTACATGCTCAGCGTTTGAGGCATGCCACAATGATGGCGAGGACCCCGCGGCCGGGCTGAGCTTGACCGCCGGGATGAGCCACGATTCGCTCGTAGCGCAGCCATCGTCGCTGTTTCCAACGCGGACCTTGGTAACCCCCGGCTCGCCGGAAGATAGCTACCTAATGGTGGTGCTCGGCTCGTTCGATGGCCCCTTGCCCGATGATGGCACCATGCCGCTTAACAACCCCATTTTATGCGTCCAGCAGCGCGAAGCCATCGCGCGGTGGATCGCGGCTGGGGCGCTGCCGTGACGCTGAGGCGGCGACCACATACACGTCGGTATGGCCTCTCCAGATCTCAAGTTTTTGAAATAATACCGGCCATTTATTGACCCTTGGCCGGCCTGACGAGTAAAACTGCGAGGGTTAGCTTTCGTAACTAGAAAAAGGACTTGCGCCTATGGATTGGCTCAGCGACGTATTTCACAAGGGCGGACCGTTCTTCGTCATCAACACCTTCTTCCTCGCGGTGTGCATTGGCATTATCGCGGAGCGGTCGATCTACTTCCTGGGCAAGGGGCACATCAATGCCAAGGCCTTTTTGGAACAGATCCGGCGCTTGCTAGCGGCCAACAATATCGACCGTGCCAAGAAGCTGTGCGACGCAACGTCGGCGCCGATTGCGCGCGTCGCCAAGGCGGGCCTCAACAAGCTTCATCGCGGTGACGCCGCCGTCGCGCAAGCCATGGAAGAATCGATGAGCGATGCGCTGCCTGAGGTGAAAACCCGAGTTGGCGCGCTGTGGTCAATGGCCAACATCGTAACCCTCACGGGCTTGCTCGGTACCATCACCGGTCTGATCAATACCTTTGCCGCGCTTGGCAGCGCCTCAGCCAGCGAGCGCAACGCGAAGCTGTCGGAAGGCATCGCCGAAGCCATGTACAACACCGCCTACGGCCTGGGCATCGCCTTGCTGTGCATGGTGGCTCACCTCTTGATTTCAGCGTCGATGAAAAAAGTCGTCGCCGATCTCGAAGGCTTTACGTTGCGCTTTGAAAACATCGTCGCCGAATCCGGCGGCGGTCAGGGCGCGGCGCAACATCAACAAGGCGCGTAATGAACCATTCGCCACACGCCGTCAGAGCAAAAGCGCGCGGCGCGGCGCGTCGGCGTGAGGACGCCATTGAGGCCGAAGAGATGGAGAGCGGGAAATCAACCTCGTGCCCTACCTCGACATCGTGACGAATCTAATGTTGTTTATTCTCTCCACGGTCGCCGCGACGGTGGTCCTCGGCCAAATCAATGTGCTAATTCCCGACGGCGGCGCGCCATCACAAGGTGCCACCGCCCCCAAGCCCGAGGTAAAGCCGAACGAACAAGATCTGCGCCTGTTTATCAGCGTTAAAAAAGATCAACTGCTCGTGTGGTCGGCGACCGAGCTGGAAGGCACGCTGCTGGCGCCCAAGCTGGTGCTCAAGCGAAGCGGCGCTGATGGCGACCGCTGCGACGGTGACTACATGTGTGAGTCTGGCTATTGCGAGAGCAAGACCGGCCAGTGCGAGGCACCCAAGCCCAAGGCCGATGCCCCGCCCGCCCCGCGGCAAATGGTTTTTGACTACCGCATTCTCAATGACACGCTGTTTCAGATCGTTACCCAGCGCTATAGCGGCCAAAAGCGCGCGCTGCCAACCTATCGCATCACGCTGCAACCCGACCAATCGGTGCCATATTCAACCGTCGTCGCGCTCATGACCGCGGTGAGGTGCAAGATGCCCGAGTTTGGCAAGTCGTCTGACCCGTGCCTGCTGCCGTCTACCGACATCGAAATCAAAGATGTCGCGAAGTTCCCGACGGGCATCGATCCGGAGACGCTTACCTACGACACCGAGCGCATCGAGTACGACCCCGCCAAGCACGCGCTCTTTTCTGGCATCATTCTCTCGGATGGGTTTTTAAACTAATGTCGTTTACGCCCGCCCAAGCGCGCTCGATGGTCCGCAAGGCGGTCAAGCGCGTGCCCGAAGGCGAAGAAATTCGCCACCTCAACATCATGCCGATGATGGATATGATGACCATTTTGCTCGTGGCGTTTATCGCGCAGATCTCGCAGAGCACGGACGTCGTGGCCAGCGCGGTGTCGTTGCCCGAGTCCGCAGCCATCGAAAAAATGCCAGAGAGCGCGACCGCGCTGATCATTACGACCACGGCCATTATTGGCGACGGGGAGCCGCTGGTCGCGGTCAAGAACGGCGACATCGACGCCTCGGACCGCGACGGTGGCACGCAAGGCGTCGGCATCCCCAAGCTGACCAAGTTTCTCGCCGCCTATCGGCAGGCCGAAGAAGGCAAGCTGCGCGCGACAGGCAAGCCGGTGAACAAAACGCCTGAGTTGTTTATTATCGCGGACAAGTCCATCCCGTTTGGCCTGCTGTATTCGGTGCTCGCCAGCGCTCGCGAAAAAGAAGCCGGCTATAAGCGGTTTCGCTTCATCGTCGAAGAATTCTCGCCGGTCCGGCCGTAAGCCGAGTGCCGGTTTCGCCGCGGCGCTTGGTAATGCGCCAGCGCCTGTGGCACAATGGGATGGTGCGACGGTTGTTCTTGGCACTTGTGATAGTCGGTGGCGCGCTGGGCTGCAGCGGGCCATATGCTGGCAAGCCTTCACCTCTGGTGCGGCCAGTCAAGAAGAAGCGCCCACAGGCTGCGGCGGCGACATTTGACGACCAGTGCAAGACAGATTTTTTTGCCGATGCCTCGCGCGTAAAGCCGCGCACGCGCGACGCCGACCAGCTCGTGGTGCAAGGCAATCGCATTCTGACCAGCGGTGATGACGAAACCGCGACCATGCTCGACGCCCTGGGCAAGTTTCGTAGCGCCCTGGCGGCGGATCCGTACCAAGCCGAGGCCACCTTCAAGATGGCCGTCGTCTACGCCCAGCTGCGCAAGAAAGGCTGCGCCGTCGCGCTCCTCAAGCGCCTCGCCGAGCTCGAGCGCCATCCTGATTTTGAACGGCAGGCCACCTTGATGATCCAGGCCGCCCAGGGCGAGAGCAGCTTTGATGCCTTTCGCGACGAAGCCAACGCGGCTGTGGGGCGCTGAGCATGCGCGTCGGCTGGATAATAGGATTGGTCGCGGTGGTCGGTGTGTTGGCCGCAGCCTGCAAACCCAAAAATAGTGCCGGGCCGGCACCCTTTCGCCCCGAGGCGAGCGCGACCGAGATTGGCACCGTGGCGGACTGCGCCCCCACTAACCCCGACGAGCAAAGCACCCCGCTGCGCTTTGGCGAGCGTTCCATCGCCGAGGCCGCGCGCTTGGTCGAGCGCGCGCGCGATGAATATGCCGAGGCGATGACCACGGAGTTGTCGCAGCCGCTGCGCCTTGAGGCGCTGCACCGCACGCTTGAGACCTTGCACACCGCGCTGGCCGCCGACCCCTACAACGTCGACGCGACGTATTTGCTGGCGGCGGCGTACGCGCGCGTGCAGCGCAAGCAGTGCACGCTCAACCTCCTTGAGCGCTTGCTCGAGATGAAACATCACCACAGCCGCAGCGCGGCGGTCGAGCGCCGCCTCGACTCGCTGCTCGGGCGCCGCGGCACGCCGCTAGATACCAGCTTTGATGGCCTGCGCCGCGACGCGGGCTTTCGCGAACTCATCGCCGAAATGTGCCGCGACGAAAACGACGCCGACTGCGTCCACGGCGCGCCGTAAGCGAGAGCAAGCGCCGACCAATGAAAGCCCAGCTACGCGGCTACGAAGAATGGCGCCCTAGCTTCGCGGCCCATCACGCTGCGGATCGATGAGACCATGCCTACGCCACCCTGTGGTTAAAAGCCAGGTGGTGGCAGCCGCAACGGGGGGTTCAGGCTCCGTCGACGTCCCCGCATCCCACCAACTCGCCTCGCATGTCGGCGAGAAGCCCCGAAACCACGGAGCCGACGTGCAGCGCGCATCGACCAGCACCTGCGTGCTCGTTTGCCTGCGTCCTGCCGCTAGGCGGTCCGGCTTGTGCTTGATGCTGTTAAGCAGCACGTAAACTAACGCGTTGCGGACTTCTTTAGGCATCGTGAGACGCCGGGCATAGTAGCGGTCGCACCACACCTTGTCGTCGCGACCCAGCACGCGCTTGATGGAAAGGGCGATGCGAATCGAGAGACTCGACATTCCGCGGACCATCGCGCGCTTATCGCCGGCTTCGGCAAGTATGTGAACATGCGTGTCTTGGATCGAAAATTCGGCGATGCGAAATGCGCCGCGGCTGGCGTCGTCCCGCTGTAAGGCATGAACCTGGCGCATCGCGTTCTTGATGACGCGAACGAGGCGCGGCTGCCGTAAGTTCGGAACATCTGGCAGAGCCTTCATCGAAATGTGCAGTGGATGCGCCGCCTTGTGAGGGGGACGCCGCGCGTGCGAGACCATTGCGACGGTGCCGTTAGGCTTGCGACCCGCGCCCGGGCGCTTTCCCCCGCGGCGCGATCCATCTTTCGCCTTGCGATGAGGCGTGCCAACGGCCAGCGCGAGCTGAGCCCGCGACCTGCCGATTTTGCGAGAATTGATACCGGCGCGCTTCATTGATTAGGCGATAGTATACAAATCGCGTCGCCGACGCTACTGAAATTAAAAAAATCGAACCGCCGCCGCCCGGCCCGGGTCCATAAAAACCCGGGGACGGGGCCTGGCAGCACTATTGCCACCTCTCTCTGATTGGTTCGCAGCCGAGCACTGGCAATTGACCTTCAGGCGACCGAGACAGGTCTTTCAGTGACGATCGGCTGGCGACGGAGCGCCGGGGCGCTGGCCATTTGACGCCGCGCCCGGCGCCTAAAATATCGTGTCTAACTTTGTGCGCGCGTGCCGCGCCCGCTGGCGCCGGCGGACTTCAGCCACGGCGGCCGCGGACGATTTCGTAAAGCGCCATCGCGGTGGCGACTGAGACGTTGTAGGAGCCGACGCCGGCGGCGTGCATCGGCAGCTCGACGATGAAATCACATTGCTTGGCAACTAGCGGGCGGATACCATCGCCCTCGGCGCCGGCGACGAGCACCAGCGGCAGCGTGCCATCGATTTGATGTAGCGACATCGGCGCGGGGGCATCAAGGCCGATGACCCACGCGCCGGCGGCCTTGAACTCTTCGAGCGCGCGCACGACGTTGGTGACTTGGGCAATCGGCAGCAGCTCGGTAGCACCGGCCGAGGCCTTGGTGACGGTGGCGGTAATGCTGCTTTGGCGATGCACCGGCACCACCACGCCGTGCGCGCCCATGAGATACGCCGTGCGAATAATCGCGCCGACGTTGTGCGGGTCTTGCACCTGGTCGAGCACCACCACCAGCAGCGCCTCGCCGCGATCGGCCGCGCGCGCCATGATGTCGGCGAGCTCGGCAAAGACAAACGGCGCCACCACCGCGATGACGCCTTGGTGCAACGCAAATTCGCCGGCAATCGCCGTCAGCATCGCTTTATCCGCCATTTCTGTGGACAGGCCAAGCTCGCGTGCCTTTATCAGGAGCTGGCCGACGTCGTCGCTGGCCTGATCGCCGCGGCGCGGTTCAATATAAAGGCGGCGCACGGCGTCGGGTTTCGCTGCGAGCAATTCGCGCACGGGTCCGACGCCGTAGATGAGCCGCTCGTCGCCGCCAAGGCGCGGCGCGGAAACGGTGGGCGCCGCAGCTCGCTCGGAAAATCGTGCGCGACCTTCAGGAGCCCCAGAGCGCCCCTGCGAGAACGGTGCGCCACCTTGGGATGGCGACGGACGGCCCTGCGGCGACGACGGACGGCCCTGCGGCGACGGCGGACGGCCCTGCGGGGAAGACGGGCGGCCTTGCGGCGACGGCGGACGGCCCCTGCTCGGACATCGAACGACCAGGCGCGGGGCGAGGTTTCTTTTTGATCATGACGCCGTCTCCATCTCGCGCAAGATTTGGCGCGCCATCTCGGCGGGGCTCGCCGCATCGCGAATCGGTCGGCCTACCACGATCATGGAAACGCCGCTGGCGATGGCCGCCGCCGGCGTCGCGACTCGTTTTTGATCGCCGACGTCGCTGCCTGCCGGGCGGATGCCTGGCGTCACGATCAGCGCCTGTGGGCCAAGCGCCGAGCGCAGCGCCGCAGCCTCATGCGGCGACGACACCACGCCGGCGCAGGCCGCAGCACAGGCAAGCTGCGCCCGCGCCAGCACCAAGTCGGCGGGCGATAGGCGATTGCCATCGGCGGCGACGTCGCTGGCATCGAGCGAGGTCAGCACGGTGACCGCGAGAATCCCCAAGCCGCTTGGCGCCGCGGCCTTCGCCGCCGCCTGCAACATCGCCGCGCCGCCCGAGGCATGCACGGTGAGCAGGCTCGCACCCAAGACGGCGCAACGCTCGGTGGCGCTGGCCACCGTCTGCGGAATATCGTGCAGCTTGAGATCGAGCATGATCTTATAGCCTGCATCGGCCAACTTGCTGACCAGCGCCGGGCCTTCGGCGCAAAACAGCTCAAGTCCAACTTTCAGCCAGCGAACGTCGCGGCCAAGCTGCGCCGCAAACGCCAGCGCGGTAGCGGCATCGGGGACGTCGAGCGCAACGATGAGGCGCTCGGCAACGGGCAAGGTCGGCGAGAGACCCACGATCAACCTTGCGGTGCCTGCTTGGCCGCGGCGACCAGGCCCACGATTTGCGCGCCGGCGCCAGCGACGTCGAGCATGGTGGCTTCCTTGTCGCGACGCCACTTCAGTTCGAGCTTACCTTCTTTGAGCGAGCGCGCGCCGACCGCGATGCGCAGTGGCACGCCGATGAGGTCGGCATCCTTGAACTTGCCGCCCGGGCGCTCATCGCGATCGTCATACAGCACGTCGACGCCGGCGGCGCGCAGCTCGGCATAGAGCGCCTCGGCCGCGGCGACGACTTGTTCGTCGTTGCTTTGCAGCGCGATTACTTCCACTTCGTACGGCGCGATCGACATCGGCCAGATGATGCCATTGGCATCGTGATTTTGCTCGATGGCGGCGGCCGCAACGCGGGTGACGCCAATGCCGTAGCAACCCATAACCATTGGCTTCGATGCCCCAGCGAGGTCGATGAAGTTGCAGTTCATCGGCGCCGAATACTTGGTGCCGAGGAAAAACACGTGGCCAACCTCGATGCCGCGAAAGCCGCGAAAATGGCCCTTGGCGCAACGCGGGCAAGCATCGCCGGGTTCGGCGACGCGCAGCGCGACGTAGGTAGCGTCCGGCACATCGCGCGCAAGCGAGACGCCGGTGAGATGCGTGTCTTTCGCGTTGCCGCCGCACACGACGCCGGTGGCGCCGCGCAATTCGGCATCGATGAGAATGCGCACGCCGGGTTTGGCGAGCTTAACTGGCCCGATATAGCCAGGCGCCAGGCCGACGGCGTCAAACACTTCGTTGTCGCGCGCCATGTAGATTTGGCTGGCGCCGACGGCCTTTTTCAGCGCGATTTCGTTGAGCGTGCGATCGCCGCGCAGCACCGCCATGACCGCCGCGCCGTCGCACATATAGATGAGCGCCTTGACGGTTTGTTTGGCGTCGATCTGCAAAAACGCGGCAACTTCTTCAATTGTCTTTTTACCGGGCGTCGGCACGGATGCCAGCTCGCTGCTGCCGACAATGGCCGGCGTGGTCGTCGCCGCCAGCTCGGCCTGCTCAACATTGGCGGCATAGTCGCAGGCATCGCACGAGACAATGGCGTCTTCGCCGGATTCGGCGAGCACCTGAAATTCATGCGAGCGGCTGCCGCCGATGGCGCCGGTGTCGGCCTCCACGGCGCGAAAATCGAGGCCGCAGCGGCGAAAGATGCGCTCATAGGCAGCATACATCGCGTCGTATTGCTGCAAGGCGCTGGCGTCGTCGACATCGAACGAGTAGGCGTCTTTCATGATGAACTCGCGGCCGCGCATCAGGCCAGCGCGCGGCCTCATCTCGTCGCGAAACTTGGCCTGAATCTGAAACAGGTTAAGCGGCAGCTGGCGATAGCTGCCGACATCGCGCCGCACCATGTCGACGATGACCTCTTCGTGGGTTGGCCCGATGCAAAACTCGGCGCCCTTGCGATCTTTAAAGCGCAAAAGCTCAGGGCCGTATTGGTCCCAGCGGCCAGATTCTTGCCACAGCTCGGCGGGGACCGCCGCCGGCATCAAGACCTCTTGCGCGCCTGCCGCGGCTAACTCCTCGCGAATGATGCCTTCGATCTTGTGGATGACCTTCCAGCCATTGGGCAAAAAGTTATAGACGCCCGCGGCGACGCGGCGAATAAAACCGCCACGCATCATCATGACGTGGCTCACCACCTGCGCGTCGGCAGGCACTTCTTTAAGGGTTGGCGAAAAAGCCCGGGAGTAGCGCATAGATACGGCTTATCTACCATAGGCGCCGATGCGGCCGCGGCCACCCTGCCCCTATTTTGCCAGGCGCGTCAGGGCGCGCAGGCCGGTCGCCTCGTCGTCCACGACCACATACAACACGCCGTCGTCGGCGCGGCGACGGTCGGCGCCAAAGCGGATGGTGCCGGTGAGCCCAACCAGCTCGGTGGTGGCGAGGGCGGGCACGCCGGCCCCAGCCGTCTGCAGCAGCGTCACGGCGTCAAAGGCGTAGGCCTCAAGCGCCGACGGCAGCTTGCCCGTAGCTGCCTGATACTGCGCCACCACCTCGGCGCTGACCGCATCGACGGCATTGGCGGCAAACCCCGGCGCAAACACCGCGCCGAGCAAGTAGCGCCCCGCGCTGGCCAGCAGCTCAGCGCCAAGCCCATCGGCGGTCGACAGCAACACGAAGCCGCCCTTTTTGCCTACCGCCATCGCCTTGTGGCCCGCGGCCGCAAGGGCTGGCGCGATGAGTTCAATCCGCGGCGCTGAGTCGGCAATAAAAATGCAGCTCGTGCCCTTGGCGACCTTCGCCACCACGGCGCCAAAATTAGTGGCCTTGCTGTCGTATGAAAATAAAGTGGTCTTTAGGCCCAGCGTCTTAGCCTCGGCGACAAAGGCCGCGCTGACCGCCTTGCCATAGCCACTGTCCACCGCCAACACGACGGCGCCGCGCAGGCCCCTCTGCTGCGCATAGCGCGCCAACGCTCGCGCCCGCGCCGTCGCCGAGTGAACCACAAAAAACTGATGCGGCCGCGCCGCAAACTCCTCGGCGACCAAGCTCAGGCTTATCGACGTGACGCCCTTGGCCTCAAGCGTCGGCACCAGCGCCGCATGCGCGTCGGCGTCAACCGGTCCAACGACGGCCTTGACCCCGCGACCGATGAGCGTCGCCATCGTCGCTGCGCCCTGATTGCTATCGTGGAGCCACAATCTGTCGTCCGCGGCCTGCCCTTTTTGCCCCAGCATGCGCTCGAGCGCCTCGCCAAGCCGCACCGACTTACCTGACTGCGGAATCAGCGCGCCTATTTCGCGAAGCCCCAGTGGCATCGGCGCCGCCGCTACCTCGAGCCCGAGCGCGCGGTCATTGGCGATGACCGCCTGCCGCACCGACTCGCGAGTCTCAGCGATTTCCCATGATCCCGCCACGAGTAACTTGCGCCCGACGAGCGAAACGCCTGGCCATGCAGCGGCCCCACGCGCGCTCCACGCCGCCACCAGCTCGTCGCGCGATGCGACGTCGACCAACCCTTGCGTCGCCGCATCGTCATACGTGATGCACATCCAAACCTTATTGCAATACTCGGGGACGATCCGCAGCCCAATTTCTTTCCACGCGCGGAAATGCCACGGCCACGCCACCGCAAGCCCTTGCGAGCCGCTCGTGACATACGTTGCATACAACCACTGCTCGCGCTCGCCGGCGGTCTCGGTGGCCGCCTCGGCGCCCTCCAAATATGGGAACGCATCGCCGGGTTGGCCACCTGTTTCAAAAATTGTCAGTCCTAGCTCAAGGCGCACGCGCCGCGCGATCGCAGGGTCGGCATCGGGTGAGTCTTTCACCAAGGTATCGAGCGCCGCCTGCGCCGCCGCAACATCGCCCGCCTTGCGCGCGCTCTTGGCGGCGTAGAGCAAGGCATGCGGCGCGATGGGATCGTCAGGAAACTCCGTGGCGACTACCTGAAACTCGTCGGGCGCGACGTGGCCGTCCTGCTCGAACTGGCGCTTAAGCTCTGAGAAGCGCGACCTCGCTGCGACGTCGCCCGTCTGCGGCACCGGTGGCAACAGAGTTCGCGACTTGGGCGATTGGCAAGCAGCGCCAAGCACCAGCCACGTCGCGGTTACAATAGTAGCGAGGCTGCGCATAATGGCAGCCTACCGCGCAGGACTTCGGCTATCAACTAAACGCCTTCTTGCTACGCGTTAAAACGGAAAGCAGCCGAGGCCTGGAATTACTTCGCCTGGTGAACACATTCCGGGCAGGCCGAAGTCGGGGCCAAAGCAGCACAACGAGGGGGCGCACTCGCCGTTGCTGGTGCAGGCTTCGCCCTCTTGCCCCGTGCCCGTGGGGGCATCTGGAATTACCGGCGCATCGGGGACGGTCGGAGCATCGGGTTGCGACGCATCAGGGGTTGGCGGTGGCGGCGGTGGATTTGGCACGGTCACCGGATCGATATCTTCTTCGCCTGCAGAGGCGCATCCGGCAATTCCGCCGACGATCCCGACAAACGTCAAGGCGGCGAGCGCGATGGTTATGGAACGACCAAATTTGAGCACAGTTGTCATGGTGTCTCCCCGTCAGCCAATTAGCCGATGGAGGAGATTATGCTTTTTGGTTGCTGAATCAAACTTTAAAATCAGCCTGGCCCGTGTTTTTGCAGCGCCGCTGCGACGCGGCGAGTTATGAATTGATTTCAGCGGCTTAGCGCCTCGGCCTAGACAAGATGGTCGGCCGTCAAACCATCTTGTCTACGCAAAGGTCGCGACGCGTGCGCCAAATAGCGCGTCGAGTCGGGCGAGAAGTTCGTCGGACGGCGAGACGTTCCAGGCATCGCCCAGGGCAATGACGGTCTCGGACCGGCGGGGAATTTTGACGCGCAAGTAGAGCGGACAGCTACCTGGGTTGGTTGCAAAGATCGCCTTGAGATCGAGGATGGTCTGCTCGGACACCGCTTCGACGTCAATCGCGATGTCGAGGCGCTTGGTTTTCTCAAGGCGCAAGTCCGCGATCGGCTGCGCATTCTCGAGAAACATCTTCCAGTCGTGCTGCTCGGCGCTGCCTTCGTTTTGCAGCTTGCCGGTGCACAAGATTGGCTCATCGGACACCAAGACGCTGCGCGTGCGCTCGAACGTCTTGGGAAACACCACGACCTCCATGCTGCCTGTGGCGTCTTCGAGGACAAAGCGCGCCATGCGGTCGCCCTTTTTGGTGAGAATCTCGCGATACTGCGACACGATGCCGCCGACGTGCTGCTCGCCGGCGCTGCGCTTGCCCTCGTGGATCTCGGCGAGCGTCGCCGAGGCCCACTTGGCGAGCTCATTGCGAAACCGATCGAGCGGGTGGCCTGAAATATAGAAGCCCAAGGCTTCCTTTTCGAGCGCCAAGAGCTGCTTGGGAGGCCACGTCTCAACCTCGGGATAGGTTTCTTGCTCATTGGCGCTGCCGGACGCAGCCGCAGGCGCGGCGGTCATCAGGCCAAACAGCGACGTCTGACCCGATTTGCGGTCGCGCTGGTCCGACGCTCCGCGCTCGATCGCCTGGTCAAGCGCCGCCGTGAGGCGCGCGCGGTCAACGCCGGCTTTTGTCGCCACCTTGTCGAACGCGCCGGCCTTGATGAGTTGCTCAATGACGCGGCGGTTGGCCTTTTGCGTATCGACGCGGCGGCAGAATTCATAGATCGACGCAAAGCCGCCGTCGGCCTGGCGCGACTCAATGATGCAATCGACCGCGTTGAGCCCCACGCCCTTGACCGCGCCCATGCCAAATTGAATGATCTTGCTGCCGTCTGGCCGCACCAACACGCCGAAGTCGGCGACCGATTCGTTGACGCACGGGCGCTCGACGGTGAGCCCCATGGAGCGCGCCTCGGCGATGAACTTGACGATGTTGTCGACGTTGTCGGCGTCGCAGGACATTAGCCCCGCCATGAACTCATGCGGATAGTGATGCTTAAGATACGCGGTCTGGTAGGTAATCCACCCGTAGGCTGCCGAGTGCGAGCGGTTAAAGCCGTAGCCGGCAAAAAAGGCAATGAGGTCGAAGACGCCCTCGGCGATGGCAGCGTCGACGCCGCGGCCAATCGCGCCTTGCACGAAGCCCGCCTTCTCCTTGTCCATGACTTCTTTTTGCTTCTTGCCCATGGCGCGGCGAAGCAAATCTGCGCGGCCCAGGCTGTAGCCGGCGAGCACCTGGGCGATTTGCATCACCTGTTCCTGGTAGACAATGACGCCGTACGTGTCGGCGAGCACCAGCGCGAGATCCGGATGCGGGAACTCGACTTTTTTGCGGCCGTGTTTGCGATCGATGAAATCGTCGACCATGCCGCCCTCGAGCGGACCTGGACGATATAGCGCGACGGCAGCGACAATGTCTTCGAGGCAGTCGGGCTTGAGCTTCTTGAGGATTTCGCGAAAACCCGACGATTCGAGCTGGAACACGCCGGTGGTGTCGCCGCGCGAGATCATCTTGTAGACCTCGGCGTCCTCCTTGGGGATGAGGTCGATGTCAAACGGCTGATCCGCCGGGCGCTGCGTGTTGATGAGCTTGACCGCGGTTTGAATGACCGTGAGCGTCTTAAGGCCCAGAAAGTCGAACTTGACCAGGCCGGCCTTCTCGGCCTCTTTCATCGCGAACTGGCTGACAATTTCGCCGTTTTGGCCGCGAAAACACGGCACGTAGTTCCACAGCGGCTCTTCGGCAATCACCACGCCCGCGGCATGCATGCCGGCGTGGCGGTTGAGGCCTTCGAGGCCGGCGGCGATGTCGAGCAGGTCGCGGTGCAGCTTGGATTCGCCGTAGAGTTTTTTAAGCTCGGGCTCGGCCTCGATGGCCTCGCGCACCGACATAGATTTTCCTTGCACCGGCTCGGGCACCAGCTTGGCGAGCTTGTCGGCCTCGGCGTACGGAATATCCATGACGCGCGCGATGTCGCGGATGACGCCGCGTGCTTTTAATTGGTGAAAGGTCGCGATCTGGCCGACGTGATCGCGGCCGTATTTTTCTTGGACGTACTTGATGACCTCATCGCGCCGGTTCATGCAGAAGTCGACGTCGAAGTCGGGCATGCTGACGCGCTCGGGGTTGAGGAAGCGCTCAAACAGCAGCTTGAACTCGAGTGGGTCAATGTCGGTGATGCGCATGGCATAGGCGACGCAGCTACCCGCGCCCGAACCGCGGCCCGGGCCCACTGGAATGCCGTGGTCCTTGGCCCACTTGATAAAGTCCCAAACGATGAGGAAGTAGCCGGAAAAGCCCATGCGCGCGATAACGCCGAGCTCGACCTTGCAGCGCTCGCGATATTCGTCGGCATCAAAGGCGCGGCCGATGGCGGCAAATTCGCGAAAGCGGCGCGTCAGCCCCTCGTCGACGATGTGCGCCATGTAGCTGTCGAGCGACTGGCCCTCGGGCACCTTGTAGTGCGGCAGATAGGTCTGGTCGAGCTTGAGCTTGACGTTGCATTCCGCGGCAATCTTAGCGGTGTTCTCGATCGCCTCGGGGCAATCCATAAACGCCTGGTTCATTTCGGCGCCGGACTTGATGTAATAGCTATCGACGGTGTGCTTGAGGCGTTTCTCGTCGTTAAGGCTCTTGCCGGTTTGGATGGCCATGAGCACGTCGTGCGCGGTGGCGTCGGCCTGGTTGACGTAATGGCAGTCGTTGCTGGCGACGAGCGGAATGCCGAGCTTGCGGCCCATGCGGATGAGCTCGCCGTTGAGCGTCTGCTGCTCCGGCGTTTTGGTGGGCATGAGTTCGAGATAGAAATCGCCGGGCGCGAACATGCTGGCGTATTCCTTGGCGGTCTCTTCGGCCGCAGCGACGCCGTTTTTTTCTAAGGTCTGCGCGATCTCGCCGCCAAGGCACGCCGACATACCGATGAGACCTTCGCTGCGCTCTTTAAGCAAGGCCTTGTCGATGCGCGGGTTGTAGTAAAACCCTTCGAGATAGCCCATCGAGTTGAGATAGGTGAGGTTCTTGTAGCCGACCTCGTTTTTGGCGAGCAGCACGGTGTGAAAGTTGCGGCGGTTGGTGCGGTCAAAGCGGTCGGTGGCGGCAACGTAGGTTTCGCAGCCAAAGATGAGCTTGACGTCGTGCGCCTTGGCCTCGGTATAGATATCGATGGCGCCGAACATGTTTCCGTGGTCGGTCACGGCGACGGTTTTTTGGCCGAGTTCGGCGAGCTTGGGGAAGAGATCTTTGACGCGGATGGCGCCGTCGAGCAGGCTGTACTGCGTGTGCAAATGAAGATGCGTAAAGTCTGCCATCGCGCCCCGGTCGGTAGGGTTACCACAGCAGCCCGGAAGGCGGCACGGACAGTGACGATGAACCAACCTCAGTTGGCGCGTTTGGCCTACAACCTAAGGCGATGAAAACGCTCGCGAGCTTTCTCTGCGGCAGCTGGCAGCCCGGCCACGGCGACGCCACAATTTTGGTGAATCCCGCCACCGAGGCCCCGCTGGCGCAGGTGCATGCCGAAGGCTACGATTTAGCGGGCGCGGTGGCGTTTGCCAGGCGCGATGGCGCGGCGGCGCTGGCGGCGCTGACGTTTGCACAGCGCGGCGAGTTGCTGGCGGCGTTTGCTAAGGCGATCGCCGATGCGCGCGAGGAATTGATAACACTGGCGATCGCCAATGGCGGCAATACGCGCGGCGATGCCAAATTTGATATCGACGGCGCGAGCGGCACGCTTTCGTATTACGCCGACCTCGCCAAGATGCTAGGTAACACGCATTTTTTGCCCGATTACGCGCCGGTGCAGGTTGGGCGCACGGCGCGCTTGGTCGGGCAACACGTTTACGCGACCAAGCCGGGCGTCGCGGTATTGATTAACGCGTTCAATTTTCCAGCATGGGGCCTGGCCGAAAAAGCCGCCACGGCCCTGCTCGCTGGCATGCCGATCATTGGCAAGCCCGCGACGGCGACGTGCCTTGTGACCCATCGAGTCGTCGAGCTCGCGGCGCCGGTGTTACCTGCGGGCGTGTTGCAACTACTTTGCGGCTCGGCGCGCAGCCTGCCCGATTTGCTCGATGGCCGCGACGTGCTGGCGTTTACCGGCTCGAGCGATACCGCCGCGACCTTGCGATCGCATGCTGCGGTCACCACCCGCGGTCTGCGACTGTGCGCCGAGGCCGATAGCGTCAACGCCGCCGTGCTTGCGCCAGATGTTGAAGTTGGCGGCGAGACGTGGGGACTGTTTCTCGCCGATGTCGCGCGCGACATGACGCAAAAAACCGGACAAAAGTGCACGGCCATTCGCCGCGTGCTGGTGCCGCACGATCGCCTGCGCGAGGTATGCGATGCGCTGGGCGAACGGCTGGCGGCGGTGGTGGTTGGCGACCCGGCACACGAAGGCGTCCGCATGGGGCCGGTTGCGACAAAAACGCAACAACGCGATGTGCTCACCGGCATTGCGCGTTTGGCTGAAAGCACGCAGCCGGTGTTTGGCGAGGCGGGCGCGGTGACGCCGCAGCATGTGCCCGCGGGCAAAGGGTATTTTGTCGGCGCGGTGCTGCGGGTTGCGCCACGCGCGGCCGATTGTGCGGCAATGCATGCGAACGAAGTGTTTGGCCCAGTGGCAACCGTTGCCGGCTACGACGGCGAGGCGCACGAGGCGGCAGCGTTAGTCGGTCGCGGCGGCGGCAGCCTGGTTACCTCGATGTACAGCGATGACCGCGCGTGGGTGCGCGGCTATGTGCAGCACGGCGCGGCGCACAACGGCCGGCTGTATATGGGTTCGGAAAAAATGGCGGCGCAATCGCCCGGACCCGGCACGGCGTTGCCGCAATTGCTACACGGCGGCCCTGGTCGCGCTGGCGGCGGGCAGGAACTCGGCGGCCTGCGCGGCCTGACCACGTACATGCAGTGCGTCGCGCTGCAGGGCGATGCCACAGTGATTAAAGCGCTGCTTGAAGGCGAAGGTGCAGTATGAGCGGATGCACGAATTGCAAGGGCAAGGCCGGTTGCGACGATCAGAAAGGCGACATGTTCGCGGATCTCAATGCGGCGCTAGACACGCTGTATCCGACCAAGACATGGGGCGACTGGGTGCGCGAGGCAGTGAGCGGTCCGCTCGACAGCGACTCGCTGCACGGCCTAGCAAATGAGTTAGCGCAGGAGCTCAACGCCGCGGTGTTTGTGCAGCAAAATCCGCCCAGCGATGCTCTCGAGGCGCCGCATTGCGACTTTATATATATTTTGTGCATGGGCCGCGCGCCGTGCATCGCCGAGTTTGCGGTAGCCAGCAGCATTGATGCCGTGCCAGCTGCGGTGCCGCCAGCGTTTCTTGCCGGCATTGCGCCGGGCGAGCCGGTGAGCGAGATGTACTTGCGCCTGGCGATTTCGCATTTGGCGCCGGTGGCCGCCGTGCAACAGCTCGCAATTGGTGCGACGTACACCGATGAGGCGTGGGGCAGCGGCCTGTGGCTGTCGCAACTCACGCGTTCGGGCGTGTTCGATCCGCCGCTGCTTCCGCGCATGCAAAAGTTAGTAACGCTGCTGCCCGCGTATGGCCTGCGCCATTTAGACTTCGGCGAAATTTCCGCCGCCCTCCCCGACTACAACCCCGGCCCATGGGCCAACATGTACGCCGGCGCGCCGTGCACCGCGAACTATCTATTTTTCCCCGAGCCTGTGACGCTCGCGAGCGAATGGTCCGTGCCGCTGCCGGCCGCCGAAGCGGCGTAGTTACGCGCGGATCGCGATGAGGCCGATGACGGCCGCGGTGGCGCGCATATCGGTTAGAGGATTAGATTACGTGCTATTTGGCTGCCTCGGGCCAGGCGTCCCAACGTTCCAAGCCCCACATCTCTTCGAGCGACGATCCGTCTTTGCCGACGCTATGAACTTGTGTGACAAACACTTTCGCGGACTTAGTCCCCGTTGGAGGGTCAAGCTTCACGTCAATTTGCGCGGACTTGCCGGGTTCACATTTATAATTGTCGCCTGAGATCGAAATAAAATCAGTATCTTTTTCAAACGACGTCCCAGGGCCTCCCTGACCACTCCCCCTTTCCCCCCCTCCTTCCCGCCCCCGTACCCCCGCCCCCCGGCGGGCTCCCGCCCTGGAGTTGTGGACGCCCTATTTTCTTCGGCGGGGCCGAAACAAACCCCCCCGCCCCCCCCCGCCCGCCGGGGCCGCTGCTTGGCCCCCCCCCCGCCGCGGCGGACGTGAAGGTCGAGAGAGACAAAATAATAGGGAATAGAAGTTTCTTCATAAGGTCCTTTTGGCAGTGGTCTGCGTATAGACGCCAACCTTGCTCTGCGGTTCCTTAACATTCCCGCTCAAGGCCTTAAGAACGATCTCTCGGATTTAGCGTGGGCGGACTGATTCATCATGAACGCATCGCAACCAGGCCAATGACGGCTGCGGTAGCGCGCAAGTCGGCTGGCGCGGCGGCGACGTGAGTGCTGATGATGGCCGTCAATTGCGAGATTGCCGCAGCATCGAGCGACGCAAATTCGTATTGGCTGAGCAACCACGGCAGCACGAGGTCGCGCGGGAAGTCGATGACTAGATCTGCAAGCTGCACGTCGCGCCACAGCGTCGGCGCGAACATCGCGCGCAGCTTCTGCGGATCGCGCAGCGCGGTGCTGCCAAGGCGCGGCACGTCGCCGGCAAACGGTAAGGCCAGCTCCAGCGCCGATTCGAGCAGCGACCCGACCTTGGGGCCGCCGCCGGTGACAAGGGCCAACGTTCCGCCGGATTCTATTACGCGTGCGATTTCGGCGATCACGCGCGCCGGCTCTGACATCACCGTCACGCCGAGATGCGACGCCATGCCGTCAAAGCTCGCATCGGCAAACGGCATGGCCTGCGCGTTTGCCTGCGCTACGTCGGTGGCGTTGCGATCGCACAACGCCAGCTCAGCCGCCGACATGTCGAGCGTGGTCCACGCTTGTCCTGCTGCGTCCGCCCGCCGACTCTGCTGTGCGATCATCGCTAGCGCGCCGTCGCCACCGCCAACGTCGAGCACGCGCTGGCAATGCCGCAGTTGCTCCGCCAGCCATTGATAGGTATTGCCGCTGGCGCCATCAATGACGCCCTGCCGCCAGACGGCCGCCGTCCGGCCTGGCGCGGCCGCGTGCGCCTGCGCGAGAAAGTCATCTGGGTCGACCGCCGCCACGCCGCGATTCTACCTCACGTCAATAACAGGCGCTCAACGTTGGGCAGCGCACCTGGAAACTAATGCGATCAAACCCATCTTTGGGTTGCCTCTCTAAGTGTATGGCGCGGGTTTCAATCTTCAATAATGAGGCCGCTGTCCTGATCGAACTGTTTTCGCTCGGCGTCGGACATGCGTTTTCTTAGCACCCGGATCGTGTACCCGCCGTGCAGCTTGCCACCTTCGAGGTACATCCAGTCGCTGATATTATCGTTGACGATCTCGATGGTGTCGCCGAGTTTAACGGCGGTGGTTCGCTCGGGCACATTGCCGACGACCCCAGAGTATTTGCCCTTCTTTAATGAAACCTCGCCGACCCAGATGTGCTCGCCGCCACTTGGCGCGTCAAACCGCACCTTGATCGCAAAATTAGCGAGTTTTGGGTTCTTGCTCTTTAGCGCCGCGTTGAACTTATCCAGGGTCTCCCGCGCGGTCTTCATGGCGCTATTCATATCCACATCTTCATCCGAGACCATGTGAACCGTCGGCGCCGCTTCCGGCGCCATCTTCGCCTTTTTTTCGGTTTTGCCGTCGCACCTCGCGACTGCCAGCAACATTGCAATTGTTAGAAGGTGTGGTTTCATTGCTGCTTCTTGTGCGAGTCGTTTAACAAGCCGTACTGGCCGGATGTCCGGCGAATTCGTCGCTCACGCCGGGCTCGCGCCTACTTGCGCGACTTCTTGGCTTTGGGTGCAGGCTCGGCGGCCTTGGCGGCGGAGTCGCCGGCCGCTAGCACCTTGCTGATGCACTCGGCGCCGGTATCGGCGTGGGCTTGCGCGGCCCTAAAGATGCCGCCTTCTTGCGCGGGGTGTTTGTCGATGAGCTCGTCGAGGCGCTTGGCCTGGGTTTCGGCGCAGGCCACGTCGACGCAGGCGCAGGCGTCTTTGCTCCAGGCCTCGAACACCAACACGGGCTTGGCGGCCGCAGCCGCAGAGTATTCCGCGGCGCCGCCCAAGAGGCCGGTCTTGGCCGCGATGGCCATGCCCACGATAAAGATGCCGCCGCCGATGGTTTTCATAGTTTTTTGATTCATTTGGTTTCCTTATTGCTTCGCTAACAGATGTGGATGGTTTGGGGCGTCACCGCGAGGCTCGCGGCGACAGCTGATAGATTAGTTGCGGGACTTCTTCGATTTGGTCGCGCGCTTGGCCGGCTTGGCTTGGCGCTCCTGGGCGGCCGCAATCAACTTGCTTAGGCAGGCGTTGCCGGCGTCGACGTGCGATTGTGCGGCGTTATAGACATACCCTTCGTAGAGGGGATTTTGGTCGATCAGGTCGTCGAGGCGAGTAGATTGAGTTTCGGCACACGCCATGTCGACGCAGGCGCAAGCGTCCTTATGCCATGCCGTGAAAATCTCGATGGGCTTGTGAGGATCGGCGTACGTCTTGCCGCCGATAAGACCGGTCTTGGACGCGATCATGCAGCCAACGAGAAGCAGGCCCGTACCGATTGCTTTACCTAGATATTCGCTCATATGGTTTTCCTTGTGCTAGTTGCGGACACCAACAGGTAATGCAACCGTGGTGCCATCGCGCTGGCCCCGGATCCCGCGCACTTACGCGCGCAATTGGCGATACGCGCGAGGGGCTGGCACCTCGCTTGTGGGGGAGCGCCCCAGTCGGTGCGATAGGCAGGCAGGCTGAGCAATGGCGCGCTGAGGTGGCCCACCCGAAAACGACCTAAGGCATGCGCCCGCGCGTTGCGGAAGCATGCCTTAGACATTGAGGCGGTGGTGTAGCGTGCCGCTTAGCAAATCACGGCTGTGCACACGGTTGGTGGCACGGGGGTGCCAGGCGATGGAGGAGGCGTCGGGGTTGGGGTAGTTGGCGTTGGCGTGGACGGTGGCGTCGTTGGTGGGGTTGGCGTCGTCGGCGTTGGCGTGCTGGTCGAACACAGCGCGAGGTGGGCCGCATCGCAGTCGGTTACGGAAAGCGGAATCGCGGCACAGAGCTTGTCGACAAATTGGTCACAGGTGACGGCGGTTGGGTTGCTACACAACGCGGTCGCGACGCTGTCGCAGAGTGCGTCCGTGCCGCCAAGGCTGATGCAGGCGTTGAAGGTGTCGTCGTAGCAAACGCCGGGCGTGGTAAAGCTGGTGCAGGCCTTGGTGGCGGCGAGACCGCACTCGGCCTGGCCAATGCCATAGGATTCGCAGGCGCCTGAAAACTTGGCTTCGCAGGTGGCGACATCGACGGAGATAACATCAGGACAAATGCCGCCAAGGCCAATTTCGCAGGCCGCGGGGTCGCTGGCAAGCGCGCAAACGCCGGCGACGACGTCGAGGCACAAAGTGATCGAGCCAAGCGGCTCGACATTCTGTTCTTGCTGGGGCGAGGCGTCGCTTGCACAGCCGGCAAATAAGGCGGCAGCAGAGACCGTGAGAAGGCAGGTGGAAAACAGCGATTGGGAATTGCGTTTGGTCATGGTCTTTATCCTCTTGCGTAAGTACTAATGCAGGCGCCATGCCAAGAGTTTTTCTTAGTTTTAGCGGAGTTGCGCCGAAAGGCCCGATTGCAGATTGACGTAATTGTTTAATTTCATTGAGGTAATTATTTAATGAGCGTTCCGTCGCAGGGGGAATTTCCTCCACGTCACCGGGGGCGCACCCCTCAGCCCCGACCGCATAGACACCGCGCCGCCTACCGACCATAATTTCCCGATGCGCTCAGAATTGGCCGCCCTCCCGATGGTCTCGATCGTCATGCCCGCCTTCAACGAAGAGGCCTACATCGGCGCCTGCCTGCGTTCGATTCAAGCGCAGCAATACCCGCGCGATCGCATCGAGGTGCTCATTGCCGATGGCCGCTCGACCGATGCAACGCGGGCGTGCATCGCCGCCATCGCCGCCGATGACCCGCGCATCGTCGTCATCGATAACCCGGAGCGCCTGCAGGCCCCGGGCCTCAACCGCCTGCTCTCCCACGCGCGCGGCGAGGTGATTGTGCGCATGGACGTACATTGCGAGTATGCGCCGAACTACGTCAGCCAGTGCGTCGCGGTGCTGCAGGCCACCGGCGCCGACAATGTAGGCGGCGCGCAGCGACCCAAGGCCAAGACGGCGTTTCAAGAGGTTTTGTCGTCGGTGCTCTCCAGCCCGCTAGCGGTCGGCGGCGCGAAATATCGCGATGCCTCGCAAGAAGGCTTTGTCGATACGGTGTTTCTAGGCGCGTTCCGCAAGGACACCTTGGTCGCGGTGGGCGGTTACGATCCCAATGCAGTCACCAACGAGGATGCGGAGCTCAATTGGCGCATTCGCCAAAACGGCGGCAAGATCTATCTCTCGCGCGACATCGAGGTCCACTACTACCCGCGCGACAGCTTTGCCACCCTGGCTAAACAGTATTATCGCTACGGCATGGGCCGCGCGCGCACGATGCTCAAAACGAAACGCATCGACGCACCGCGCTCGGTCGCGCCCTTTGCCATGCTCGTCGGCTTTGCCGGCCTCGTCGCCGTGCGGCCACTGCGCTCGCTCGCGCTGCCGGCAGCCGCGGCCTATGGCGCCATCTCCCTAGCGGAGGCCATTCGCGTCGCGCGAAAGCACGGCCCTGGCGGCGTGCTGCAGGCATGGGGCATGTTTCCGGTCTTGCATTTCTCGCACGGCGCAGGCTTTGCGATGGGGCTGTATCACTATGCCCAGCATGGCGATTGGCAAAATGCAGAAACGGCAGGTGCCGCGCCTAGCGACCCTGCCGAAGATGCGGCGCTTTCGTAGCGCGCCGAGTCCCCAATGATTAGTGAGCCTGGCTACCTGCGACGGCCGCGTTTTCGCGGACATATACCATGCCGAGATGCGCGTATTGTGCCTTTTGCGCGTCCACGCTAGGGGTTGCGCGCACCAAGACCTCGCCGTGCACCAGCGCGTCGGCAAGCAGGGCCTGCCCCTCGATATTGGTGATCACATAATCTAGGTCGCTGCACCGTTTGGCCGCGGTCTCGGTCGCCTCGATGCGCTCAGAAATGTCGAGCCCCTGTGCGAGGACGTCACTCGCTTGCCCAAGCTGGGCGCCGCCCTGCCAGGTCGGCACGGTCACCGCGCCCTCGGAAAATTCCTCGCCAAACCGCGGCCCGGCAAGGGTATCTTGCACCGCGCAAACTCGATACTTACCGGCGGCCATCGAGAGCGAAAAGAGATCGCCCGAGCCATCGCCCCACGTACGCGAGCCGCGATACACGGCGTCGACGCGCAGGCTTGCCCGATCCGCAAACACGGCGCCGGCTACGAGATAGCCATCCGCCTCGGGACGTAGCGGCGTAACAAGGCCGCTTGGCGTGACCTCGCACGGCTGCGCCGAGCAAATCTCGAAGCGGAGTTGCGACGCGATGCGTAGCTTGGCGTCATCAAACGCGACGACGTCAAAAATGCCGGTGGTGGACTCACCGAGCAATGAAATGGCCGTGGTGCGGTCGACCTTGTCGCCCACCTCGTTGGATGGAGCGTCGATGCAGCCGACCAAGGCCATGCTTGTCCCGAAAAAAAATGCAGCAAACGTAGAATTGTGTTTCGTCATGAATAGCTACAACAGCAAGCTGCGTGCCAGCGGCAAACGAGGCGTGTCCTGCGATTAACCGATGTAATTGCGAGGTCTTGAAGCTTCGCTCAGGGCGAACCAAATTCAATAAACCATGACCTCCCAAGGAGTCCCCACCCGCATGGGGTCTGCAAGGCTCACCACAAAAGACCCGCGCGCTTAGCTCGCGCCGCGCGATGCCGCATTGCGCAAGTCGACAATCGCCTCGCGGTAATCGGGGCGGCCAAACACCGCTGTACCCGCGACAAATACGTTGGCGCCGGCGCGCGCGAGGGCGCCAATGTTATCGGCCGTGACCCCCCCATCGACTTGGATGTCGAAGCTTAGCCCCGCGGCCGCGCGCATGGCCGCCAGCGCCGCAACCTTATCGAGAATTTGTGGAATAAACGATTGGCCGCCAAAGCCTGGATTGACCGACATGAGCAAGACCATCGCGACGTCGCCCAAGACCCATTTCACCGCTTCGAGCGGCGTCGCCGGGTTAAGCACCACGCATGGCTTTTTTTGCCGTTTGGCGATGGCTTGCAGCGTGCGATGCAAGTGTGTGCAGGCCTCGACGTGCACGCCAATAAGATCGGCGCCGGCGTCGGCATAGGCGTCGACCCAGCGCTCGGGGCCCGCAATCATCAAATGGACGTCGAGCGGCAGCGTGGTGGCGCGGCGCAGCGCCGCGACAATGGGGGGGCCGATGGTTAGGTTGGGCACAAAGTGACCGTCCATGACGTCGACGTGGATGTAGTCAGCGCCCGCCGCGGCGACCGCCTGCGTCTCGGCGCCTAGGCGCAAGAAATCGCATGACAGCATGGAGGGCGCAATTTTGATTGTGGCCGACACCGAGCTAGCCTACCACGGGGGCGCCGCCAGCCCGCCGCAGCCGCGCCGCGAAGAAGCCGTCGCAGTCGTGCAGATGCGGCCAGGTCACCAAGGTGCCGTCGGCTGCGAGGTAAGGTGCCAAGAACGCACCCGCCTCCGCCAGCACTTCGTCCCGCGAGCACAGCGTGAAATCGGGATGGCGCGCCAAAAATTCGCTGAGCTGGCGCGGGCCTTCGCGGCGCGTCCACGTGCACACGGCAAATACCAAGCGCCCGCCCGGCCGCACAAGCTGCGCCGCGACGTCAAACAGCGCGCGTGAGGTGGCAGCCGCGCGATCGAGATCCTCGGGTTTGCGGCGCCATTTAATCTCGGGGTGGCGGCGCATGATGCCCAGGCCCGAGCACGGCGCATCGAGCAAGACGGCGTCGTACGGCGCAATTGCGGCGAGCTGCTCCGCGCTGCTGGTTAGCCAATCGCGCTGCGTCGCCGCGATATTGGTGACGCCAAGGCGCGCGATGCTTTCGGCCAGGCGCGTCAGCTTGGCCTCGGCCATGTCGCTGGCGTCGATCTGTGCCTGGGGCGCTAGCTCCGCAAGTTGCGTTGCCTTGCCGCCGACGCCCGCGCACATGTCGAGGATGCGCTCACCAGGCTTTGGCCCGAGCATGTGGCCACAGAGCTGCGCCGCGACGTCTTGCACCGCAATCTGCCCGCTTACAAAAAGTGGGTGTTGGCGCAGATTGCCAAGTGACTTTACCGTCAACGCGCCTGGAACTTCTCCGACAAGCGCCGGCGCCGCCTGCGGATCATCGGTTGCCAGCCTCCCGCACACCTGCGCCGCCGACTCGCGCTGCGCATGGACACGAAGGCCCAGGCGCGCGGGCACCGCAAACCCAGCCGCACCTGGCGCAAGGTCGCCGCCGAGCGCGCTTTGCATGGCGGCCGCCATCCAGTCTGGTAGCGAGTAAGCCACGGCCGGGGTTAGCGAGGACTGCGCTTCGCGCCAATGTGCGCTCGCCGCCGCGACCTTGCGCAAGACGGCGTTGCAAAATCCGGCGACCTCGTCGCCGTGGCGCCGCCCCGCCATTTGGGTCGCCTCATCGACGGCCGCAAACGACGGCACGCGATCAAGCAAGACGATCTGGTAGGCCGCAAGCAACAAGATATCGAGCACCGCGGCCTTGGTTGGCGCCAAGTCGGCGTACTGCGCCAGCACATGCAGCAAAAATCGGCGATGGCGCGAGGCGCCGTACACAAGCTCAGTGGCGAGCCCCTTGTCGGAGGCGGACAATGCGGTGCCCGCTTGCAGAAAAGCGTCGTGCAGCGCTTCGCTGGCCAAGACGTCCTCGGCGCGCAGCCGCGCGAGCACGGTGCGAGCTAGCTCACGCGCGGAGGATGGCGTCATCGGGCGTCTCCAATCTGTCTCCAAGGCAAGGCCGCGCCCCGCCAGCAGCTCGCTCGCGCGCATGCGTCGGCGACCTCGGCACCTGGCCATGGATCGACGCCGCGCACCAAGGCCGCCACCTGCGACGCACGGCGTGCAAAATCGACGCCGCCATGGCCCTTGCGAAACATCGACGCATAGGTCGCCTTGGCATCGTCTTGGCGGACGGCGGGCAAGGTCCCAGCAGCGATCGCGGGCAAGCTATCGACTAAGGTTTGTGCGCCAACCATCGCTAGCCGATCCATAAGCTGCCCGGAGGTTTCCGCGGCGCCGATCTCAACTTCGGTGGTGGCAAACACGGGACCGGTGTCGAGCCCAGCCTCAAGCTGCATGATCGCCACCCCGGTACGCTTCTCGCCATTAATCACAGCCCACTGAATCGGTGCGGCGCCGCGGTACGCCGGCAACAACGAGGCATGCACGTTGAGGCAGCCAAGCGGAAAGGCGTCGAGCACCGCCTGTGGCAAGATCTTGCCGTAGGCAACAACGACCGCTAGCTGCGCGCCTGTGCCGCGCATGGTCGCGAGAAATTCTTCCGTCTTGGCCGAGCTGGGTTGATAGACGGGCACGTTCGCGGCCAGCGCGGCAACCTTGACCGGCGGCGGGGTCAACGTGCGACCGCGCCCACTTGGCTTGTCGGGCTGGGTGACCACCAAGGCAATTTCGACGCGCGTAGCCAGCGCCTGCAGCGAGGGAACGGCGAACGCCGGCGAGCCCATAAAAACGATGCGCATAGTCTACTCGGGCGATGGCGAAAGCTGCATTGCATACGCCTGTCGCAACACGTCGTCAACCAACACGCCATACGCCTCGTCCACCGCGCGGGCAATGGCCGCCAGCTCCCGCGCCATCTCGCCGCGAATTGCGACTGGGAACGCCTCCGCCGCAAACTCGCGGCGCACGGCCTCGTACGCGCGGCGAACTTCAAAGCGCGTCGCATCGCGCCCCAGCCCGAGCAAGCCGAAGTAGTCGCCATGGCTGGCCATCTTTAGCCGGCGGGTGATGCGCGCGCGATCGACCGCCAAATCGGTATCGCTCACCAAGACGGCATCCTCGTGAAAGGGGCGAAACACATGCACCGCGCCCAAACACGCCGCAAACCACACCAGCGCCAACAGATCGGCGCCGTCGTCGAGCGCCTCAATTTGCCGCACCGCCTGGCGCCCCTGGATCGCGAGCAGCGCGTCGCGCTCGTGTTGCGAAAGATCTGCGGCCACTAAGAGCTCCCCAAGCTTTTGCCGATCGCCGAGCTCGAACTGGGTGTCTTCGTCGCCCAGGCAACGCGCCTGCGCCGCCGGCGACCATTTGCGCCGAATGCCCTCGGCGAGCAAGGCCAGGGTATGACGCGTCAGGAGCACGCGCTCACCCGACTCCACGTCGGGCGCGACGACGTACGTGCCTTCCATCCAGCCAAAGGCGTGAAACACGATGGCTTCGAGCTGCCGCCGCAACGCGGGCAAGAGCTCGCGGCGCTTCATCAGGCCGCGCTCCACCAAAACCTCGCCGTGACGGCGCCCCGAAAGCGCCGCCTCTTCCCACGCGAGCTTCGCCTCTTGCGCCGTCAATTTACCCTCGCGCACCAAAATCGCGCCCAGGCGAAATTGCGGAGCGCTGGTCGCCGCGAAGACCAAGCGCCCCGCGACGAAGAAGAGCTGGTGATGCAGCGGCGGCTCGGCGCGCGCGGTGAGTGTTAACTGCCCGGTAAAATCACGCTGCCACAGCCGCGCGATCAGCGTCGCCGCGTCGCTGATGCCGACGGCGAGTTGCCCGGTCTCGAGCGCCGAGATGGCGCCGCCTGGGCCCGACGACGCGGCGGGCACCGAGCTCATGTGCAGATCGCTGTGGTCGCGCGGAAAGCGCGCATCCTGCGGGGACGCGGTGTTCATGGCGTTGTCGATGGCGGCAAAATCGACATCGGTTGAGACGCGCGGCGTGGGGCGCCGAGGCGCGGCCGGGGTGTCCTGGAACAGTCGGCGCGCCATTTCGGCCATTTTTTCGCGCAGCTTTTCGCCATAGCTCTCGTCGCCCGTGGTGATCGCGATCGGCACGCCTGGTTCGGCGCGGCTGGCGTCGGCGCGTCCTGCTTGGTTGGTCGTGCCAGGTATCGTCGAATGGCGCTCGTCGTGAAGATCAAGGGTGGCGACGCGGCCACGCGGGCGCGCGGCGATCGTCGGCTCACGGCGGCGAAACGGCATGTCGTCGGTATCAGACTCGTCGACGTCGCCGTCGTCGTCTTCTTCATCAGCGCCCATCGCATAGTCGGACGCCGCCGGTACCGAGGCAAGCGACTGCGACGATGGCGTGGCTCTTGCCTGCCCCATCAGCTCGCGTGGGACCACCGCAAAGCGCAGGCCATTGCGATTGAGTGGCCGCCCGACAAAGCGATCGATCATTAGGTCGCTGGCATCGGCCGCGGTGCGGATGGGGCCGTCGGCGTCGCCAACCAGCACGACATGAAATGGACGTGGCCGCACCAAGTCGCGCAAGGCTCCGACCATGGCGGTGCCGTCTCCCACCGCAAGTGAGGACGTGACCACGACCGAGTCAAAATGCAGGCGTTCGGCCAATACCAGGGTTTCATCTGTGCCATCGCCGCGGTGAATGACCACGCCGGGTGACGCGAGCATCTCCAAGATTAGCTGCGCGTCGGGCTCATCGGCGATGACCAGTATCGTAAGCCCCGCCGGAAGATCCATGCCGCTTTTATTGTAACAAGCAACGCCTGGGCTTGGCACCGCCGGCCAGGCTTTTCACAAGGTCGAAACCGGGTCGACATCGAGCGTGACGCGCACGCCCGCGGGAATCACCCCGCGTTTGGCCATAAAGTGGGCGTGCACCGCGCGCGCGGCCTTAAGCGCCTCCGGCGCGCCGCGCCCCCACAGCTGATAGCGAAACCGCCCCTTGAGGCGTGTCAGCGGCGCCGGGGCCGGCCCAACCAAGACCAGCTCGCCCGCATGCCGCCGCAGCGACTGCGCCAAGGCCTCCGCGATGCGCGCCGCGTCGGCATCTACCGAACCATCGATATGCCAGGCAAACATGCGCACGCGCGGTGGGTAATCCAGCTCATCGCGCGTCGCCAACTCGGCGGCATAGAATCCGGGGTAGTCGTGTTGCTGCGCAAACGCGATGCACGTCGCCTCGGGCCGGTAGGTTTGGATGAGCACCTGCCCGCCCTTTTTGCCGCGGCCCGCGCGACCGGCGACCTGTGAGATCAATTGATACGTGCGCTCGCTGGCGCGAAAATCAGGCAGCGAGAGGCCGATATCGGCGCACAGCACGCCGACCAAGGTCACGTTGGCAAAGTCGTGGCCCTTGGCGACCATCTGCGTGCCGACCAGGATATCAATGGCGTGCTCTTCGACGTCTTGCAAGACGCGTTCGATGGCCTCGCGCCGCCCGGTGTCGCGATCGAGCCGCCCGATGCGCGCGGTGGGAAATTGCGCCGCGATGGCGGTGGCAATTTGCTCGGTGCCAACGCCGTGGCCGCCGAGCGAGGCGCCGCCGCACGCAGGGCACGCAGGCGGCCTAGGTTGTTGATAGCCGCAGTAGTGGCAGATCATGGTGCGGGCGTATTCGTGCCAGGTCATTGACACCGCGCAGTGTTTGCACTGCACCGGCGCGCCGCACGTTTCGCAAAGCAGGCTCGACGCAAAGCCGCGGCGATTAAGCAGCAAGATGCTCTGGCCGCCGCTCGCCAGCGTATCGGCCAGCGCCTGCCGCAGCGGCGCGGTCAGCAGCGAGGTGGCCTCGGCGCGGTAACGCCGCATGTCGATGATGGTCACGGCGGGCAAGGCATCCGCCACCGCGCGCACCGGCAAGGCGAGCAGGCCATAGCGCTCGCTTTGCGCCGCAAAATAGCTCTCGAAGCTCGGCGTCGCACTGCCGAGCAGGCAGGGGATGCCCGCCTGCTTGGCGCGCATGATCGCGACGTCGCGGCCGTGATAGCGCACGCCGTCGTCCTGCTTGTAAGAGCCATCGTGCTCCTCGTCGACGACGATGACGCCGAGGTTCGCCACCGGTGCGAACACCGCCGAGCGCGCGCCAACGGCGATGACGGCCTCGCCGCGTTGCAGGCGCTGCCATTCATCGTAGCGCTCGCGCGGCGTGAGGCCCGAGTGGAGCACCGCGACCGCATCGCCAAAGCGCGCGCGAAACCGTGCGGCTACCAGCGGCGTAAGCGAGATTTCCGGCACCAGCAAGAGCGCGCCCCGCCCGCGCGCCAGCACGTCTTCGATGACATGAAGATACACTTCCGTCTTGCCGCTGCCGGTGACGCCAAAGAGCAGGGTGCAGGAAAAGCCATCGAGGCGATCGCGCAAATAGGCCAAGGCGTCGGCTTGGTGCGGGTTTAGGCCGGGGCGCGAGCTGCCGCCGAGCGCCGCGACCACGGCCGGCTCGAGCGTCATCGCCGTGCGATGCGTGATGACATGGCCGCGCGCGATAAGCGCCTTGACCGCCGCCGCCGCGCCCGGCACCTCGGCCACAAGGACGCGCATCGGTAAGCCGTCGCTGGCCTGCGCCGCACCTTGCTGCGCGGCCTCGTGCAGCGCCTGCAACACCGCGCGCTGTTTGCCACTGCGACCGCACGCCACTTGCGCCGCGGCAACATCCACGTCAGGCGCCAGCGCTATCATAACTTGTTGCTTGAGCGACACCGCGGCCTGCCCAAGCACCTTTTCCACGACCCATCCGCGCGTGATCGCGCCAGGCATTGCCTGCTTTTGCGACGGCGTCAGCGCCCGCAATTTGCCGCCGCCGGCCGCCAAGGCCGCGAGCAGCGCCCGCTCGTCTTTACCTATGCCAAAGCCATCGGCTTGCCATGCCGCCTGTCCCTCCGTCGTCCACGCATACACCGTCCGCGTCGCGGTGTGGCTACCGGGCGGCGTCGCCAGGCGCAGCGCCTCGCCGACGGGCGCGGCATAATACTCGGCGAGCCATCGGCACAGCCCAACCACGTCCGCGGGCAACGACTGATGCGCCTGCACTTCGTGCAGCGGCAGTGCCTCATACCCCTCGGGCGGCGACGCAGGCCCTAGTACAATCGCGGAAATCTTCCGCCGGCCAAACGGCACCAGCGCCATCGCCCCAACCGGGGGGGCCTCAGCCCAGGCATTGGGCACCGCATAAGTGAAGGTCCCGGTCACCGGGACCGAGACCGCCACTTCGACAAAGCGAGGCGCCGCCACGCCGCACCATAGCAAATCGGTACGACCGCAAGAACTCGCCGCATCTGCTATCATTAGGCGATGCAAGCAGCTCGAGGTCGTGCGCCATGGGCCTTACGCTGGATGCTGGTCGTCTGCAGTGTTGCCGTGGCCGCGCTTAGCTGCGGCTCGCCTGCCGCCAAACCCGCCCCGGACGGCCCGCCGTCGGTCCCCACTGGGATGGCGTCAGGTGACGCGTCGGTCGAACCACTGCGCCATCTCGCCGAGCAAATGGTGGCGAGTCATCGCAAGCTGATTGTCTTGCTCGACGGCGTCGATACCCAGCCCGCGCCCGCCCGCGAGGCCGCGCTGGCGGTCGGACAACAAGTGTTTCACGACCTCATCGACAAGCGCGGCGAATTTGATCGCCTCGCCGAAGCCACCATGACCGGCGGCGACCCAAAACGACTCGTAGCCGTTGAAACGCTGCTCGAATATATCGAGTCAGACGCGAGCCTGCGCGACGCGGATCGCTTGGCCTTTCGCGAGGCGCTCGCCTCCTTGCGCACCGCGCTGGCTCGCGACAGCACGTTGCCCGCGATCAAGCTGCATCGCCGCGCGAGCGAAGACCTCGACGCGATCGGCGAAATCGAGCGGCTCTATGCCAAAGAAATCGAGCGTGTGTTGGGGCGCTTTTCGCCGCGCGCCATCGCGATCACCCGCCAAAAGTGGAGCGACTATGTCGCCTACCTAAAGACGATCTATACAACCCAATCCATCTTGCGCGACTATGGGGTGATCGTGCCCGACAAGGCGGCGCGGGCCACGCCTAGCGAGGGTGAGATTACCGGCCGTGAGCTGCCGCCCCACACCGTCGCGCTGACATTTGATGATGGCCCGCACCCGCAATACACCGACGAAGTTCTCGCCATTTTGCAGCGCTATGGCGTGCCCGGCGTGTTCTTTCAGGTCGGGCGCAACCTTGGCGAGGTCGCCCCCGATGGCACACCCAAGCTCGCCGCGCGCGCTGAGATCAGTCGGCGGCTTGCGGCCGCAGGTTTTGCACTCGGCAACCACAGCTTCTCGCATGCCAAGCTAAAGGCCCTTAGCGGCACCGCGCTGCACGACGAAATCGCCAAGACCGACGCGTTGCTGCGTCACATCGACAAGGGCCGCTCATCGCTATTTCGCTTCCCCTACGGCGCTGGCAGCGACGAGGGCCGCGCCGTGGTCGCCGAGCTCGCGCTGCGGTCGACCATGTGGAACATCGATTCGCTTGATTGGTCAGACCCCATCGCGGAGTCGATTGCGCAGCGAGTGCTAGCGCAAGTCGACGAACAAAAACGCGGCATCATCTTATTTCACGACATTCACGAGCGATCGCTCAAGGCCTTGCCGATGGTGCTGGACCAGCTCGTCGCCGAGGGCTATCAATTTGCCAAATGGAACGGCACGCGCTTTGACGTCGCCACCGCGACGGGGCGGGCCGCGCCGGTGCGCGCTGATTATCGCCAACGCTTTGCCGTCGTGATCGGTATCGACGACTATGCGCATTGGCCCAAGCTGCGCCATGCCGTGCGCGACGCCAACGCGGTACGCGATGCCCTCATCGCCCGCCACGGGCTGGCCGCGGACCATATTTTTACGCTGACAAATCAACAGGCGACGCGCGCCGCAATTGCCGCTCTGCTAACCACTGGGCTCACCGAGGCGGGGATGCAGGACGGCGATAGCCTTTTTGTCTTCTTTGCCGGCCATGGCGCCACCAAGACGATCGCCAGCGGTCGCGAGCTGGGCTACCTCGTGCCGGTCGACGCCTCGGTAGCTGGCATCGCCGCTGAGGGCATCGCCATGAGTGAGCTACAGAACGCCAGCGAGGCCTTGGCAGCGCGCCACGCGCTGTTTGTGATGGACGCCTGCTATAGCGGCCTAGACTGGCTCGCGGCGGCAGTTACTTGCAAGAAAATGCAAAGCGCCTCGGCCGCCAGATGCTCACCGCGGGCGGCGCCGACCAAATGGTCTCCGACGATGGCCCAGGCGGTCACTCAATCTTCACGTGGACGCTGCTGCAAGCGCTCGATGGGCGGGGCGACCTTAACAAAGACGGCCTGATTACCGCGACGGAGCTCGCCGCGTATGTGGCGCCGGCAGTCGCGGCCGTCTCATCGCAAACACCTGCGTTTGGCAGCCTGCCTGGGTCACAAGGCGGCGAGTATGTGTTTGAGTTGCCAAGCGACCAACAGTTTCTTGAGCCCTCGACGCCGCAACTTGGCGACGACGAGCAGGCGCTCCTCGCCAAGATCGCCGCGGAGACTCAAACCGCGGCTGGTGGCGTGAAGCCGCCCTCGGTTGCCACCTTGCAAGGAGGCCAGGCAACGCTAGCCATTGGCCCCGCGGCGCCACTTAGCGCGCGCCAGCAAGCGCAACGCCTGCACGACGAGGGCTTGCTGCGCTTTCGCGAGGGCCGTTTTGCTGAGGCCGAGGCGCAGTTCGGCGCGGCGCTGGCGTTGCGACCCGATTTTGCGTTGGCCATGAACAACCTCGGCTATGTCTACTACAAGCAAGGCAAGCTGGCCGAGGCGTTGCGTTGGTACGAGAAATCAATTGCGACCGATCCATCGCGCGCGGTGGCATATTGGAATCTAGGCGATGCGCTGGCGGACCTTGGGCGCGAGGCTGAGGCGCGGCGGGCCTTTGATACCTATCTTGCGCTGGCGCCGAACGGGTCAGGCACCAAGTACGTGCGCGCGCGCCTGGCGACGCTTGCGAGGACCCAACCATGAAGTTAGCGGCTCATAGCCTTTGGATCATTGCGATGGCGCTCGCGCGGGGCGCGCACGGTGATGCCGCCCTGCCCGCGGCGGCTCCTACGCCGGCCGCGCCGACGTGCCAAGTGCCAACCTTCAAACCACCTGCCCCCACGGGCTGGCGGCACCGACGCTATCAATTTTTTACTCGCATGGGGTCACCGCAGCACATGGTGCACGATGACATCGTGCTCATAGGCCAACCCAGCCAACTCGTCGGCAAATTTGCCTACGGCGACGCCGGCAAGGATCTTGAAGATGAGACGATTACCCTGCATATCGGCACTTGCTCCGGGTGGCGCGCGCGTGGCAGCGCCCGCACCGACGATGATGGCAAGGTCTACTTCGCGCTGGCGGCGATGCCCGTAGGCACGTACGCCGTGGCGATGTCAGTGGCAGGGGATGCCTCGTATGCCATCGGCCGCTTGCGCGTGGCACCGCCTGGTGCGCGGGTGGCGGTCTTCGACATTGACGGCACGCTAACTGTTTCCGACCGCGAGCTTTTTAAGCAGCTCGCGGGCAAGGCGCGCCTGCGCCGTACCTATGACCCGAGGCCCTATGATGGCGGGCCCGCGCTGACCGCGGCCGTTGCGGCGCGAGGCTTGGAGATTGTTTACATTACCGCTCGCCCGTATTGGATGGCCGACCTCTCGCGTGCATGGCTGACCAAGCACGGTTTCGCGGCGGGAACCGTCCGCGTCACCTCAAGCCTGCGCGACTCCATGCCCAGCGAAGCTAGCGTTGGCGAATTCAAGATCGAACAGCTCGCCGCGCTGCGCCGCGCGGGCTTTGCCTTCGAGGCGATGTTTGGCAACTCGACAACCGACATCTCGGCGTATGCGTCAGCGTCTGTGCCAGCGTCGCAAGTCTATATTATTGGTCCAAACGGTGGCGTGCGCGGCACCGTCGCGGTTGGTTCGTCGTGGCGCGCCATCGCGTCGCGATTTGCCTGGTCGCGGCGCAAGGGCCCTTAGGAGGGCTCATTTTGTGAGCCAACGAGCTCCCGCATCAGCGCCAGCACCTCATCGCGCAGCTCAGGTCGCTTGAGCGCGTAGGCGAGATTTGCGCGCAGATAGCCGATGCGATCACCGGCGTCGTGGCGCACGCCCTTGACGACGACACCGACCAGGCCTTCGCGATCGGCGAGCAGCGCGAGCGCATCGGTGAGTTGAATTTCGCCACCGGCTCCCGGTTTGCCGTCGGCCAAATGCGCCCAGATCGCCGGCGGCAGCACATAGCGCCCCACAATGGCAAACCTCGACGGCGCCTTGCCAGGCGCGGGTTTTTCGACCATCCCAGCAATGGCCATCTGTCCCGGCGCGATCCAGGTGCCCTGGACGATGCCATAGCGATGTTCGTGCCCTGCCGGCACCTCCATGATCGCGATGGCGCCCTTGCCGGTGGCGGCATAGACGTCGGCCAATTGGCCAATCGCGGGCGCCTCGTCATTATCGATAAGGTCATCGCCGAGCATGACCGCAAACGGCTCGTCGCCCACGGCGGCGCGCGCGCACAGCACGGCGTGCCCCAGCCCCAGCGGCTGCTTTTGCCGCAACGAGTGGATTTGCACCGATTGCGCCAGCGCCACCAAGCTATCGGCGAGCGCCACGTTGCCCTTTTGCCGCAATACTGCCTCCAGCTCCACCGCGTGATCGAAGTGATCTTCGATCGCGCCCTTGTGGCGGCCATTAATAATGATGACGTCTTTAAGCCCGGCGGCGACCGCCTCCTGCACCACCAATTGAATGGTCGGCACGTCGACGATTGGCAACATCTCTTTGGGCACCGCCTTGGTCACCGGCAAAAAACGCGTGCCGAGGCCGGCCGCGGGAATAACTGCCTTTCGAACATCTGATCGCAATGCCATGCACCGTTGTAAAAGATCGCCCTCGCCTACGCAATGCGCCGCCGTGATAAGCTCGCGCCATGGCCACACGCCCGGCGCAGGACCGCAGCACCTGGGCCAGCGCCATGGTCGGTATTTGGCTTGCCGCCTGTGTCAGCGCGGCATGCCTCGCGGGCAACGTGCTGCCAACCGCGCGCGCGAGCCTGCGTGCCGTTGCCGCCAGCAGCGACCTAACGCCAACCCACCTAACGGCAGCCTTGCGACCGTGGGGTGCGTTTGCCGCGGTGGTGGCGGGGCTGCTGCTGCTGGCGCTCGCGAGCGGCAGCGTGCTTTACGCGCTGCTGGCGCGCTGGGAACGCGCGCAGCTGCCACCCTTGCCCGATAACGCACCGCCAGCGCCCGAACCTAGCTGGCAACCAGCGCTGAGCGCGAGCGGCGGTGCTATCGCGGTCGCGGTGGTCGCCATGCTGCTTGCTGGCGTGATAATGGCGAGCCCATTTGCGCCGCGCCCACCTTGGTGGGGCTGGGGCCTGCCGCTGGCGGTGATTTGGGGGTTGGCGATAACTCGCGCGGTCGTCGCGACTGCCGCGATGCTGGCGCGTCGCGGCGATCACCAAGCTCGCCACCTCGCCGCGCGGCGCGACCAGCATCGGCGCCAGGCGCAGCGTAACCCGCGACACCCACCGAGCGACCTGCACGATCGCATCGTCCGCATCGTGCTGGCGCCGGATGCGATTGTGCTGCACACCAGCACCGCGCAACGGCAGCTACCCCCGCACGAGCTAGATGCCGCGCTGGCGCTGGCACGCCGCGATGGCGCCGTCATCGAACGCGCGCCGTAGCGCTAAAGATCACCAGTAGCGCACAATCTAAGATTCAAAATTACGGAGGACAGACCGCGGACACGCTAGTGTCCGAATGCTGGAATCGTACGCTTGTGTTTCGTCAGAGCCAGGCCGCGCCATCCCATGGACGCGCGATGCGGAGGCGAAGCCGTACACCGGGCATCTATTGCTCCGGCCCCACCCAATGCGGTTCTGTTTAGTGAAGGACGTTGAGCTGCTTGCGGCCGGTGGGCACTGCGGGGCGCGCGTCGTCGTCTAGATTTGGCTCGGCGACCGTCACGATCGACTTCTTGGAGCGCGTCTTTTCGGCGGCCTTGCGCGCCACGGCGAGCACGCGATCGTGCGCCACCGCGTGTTCTTTTCTTCGCGCTTGGTAATCGCCGCAACCACGCGGTTTTTCCAATAGGTAAGCCCCTTGCGGTGTTCCGCCACCTCGTACACGAGGTCGGCCGTGGTGCAGCCCACCTTGTGCGGGCTCTTGTGAAACGGGCTGCTGAATTTCGGGTGCTTCTCGATGTAGGCCCGCACCTCGTCCATCGTCATGCCGGTTTCTGCAAGCGCAAGATCGACTTCGCGCGCCGCATGCTGCCGCGCCTTAAATAGCTGCATCTGCACCCGGCTATACACATTCACCGCGCCGTCGCCGTTGGTCTCGATCGGCAAGAAGATCGCTTGCGGATAAAGCTCCGTGATCAGCGACTGGATGCCATCGGAGACGGAGCTCGACGGCATGCAGCCAAACGGCTTGACCGACAAGGTCATGTTGACCTTGCTGTACGCGACGTTTTGGATCAGCTTGCCGACTTCCATGTGGCCTTCACCGCCACGCAAGTTGTTGTCGTAGAACGCATGCGAAATCGCGGCGATCTCGTCCATGTCGGCAAGGTGGTAGTCGTAGAGGCCCAGCAGCTTGGCGACGCTCTGGAACATGCCGTGCAGCACGTGCTCGCCGGCCCACAACGACACCATGCGCTTGCGCACGTCGACGTTTTCCAAGGCAAACTTGGAGGCGCTCTTGGCATCGACGCCCTTGAGTTGGCTGCGCTGACGGGTGTCATAGCGGCCCTGCCAGATCATGTACTTGAGCCACGCGGTGACGATCTGAATATCGACCTCGGCGCCCTCGGCTTCCAGAAATTTCTGCAGGCCGTAGTTGCCATCGCCTTCGGTGGTCATGGCCCAGAACTCGCCAATCACGCCGACGCGCGGCTTGACCTTGGTACGGTCAACCTTCACCTTCGCGAGCGCCTGGCGCGCGCGCCAGATGGCGAGGCTCATCGACGTGTTATGCGCAAATGCGGTGGAGATGTGGAGCTTTGCCTCGTCGAGCGCTTTGTTGGTGGCGCCCGCCTCGACCTCGTAAGGCCGGATGCGGTAGCCGAGCGCATTGAGCGCATCGCCAATCAAGATGGCGCGCACGACGCCCCAGAAGAACTGGGGATTCATCTGCAAGCCAACCTCTTCGCCCGTGGCCTGCTTGAGGCCGCCGGTTTGTTGAAACAGCAGCACGCGAAAGCCGTCAAAGCCGGAGTCGCGCAAGGCCTTGCGGTACTCGGTGACGTAGGTGCCAAAGCGGCATGGGCCGCAGGCGCCGGCCGTGATGAAGACGTTGTTCTTGATGATGTCTTCGGTGCTCTGGCCGGCTTGGCGCAATTCGTCGAGGTATTTGACCAAGTTGCCGACCGTGAAGTACGTCGGGTTGCACTGCCCGCGGTTGCCATATTCGCGGCCGTATTGCAGCGCATCGTTGTCGGGCACGTCCATGGCCTTGACCTTGTAGCCAATGCCTTGCAGCGCCGCCGAGATAAACATGTCGTGCGCCATGGTGAGGCCGCTCACCAGCACCGTGGTGTGCGCGCGCTGCGCGGCGGAAAAATCGCGATGCACCGGATCGGTCCATTGCGTCGTCGGCTCGACCGGCAGGCCGAGGCGCTGGCGCTCTTCGCGTTCAAATTTGGCCATCTCGGCCTCAATGGCCTCCATTGAGAAAGCGTCAGTGTCATTAGAGTGTGATGAGTGGTTCATGGCGATTCCTTGCAATTAACGAACAATGGCGAGCGCCTGGCTGCGGCGCGAGGTGGCAGAGGCAGCGGCCCCGGCTGGCAACGGCAACGCCGCGAGCTGGCTCTTGGTGGCCGCGAGTTCTTTGGTGAGACGCGTATCGGGCATGCCCTTTTGTGACAGCACCCGCTGCATGTGTTCGAGCAGCTCCTGCCGCTTGACCAGCACGCTGCGCGTAAGCTCGACCTCTTTGTTGGCCTGATCTTCAAGCCGCTCGCGCAAGAGCATGAGCGTGTAGGCATAGGTCTTGACGCGGATCTTGATCGAGCCCGACGGCTTGTTGGCGTCGATGTCGTGCAGCGCCGAATACGCCTTGCCCGCCGAGGCGATGATGCCGTCGATGAGGCCGTAGGTCGGTGCGTCATGGCCGCATTTAAAGCTCGAAAGATCGAGGACCGCGACGTTGGGATGGCGCGCCGCGAACTTGGCGCACCAAACTTTTTGCACCGAGTTGGCGGAGTAGTTTTCCGGCCACACGTCGCTGACGTCGAGCGCAGACGGCACGAGCTCCTTGCGCAGGTCCTCGGCGAAGTACTTCTCGAGATAGGCCTTATCCTTGGGTAGCGAGCGCATCGACAAGATCGGGTAGCCCAGGGCCTGGAACTCTTCGAGCACGCCGTGGTTGAGGCCCGGATCGGTGTGATACGGCCGGCCAATCATGAGGAGCGCGACGCGGTTCTCGCGCTCAACCTGGTCGAGAATCTCGCGGCCCTTGCGTTGCATCTCGAGGTCGACGACGTCCAGGGCCAAGAAGCCCTGCTCGACCGCGAAGTTATTTTCGTCTTCGGAGACGCCGAGCGCCGCGCCCCACGCCTCGAACATCTGCTGCTTGCACATTAGGTTCTCGGCCATGGTGACCGCGGTGTCGAGAAACGAGATCTTTCGCTCAGCGAAAAAGTCGGTCTCCTTGGTAAACGCCGCGCGCATCACCTTGGGCGTGCCGGCCACCACCGGGCACGAGGTGTTGTCCATGGTGTTTTCGACATAGCTCGGCACGTGCGTGATCGACGGAAAGAACACGTAGTCGAGCGGCTTCTTTTCGTGGTGGTGAAACAAGAGGTTATGGATGTGAGCTTGTGCGACCTTGCTTGGGTAGCAGGGGTCGACCGAGCCATACTTGCAGCCCTCTTGCCACATCTCTTCGGTGGTCTCATCGGAGAACACCACGTTCTTGGGGGCAATGCCGATGCTCTCGAAATAGGCACGCCAAAACGGCGCCGTGCTCCAGATGTTGAGCACGCGCGGAATGCCAACGCGCACGTCCTTGCGCCGCGCCCAGAGCTCCGGCGAAGAGCGCACAAACGGCCGCTTAATGGGTTTGTGTTTGATGGCGCCCAGCAGAGTCTTCTTGACCACGACGTCGTCGATGAGCTCGCCGTCGCTCGGCATCGGCGCCGGCTCGTAGAACTGCTTAAACATCAGTGACGCCTCGTAGTCGACGAGGTTGGGGTATGCCTTCATGCGCTTGCTACGCTCTTTGTTGAGCAGCTTGAGCGCGTCGAGATTTTCGACGGTGCCCTTCTCGCACGAGAAGCCCGAGATATAACGCGCGGTCATGCCGTCGAGCGTCGCGGTGTCGATGAACGTGCGCGAGCAGTTATTGGGGCAGAAATCGCACTTGGTGGTCTCGTCGTTGGTGCTGGTGTACTTGATGTCGATCGCGGCATCGAGGCCGACAAAGGTGGTGGTGCCGCGGCGGCGCGTGATGCGCAGGGCCTCAAAGGCCGCGCCAATCGCGCCCGCCTCGCCGCAGTGCGGATGCAAATACACCTCGGCATTTGGCACCCGCTTTTCGATATAGTCGACCTGCGCCTTGAGCGCGGCGAGGTTTTTTTGCGTGCCGCCTTGCAGCACGAAGACGCGGCCAAGCTCGGCCATGCGCGGAATCTGCACCACGTATTGCCAGACGTTCTTGGGCAATACCAGCGCCAGGCCGGCGAGCAGCTCTTCCTTGCTGTAGCCCTCTTTTTGGAAGTTCACGCGATCGGAGTCGAGAAACACCGCGCAGCCATAGGAGAACTTCGGCGCGAGCTTGGCGCCAAACGCGACGTCGGCATACTCCACGACCGGGAGACCAAACTGGTCGGCCATCGCCTGCAGCAACATGCCGTTGCCAGCCGAGCACGAGTTGGAGAGGCGAAAGTTTTTGACGTCGCCGTTCTGCATGAACAAGACCTTGATGTCTTGGCCGCCGATGTCGCAGATGACATCGACCTTGGGAAAATAGCGCTTGGCGCTCATCATGTGCGCCACGGTCTCGACGATGTTGGCGTCGGCGCCCAGCGCCTTCTCGAGCACGTCGCCGGCATAGCCGGTGACGCCAAAGCCGGTGACTTGCAGGGTCGCGCCTTGGTCGGTCGCCCACTGCCGCAGCTCGGCAAACATCTCGCGCATGTCCGCGATCGGGTTGCCCTTGGAAAGGACATAGACCTTCTTGAGGATGACCTCGTTCTCGTCGATGAAGACGCACTTGGAGCTAGTCGAACCGCCATCCAGGCCGAGCACGCCGCGCACGACGGTGCCCGGCACCAGCTCGGCGTCGATAAACTTTTCGGTCTTGTATTTGTCGACGAAGGTCTCGCGCTCCTGCACGTGCTCAACTAAGCCAGGGCCGGCGGATTCGCCTAGCTTGGCCTTGCGCCCGTGCGCGATGAACTCGCGCAGGCCGGCAAGGCCCGTATAGACGCCAATGTGCGCCGGCTCATGTTGGCCAAATAGCACCGCGCCGAGCGCCGCATAGTACTCGGCGTTCTCGGGCACGAACACCAGCTCTTCGATGGGCACGGTCTTGTCAAACTCGTAGCCGCGCTCGGCCCACGTCTCAGGGATGCGCAGGCGCCAGCATTGCTGCAGAAACGGCAGATACGTATTGGGGCCGCCGAGGAGCAGGACCTTGCTCTTGAGCGTATTGCCACGCGTGAGCACCGAAAGGTTTTGGCTCACGATGGCGTCCGCCAGCGAATTCAAGATCTCGTCGCGCGGGATGCCGCTCTTGACCAAGTTGACGATATCGGTCTCGGCAAAGACGCCGCACTTGGCGGCGACGTGATGCAGCTTAGTGGGGTCAAACACGAGCCGGGAAATGTCTTCCCGCGGCATGCCGACCTTGATCATGCACTTGTCGATGGTGGCGCCGGTGCCCGACGCGCACTTGTCGTTCATCGAGGTCTGCGCCTGTTTGTCGCCGGTTTCCTCGTTTTGGCGAAACATAATGATCTTGGCGTCCTGGCCACCGAGTTCGATGACGCTGCCGACGTCCGGGTGCAGCTTTTCGACCGCCATGGTGACGGCGTTGACTTCTTGCACGAACTTCGCGCCGATGTGCGGCGCAATCGGCCCACCGCCGGAGCCGGTGATGAAGACGCGCGTATTAGACTCATTGAGCGACGGCAGCGCCGCGTGGATTTCCTGCAGCATCTCGAGCGTCATCTCGGGCTGGCGCGTTTCGTGGCGCTCGTATTTGCTCCACAAAATCTTCTCGGTCACCGGGTCGACCACCGTCATCTTGACGGTCGTCGAGCCAACGTCGATGCCAATAAAAACCTTATCAACGTCTGTCATACTTTTGCCTTCGAATGCAGCTAGACTGACACGTCAGTCTAGTTAGCGCGAGCGGCATACTGCCAGGCGGCCCGAGGCAGATTCAACAAAAATTCCTGTTATTTACGAGGATGATCCGCGTCAATCCCCGCGCCGACTCAGCAAATTCCAGGGCTGAGTCTTATTCAATATATTTTTACAATCCCACGCAGGCCGGTGTCCAAAATGGCATCGATGACGGCGTTGGCATCGGCCGCGGCGGGCTGGCGATTTTCGGTGCCCAGCACCACGAGCTCCAGCATGCCGCGCGCCATGCCGAGCAAGCCCGCGGCGGTCACGGCGACGTCGCACGGCCGCACCAGCCCCATCGTAATGCCGTGCCCCAGCGCGCGCATGAGCAGCTAGCGGACGCGCGCATAAAATGCATCGAGTCGCTCGGCCGCCTCCGCCTCATGCACGACATTGCGCGCCAGCAGCACCGCCGCCCGCGCGCGATCTTCGGTGAGATATCCCAACACGCGCGCCAGGTTTTCGCGCAGCTGCAACTGCGGCGGCGCGGCGGCGGGGTCGTCAATGTCAACCGGCCGGATCGACCGCGTCAGGCCATCGAGCGCGTCGTCAAGGATGCTGCCAAACACCGCCGCCTTGCTGGCGAAATAGAGATAGAACGTGCCGCGCGCGATGTCGGCGCGCGCGATAATGTCGTCGATCGACGCGCCGTGGTAACCGCGCTCGGCAAAAACATCGATCGCCGCGCGCAGGATTTGCACGCGGCGGTCGGCGCGTTTTTTTGCGGCGCGTGCGGCGACCACCAAGGTCGACATGGTCAGCTCCCCCGCCGCGCTTGATAGGCCATAATCACGCGTTCGATGCCGCTGGCCATCGCGCGGTGCCTGATCATCGTGACGTCTTGCCCTTGCGCCGCGTGGCGCTCGATTTCCGCGAGGACCGTGGCGGCAAATTCACGCGAATCGACGAACACATTGACCTCGTCGTAGACGCCATGCGACAGCGGCGTGAAGTTGGCCGAGCCGAGGTCGACAAAGCGCTCATCGACCACCACCACCTTGGAATGCACCATGCGAGGATGGAGCACCACGCGCACCTTGCCGTCTAGGCTGCCATGGCGGAGCAAGAGATTGCACACCGCGTGGTTGAGATTGCCGAGCACGTCCGCGCGCGCCGCCGTGACCAGCGTGACCGCAACGCCGCGGCGGACCGCAGCGAGCAGCGCGTCGGTAAAGCGGCGATCGCCGAGGTAGGCCATTTCGACGACGATCGAATGACGCGCGCTCTCGAGGATGGCGAGCCGCTCATGCACCATCGCGCAGTGGCGCGCGCGCTCGGTGCCCTGCGAGTGCAGGATGAAGTCGAGGCCCCGCGCTGGCTCAAACGCCGCGCGGCCCGCCAGACGATCGGCGAGGCGGTGCGCCACCGCGGCGCCTCGGAGCTCGACCATCATGTCGATCCAGTCGAGGTGATGGTTGTCGCCAATACCCATCGAGCCAAGAATGACCGCGTCGTCGATGACAAACACCTTGGAATGGTCAAAGCGCTTGGCCTGGCGCACGGCGATATTGCGATGGTTATTGACCGCGCGCTCGAGTGAATTGGGCCGTTGCCGCATGGAACCTGGCGCGCGGTAGACGCGGCTGAGAAACCACGCCTGGAACCCGCGCACGGGGTCGATCTTTTTGTGGAAAAAGCTCTGCTTGTTGCCGCCCGTGTACTCATAGACGGCGGCGATGCGATCCTTATAGATGGTCACTTGCACGCCGCGTTCGGCGGCCGCTAGCAGCGCCGCGGCGAGCTGATTGCCGATGGCGTCGTCGCGCCATAAAAAGGCGCGAATGACCACTTGGCGCTGGGCCCCCGCGATGCGATCGAGGATGGTGGCAAACGCCGCCGGCCCATCGCCCAGCAAGGTCGGCGCGGCGCCATCGGGCACGGGCTGCGAGACGGCGTAAAGGTCACCCGGTCGCGCAACACTGTGATCAACCGACATCTTGGCCATCGAACCCATTACGTGCGCGGGTTCTTACCAGCGCAGCGGCGGCGGCGCAATCATTGGTTTATGGGGCCGGGGCGGCGGGTCACCTTGGCGAAATCGACCCAGCCGCCCCGGGCTGCCACCCCGGCCAAGGAGGCCGCGAACGCCCCTCGCCCTGCGCTGCGGGCCAGCGGCACGATCGGCATCTGTTCCGCCAGCTCGCGCGCCAATAAGGCCGCGGTTGCTCGGCGCGCCTCGGGCCGTTGCGACGCCCTCAGTTCCCGAAGCAAGACGTCACTTTGGGGCGACGAAAACCGGCCAAGGTTTTGCGAACCGCCCGTGCCAAGCATGGCGGTCAAATCCGCGTCGCGCCACACCTCGGTCTCAACCACCGCGACGCCAAACGCACCGTTGCGCAAGCGGGTCTGCACTACCGATTCGGGCGCAAAGGTCATCTCGACCCCAATGCCGGCCGCCTTCCATGCGGCGATCAGCGGCGCGGCCTCATCGGGCCAGCGCTGGCGCGACGTGGTGCCGCGATCGACAAACAAGGCGTTGACGCGAAGCACCTGGCCCGCACGATCGCGCAGGCCATCGCGATTGGTGTCGACCCAACCCGCTTGCGCCAGCAAGTCGGAACCGAGTGAGGCTGGGGCGCCCGCCACAACCTGCGATGACTCGACGTCGAGCGGGCCGCCCGGCCATGCCAGGCTATTGATGGGGACGTCGTTGCGCAGCGCCGCACCGGTTTGAGATGTGCGATCGATGAAAGCGGAAAGCGCTCGCCGCACGCGCGGATCGTCGAGCGGGGGCTTATCGGCGCGAAGCACCGCGTAGCGCAGACGTGGCGCGAGTTCGAGAGGCACGAGCCCCCGCGCGGCGACCGCTTCGGCCAGCGATGCCGGCAGGCCGAGGGCCATATCAGTTGTCTTGCTGGCGATCCATTCGCCGAGTTGGCGCGCGTCGCGTGAAAACCGGAAATGAAGGCTCGCAACGCCCGCCGGCGCGCCCCAATAGTTGTCGTAACGCGCCGCGCGCAACTCGCCAGCCTGGCGCGAGGTGACCTTAAATGGCCCGCTGCCAATTGGGAGCGGCACGGCGCCGCGCTTGCCGTACACATGCGCCGGCACGATGGGGATTTCGCACAGCACGCGGAGCAAGTAGCCGTCCGGCACATCCGTGCGCACGCGCACCGTCTGCGCGTCGACCACGGTGATGCTGGTGACCGTCGCGAGCTGCCCCTTGTATTGCGTCGCGATGGTACGCGCCGAGTCGAGCGAGAATTGGACATCGCGCGCGGTGACGGGGGTGCCGTCGTGAAACGTCGCGGCGCGCAGCGAAATGGTCCAATCGCGCCCGGCATCGTTCGCGGTCCACGTAAGCGCCAGCCGCGGTACATACGCATCGGCCTCGCGATCAAACGCAATCAACGGCTCAAAGACGCTGCCCATCGCGATGAGCCGCGCCGCCGCAGATGCGGATTCGACGAGGCGAAAATTTCCCGGATCACCTGCAACCACGACGGTTAGTTCCGCGGTGGTCGCGGCGGGGAGTGCGGGGGCGACCGCCGCGTCGCTGGCCGTCGCCGCATCGCCTGCAACTTGCGCATCGCCGGCCGGCTGCCACGTGGTGCGCGGCAGGGTCTCGCAACTAAGCAGGCTCGCCAGCACGCCGATCGTGGCCGCGTTCACCGCGGTAAGAACCCGCGCCCAGCCTTGTCGTCGTAAACCGGCCATGTTACTCCTTCACCATGAACCAATTGTCCGTGCGCATGGCAGTTGCAACGCCGCTTTATATTGGGCTTTTTTGTGGTGTCCTGGCTGGATGCAGCGAAGAAAAAAAGGGCCCCGTCTATAAATACAAGGAGCCCGCGGCCAAGGTGTCGCTGCCCTCGGTGCCCGCGTTTGATCTGCCATCCCCGGGGCCTGATGGCTCGCTGGTGCCGCGGCTACTTCGCGTCAATGGGCGCAAGCATCTCGACCAAGAGATCAAGGTCCGCGGCTTCGTAACGTGGGCGTACGATTGCCTCACCGACGTCACGCAGCCCGGCATGGCGCCGGCTGATGCGCAAAAATTGATCGACGAAGACCCAAGCCGTTGCGACCGTCCACAATTTTATCTCGGCGATACGGCGGCGACCGCTGGCGATCGCTCGATCTGGGTGGTCGGCGTGCCGCGCATGGTGCGCGAAGACGAGAAGAAAGTACTCGAGCCAGCGGACATTAAGGCCAAAGACGCGATGGTGCCGCCATACAAAGTTGGCGATGAGATGATCATCACCGGCACGTGGGCGATTTCGGCGCCGAGTGGTCAGGGGAGTTCCGATGGCTTGTTGGTTTATAAAGAGGCGCAGAATGTGACGCAGGGTTGGACGTCGCCGCCGCCTGTTATTGTACCTGCGGCGCCGTAGTTACGTAGCGTCACACTTGAAGCTCTCGCGCGAGTGCGATGAGAGGGACTGGGTTCAGGATCGGGAAGAGGCTCCCGGAACCGGGGTTTTGGGTTCAGGGCCAAGGGTTTGGGGTTCGGGGGTTCCCGACAATCGTGCCGCGGTTGACTTAACCCTCGAACTCGAACTCGAACTCGCACCCGAACTCGAACTCGAACTCGAACTCGAACTCGAACTCGAACCCGAACTCGCACCCGCTCCCGCACTCGAACGTGCTCCCGAACCCCTCGTCCCAGTCCCCTCTTCCTGTTTCCCTCTTCCTGAACCTGAACCCGCTCAAAAGCTCGCGGATGCAATTGCATCGGCCACACCCACCATCGCGCAACCGCCGCGGCCAGCACCACCGCGACCGACCGCCATGTCAACTGGGCAGCGGCTGATCGGGTACGTTGCTGCGCGCCCCGGCACGCCTATTGCACTGGAATCGACCATGCAATACCGGCATCCGTTGGTCGTCCATGGCGTCACGAGCCCAACCCAGCGCGGCTCAGCGTCCGGCCCGGCCACGCCGACGAACGACAACCGCGAAGGTTCGAGCGTCGAGCGACACGACCAGGGCTCTTCGGATGAGCGCTTCAGAGTCGACGACCGAAGCGGAGCTAAAGCGAAGCCGAGCGCCGCTCGACCCGCGCGAGTGGACCGATCTGGCCGAGGTGAGTCGCCTGCGCCACATGATGAGAACGGATCGCCACACCTGTCCCGACGAGAGCGTCCATCGGTGAGGGGCGATATGCGGAGAAGCCGCCGTTTGAAAATCCAGTCGCCCACGACCGCCCGACTTACTGGAGGTTGCTACATGCGCGCGACGTACATGGTGTCCATGATTACGATCCTATCAGCCGGCGTGCTGGCCATGGTCGGCGCGTGCAGGAGCGTCGGTCGGCCGCTGCCTGACAACCCTGTTGCTCCGATCAGCGCAGATCTTGTTACGGCGCCGGCAGGCGTCGTGGAGCGTTCGTTCTACTGCACCGGACCAGTGCCGAGAGAGGCCCTCGATGCAACGGTTGTTCATTGCAGGGCGGCCACCGACGACGGCCTCGCCCATCTCGCCAGTCTCACCAAGCTCACGTCGTTGGACCTGTCGGACACCGGCGTCACCGACGCCGGCCTGGTGCACGTGGCGAAGCACCCACACCTCACCAAGCTTGACCTCTCTGGATACCGCAACAGGATCACCGACGCCGGCTTCGTGCATATAGCCGCGCTCACCAACCTCACTGACCTTCGTCTCGGCAAGAATCGGGGAATCAAAGGGGAGCGCCTGGCCTCGCTGACTCACCTGCGGGGGCTCACGACACTGGATCTTGATGCCAGCCATGTAAACGACGCCGGACTGGTGCACTTGGCCCAGCTCCCAGAGCTCGCAACGCTGAACCTCTCGAGCACCAAAATCACGGACGCTGGCCTGGCACTTCTGACCCAGCTTCCGCGACTTACCACGCTGATCATCACTAACAACAAGATCACCGACGCCGGGCTAGTACACCTGGCCAAGCTACCGAAGCTCACCACGCTGAACCTCTGGGCAAACAAAGGGGTCACCGACGCCGGCCTGGTGCACCTCGCGAGCCTCTCAAAGCTCGCTACGCTGGACCTCAGGGTTACCGAGGTCACCGACGCAGGCCTTCGCCGCCTGGCGAGCCTCACGCAGCTCACCACGCTGATACTTGCGCGCAACGACGCAATCGCCAACGCCGGCCTGACGCATCTGGCCGCCCTCCCGAAACTCACCACGCTAGACCTCCGCTCCACCGCGGTCACCGACGCCGGGCTGGTGCACCTGGCCAAGCTCCGTCGGCTCACGTCACTGCAACTCTCGTATGGAGTCACTGACGCCGGGATGGTGCATCTTGCCAACCTCACGGAGCTGTCCGAGCTGAACATCGGGGGCGGCAAGGTCACTGACGCTGGCCTTGTACACCTAGCCAACCTCACGCAGCTCACCTCGCTGAATCTTTCGAATAGCAAGATCACCGACGCCGGCCTGCCGCAGCTGACCAAGTTCACGCGGCTCACCTCGCTGGACCTCCACCGCACTAAGATCACCGACGCTGGCCTGGCGCACTTGGCCAAGCTCTCGCAACTCTCCGTGCTCATGCTCGGGCAGACCAGGATCAGCGACGCCGGGCTTGTACACCTGGCAAACCTCACCCAGCTCACCACGCTGGGCCTGCATTACACCGCCGTCACCGACGCCGGCATGGAGCATGTAGCCAAGCTCACGCATCTCACCACGCTAGGTCTCCAGGGCGCCATGGTCACCCACGCCGGGCTGGCGCATCTGACCGACCTGCATCAGCTTCGCGAGCTCGACCTCTATTTTGCTAAAGAGGTCACCGACGCAGCGCTGGTGCACCTGGCCAAGCTCACGAGCCTCGCCAAGCTTGAAGTCTCGGGCACCCAGCTCACTAAGGAGGGGTTGGGGTGGCTGAGGCGAGATCTTCCCGGGATCCGAGTTCTCCGCTGATAGTCGTCGGCGTATAATGTAGCGCTCGAATTACTTGTTTGTGCCCGCGCGGCGGACATCAAGGATCCCAAGCTCAAAGATCAGGCGCTGCGGACGGCAAAGAGCGCATGTCTCAATATCGCCGAAGCCGCGTCGCGCGTGTCGGCGGCGGACAAGGCGCGGGTGTTTGGCATCGGGCGCGGCGAGGCCGGCGAAACCGCAGCGGCGGTCGAGATTGCCGCCATCACGCACGACACCGCGGAGCATTGGATGTCGAGGGTCACTCTCGGGCAAAAATTTGACAGCTATTTTAGGTGGTTAACCACGCTGCTGCGTGATCACGTACAACCGAGGGTGACTACGCAGCACCGGATCTAACACCCGGCAATTAAAGGCAAATCGGGCGGCGAGAGTGACCCTATTTGCAATACCGCGCTGGCGGACGCTTGCAACGTAATGACTCGCAGCAGGTTGCGGTGGTGGACGGCCATGCTCCTCGGCGGCGCAGTTCCGCAGCGTTCATTTGGGAGCATTGCGATCTAGATCTCGCCAAACGCCCGCGCGATCTCTAGTGCCGCGCCGTCTCGTCAACGCGAGGACTGTTTGAGCACGCCGAGGTGCATGCCGGACGCCGCGGCGACCGTCGTGGCTGACGACCATCCCTGCCCGCTTCATCACGTCGATTGCGCTAGCCGGCAACCCGGACGACGCAAATCATGGGCAGTTTGCTGATGTGCTAGGGCGTAGCCACGTGACAGCCTGCGCGTCGGCGCGAGTTAGCGCGCTGACGCTGGCGACGTTAGGTTTCGACGCTGCGGACAAAAAGGCCGACCAGCGCGCGCGAGTTGCCTACGGCCTTGCCAACGACCAGATACGTGTAAAACCCTTGATCTTCGATCAGCTTGCCCTCGGCGACGGCCGGGCCGATCTTAAACAGGCGGTATGAGGTGCCGGTGTGCTTGATCATAAAGGCCTGGACGTCGCGCCACGCCAGGTCGAATTCGCCCAGGCTGGTAAATTCGGCCCGCGTCTTGGCGAGGCTGAAGGCCTTGATGGCAAAAGCATCGTCCATGCCGAACGAGGCGCGCACGGAGCTCTCGGTGGGGGTGCGCGTCGTGCTGTTGCGCACCTGTGTGTAGACCGGGCCGCTGTCGATTTCCGACATCCAGGTCGCCAACTCAGCGGCTACAATAAACTCTTGCTCGCGCAGCTGCGGCGCGGAAATTGAGAATGGCAAAACAAGCTGTTCGACAAAGCCATCGACCTCTGCATAGCCACGCGAGGCTGTCGATGTCAAATTTTGCTTCGGGCAAAAACTTGTCGCCAACCCGCCAGCCTCCACCTAAAGATTTTACCATCGCCTTTTCTGCCTGAAAATTTTGACCCGGCCGGCTTAGCGCTCTGTGGCGAGAGGGGGCAGACTGACCAGAAGCACGCGATCCCAATTCGGCTCGACATGCGAGACAGCCGCAAGAAGTGCTAAGCCAACGCCTGAGCTGCCGGTCAGCACGGTGGGGTCATCGACATAGGCCCCCTGATGGTGATAGGTCGCGTTGCGATCTAGCTCTCCATTCGTGCCCCACGCCTTGTAGCCGCCGATGCCCGTGCCTGCGCGGTACGCGTCAATCGTTGCTTCATAGTACGCGATGGCTCTTGCCCGCAGGCGCTCGTCCCCGGTCGCTTGATACAGGCGATTGAACAGGTGCGCGTTACCCGCCATGCCATGACACAGGCCCTGATCCTGTAGCGGCTTCGCGGCGTCCGCCGTCGCCACGCAGGCAAGGGCTATCTCTATAGCCTGCGCGCGCCAATCGTTACGTTCAAAGACCTGCGCCGCACGCAAGATCGCCGCGGCAACGCCAAGGCCGCCGTAGCACCAGGCAATTTGTCGCCCCCCTTCGTTCGTCTCGCCCACCCGAATCCAGCTCGCATACCCTGGCGTGCCGTCGTTAGTGCGAACCCGCAAGAGCCAGGCTACGACCTCGCTTGCCAACGCCTTACTTAGCGCGGGCGCGATGCCTTTGGCATAGCTCTCAGCCGCGAGCACCACGACGCCAGGCAGACCATGCGCTAAGCCGAGGTTGTAGTAGCCTTGAGGCGCAACTGCTTGTTGCCAAGCCAATAGCTGCTCGGGTGGCGTCAGCAAGTAGCGCCCGCCTTGGGCATCCGTAAGACTGCGCCGATGGAGCAAGGCCAGCACTTCGGCGACAACTTGCTTGCGCTCGGGCGCATTGGCAAATTCAAGGCCGATGACGCCAATGCCCACCAGGCCGACGATTAGATCGTAGTCGGCGGGTGGCATGGAGCGTAGCCGCGTTAGAACCATGGCTTCCACGCCTTCGCCGTCGCTTCTGGCGGCGTGGGCATCAGGGGCCTCCCCCCCTTCCTCGTCGAACAACTCATTGGCGAGGTGGGCGTGCAACCACGTCAGCGCGCCGACGCCGCTATACAACCTAACGGGAAGACCATAGTCCACGGTAGTTGCGGCAAAGCGATCCATTTCCTCGGCGACATAACTGGCGTCGTCCTCGCGCGCATTGTCGTCGGCCCAGCGATACGCTTGCAACAAGATGCGCCACGGATGGCCCATGCCCTTGGGCTTCGTCGACTCGCTGGCAGAAGGCGATGCACGGCGCCGCACATCCTCGGAGATGTCGCCGACTATATCACGCGCCCGCTCGGCGTACGCGCCCATCAGAAGTGGCCGCCACGAAGAGGCTGATTTCATCTGCAAATAGTAACAGAGTTGGGCGCCCTGGCGATAATTACGTCGGGGCAGCCAATGAGCCCACGCCGCCTTACCTCGCCGCGGCACGCAAATGGCGACAACGTCCCCCTAAACGGCGAGAGGCGCCAAGCAAGCAACATCCTCCACGTCGACGACTTCTAAGCGACTGCGCCTTTTCGCTTCGTCTCCACGTATCAGATCTTCGGAGACGTGATGTGCCAACCTTGAGCACGAACACAGGCGACTCGTTGCGCCGAGACTTGCTGACTCGTTTCACGTTCAGCACCACGACAACCGCGGCCGGACCTGCGTTCCGCGCCTACCGTTGACTTGTTCGCGCTGGAGACACGCGGGTTCGAAGCGAAGATAACCCCTATCGGGACACCGCGTCACCGTGCGCAATGCAGCAGGCAATCCTCGGGTCTAAACGCAGAACGGGGCACCTTAACAAGCGCAGGTGTAGCAAAAGGTCCCCCAGTCGGTGGTTCCGGGGCCTGGGTCGGGACAACCGCAAGAATCGCCGCTGCAATTGCCGATCGACGTACAATAGAAGGTAGTGACCGTATCCTTTCCGCCCGCGACATCGCCAAGCATGGCCATTGGTTGCGATTTGAGTTCAAGTTTTCGATTAAAGTTTTTTTTCATGTGCCAACTTGATAACGAGCAAGCCCCAACATCGTCAATCGTAAAATCGTCGACATTTTCTGTTCTCTAGCGCGCGTAGGAATATTTTTTCACGAACGCGATTAAGTACGTTTTATTAACATGAACATCGTCACGCTAGATCATAACGGACATGACGTGACTCATTGCGTAACGATGCTCGACGCGCCGCGCTGATAAGACTGTTTTATTGTCGTGCACCCGCGCGCGATAAGCATTTTTTTCAAACGTCTGATTTATTTCCACGCAACCACGCGGTGTCATGCGCGTGTTCGCCATCGCACCGCCGTCAAAATGCGCATAGCCTACTCGCGTCGCGCTAGGCTGATTCGAACGAATCGAACTTCTTCAGTGCCTGGCGCGGGAGAGGGTTTGGGTTCAGGATCGGGAAGAGGGTCCCAGAACAGGGGTTTGCGTTCAGGGCCAAGGGTTCGGGGTACCCGCCAATCGTGCCGCCCTTGACGGGCCCCCTCTTCCCCGTCCCCTCTTCCTGTTTCCCTCTTCCTGGACCTGAACCTGAACCCGCTCGATAACTCGCGGCTGCAATTGCATCGGTCACACCCACCATCGCGCAACCGCCGCGGCCAGCGCTTAAGCTACTCAAGCACTTTCGAAGCGCTGTCACGGCGCCTGCGCGCCATTAGGGTATGACCAATGCAATTACAGCCGCTCCACGTTCTCGGTTAAATCATCACGGCCTCTTGGCGTACGAAGTTGCGCTTGAGTTACTTGTTTGCGTCCGCGCGGCGGACATCAAGGATGCCAAGCTAAAGACTTAGTGCCGTGTCCCAGATAACATGAGCCACCCTGCTAGGTCTGACGCCCGATGCCAGCGTTGCTCGTCGGTCGTTTGGAACCACCAAACTCCACTCCTCGCGCCTTGGCCTCGGACGTCATCCCGGCGCAGCCTAACTCATAACATCTGGGACACGGCACTAGGCGCTGAGGGCAGCCAAGAGCGCGTGCCTCAATATTGCCGAGGCCGCATCGCGCGTGTCGCCCGCGGACAAGGCGCGGGTGTTTGGCATCGCGCGTGGCAAGGCTGGCGAAACCGCCGCAGCGGTCGAGATTGCCGCCACCACGCACGACACCGCCGAACACCATGCCGTGCGCTGCATCGCCGTCGCCGATCGGCTGGTCGCGCTGCTCACGGGCCTCATCCGTCGCTAAGGCTTGGGCTGCCCCTTAATTAAGTTGCACGCCCCAAGCCTCCTTGCTAGCCACGCACAATGTTGCCAACTCCCCGAACCCTCCGCGCTTTAGCCACCGCTAGGCTGTGCGCACTGCTGCTTAGCGCCGCCGCGTGCAACAAGAAGGCGCCACCATCCGCCGAAGCCGCGAAGTCGGCGTCCGCCCCCGAGGCCGCTCCAGTCGCTACGGCTGCCGCACCGGCTTCTGCTGATACGCCAGAACTAATTAAAGCTGCTGAGGCCGCTTGCGAAAGCGGCGACATGACAGCCTGTTCTAACCTCGGCGGGTTCTATCTGAGCGGCACTGGCGTTGCCAGAGACGCCGCCAAGGCCGCAACCCTATACGACAAGGCCTGCCGAGGCGGCGACATGCATCGCTGCTCCAGCCTGGGCGTGATGTATGCCCGCGGCAACGGCGTAGTCAAAGACCTTTCCAAAGCCGTATCACTCTTTGAGGCGGCTTGTCATGGCGGCGATATGGGAGCGTGCTCCTTGCTCGGGTCTCTGTATGAGAACGGAAGCGGTGTATCCCAGGACGCCGGTAAAGCCGCAGCACTTTACGATAAGGCCTGCCAAGGCAACGACATGAATGGATGTTTTAGCCTTGGCGAAATGCATCTGCATGGGATCGGCGTTGCCCGCGACGTCGCCAAAGCCGCGGCCCTTTACGAACAGGCCTGCAAAGGCGGCATCATGCGGTGCTGCTTCAACCTTGGGGTGATGCATCACGAAGGTAGCGTCATCGCCAAAGACACTGTCAAAGCCGCTGCCCTTTACGAACAGGCCTGCAAAGGCGACTACATGAAAGGCTGCTACAACCTTGCAGTCATGTACGAGACCGGCGCCGGTGTTTCGAAAGACGCCCCTAAGGCCGCTGCGCTGTACGACACGGCTTGCCAAGGGGGTGACATGGGAGGGTGTTTCACCCTCGGCATGCTGTATGTTGACGGCCCTGGTGTTACCCCGGACGTAGCCAAGGCCCTCGCGCTTTTCGAGCAAGCATGCCAGGGTGGATTTACCGAAGGATGTGCCGTTGTTGCGAAATTGCGCGCCATGTGATGTCGCGGAACACGAGAACACCGCGGTGGCGAACATCTCCAACGCATACGCCGCAGGTCGCGGTGGTGGACGGTCATGCTCCTCGGCGGCGCAGTTCCGCAGCGTTCACTCGCGAGCACACCTGATCGCGTTCTCGCCAAACGTCCGCGCAGCCGCCAGCGCCGCGCGGTCTCGTCAACGCGAGGACTGTTTGAGCACGCCGAGGTGCATGCCGGACGCCGCCGCGACCGTCGTGACTAGCGAGCCATCCTGCGGCGCGGCATCGCGACGAGCATCGCAATAAACAATGGTAACCATGCAGCAACCGTTGGCGCGCTCGCGGCGCAGCTGCCGCCGCGGGTGTCGCTGACGACAATGTCGTGGCTGCGGAGGAATTCCGCGGCATCGGCGGTGATGCGGGTTGCAGTCGCGGTGCCGGTGCAGCCGGGGTTAGTGACGGTGGAGATGACGCCGAGCAAGGCGTCGGGCTGCGCGGCGGACCAGAGCGGCGCGCCGCTGTCGCCGAAGCAAACGCCGCGGCTCGCGTCGGCGAAGCAGACCTTGTCGACGCTGCCGGCGGGGCATGTGGCTTGTTGCAAGTCGCTCAGCGCGTGCAGCACGCCGGCGCTGCTGGGGTCTAAGTCATAAACGCCAAAGCCGGCGGTGGCGAGGCCATCGCCGAAGCGATCGACGACAGTTGGCACCAGCACCGAGATATCGTCAAGCGCCGCGGTTGGCACCAACTCGACCACGGCGAGGTCGGATGGCTCGTAACGATGTACGGCGATGACGCCGACTTCGATGCCAGGATCGTCGCTTGGATTGTTGGTACCGACGTGCACCACCAACGCGGCAAACGTTGGATCCGTAAGCGCAAACGCATCGGTGCAATGCCCGGCGGTCAGCACGTGGCGCGCGGAAACCAACGCGCCGGTGCAAAGCCCGTCGCCGTCGACCAGGGCGACAACGGCGGGCACCACGGCGGACGCAATCGGCTCACCGCCGATGATGTTCGCGTCGCCACCTGCCCCGCTCATGCATCGGCCCAGTTCGCGGCGATGCCAACTTCAACTTCGAGCGGCACCGAGAGCTTGGCGACGCCTTCCATCTCGTGCTTCATCGCGGCGGCCACGGCGTCGGCGTGTTTTGGTTCGACCTCGAACACCAGTTCGTCGTGCACCGATAAGATCATCGCAGCCGGCAGCTTGCCCTGCGCAATGCGCCGCTCACAGGCGATCATTGCGAGCTTAATGATATCGGCGCCGGCGCCCTGCATCGGCGTGTTTTGCGCGATGCGCTCGGCGGCCTTGCGCGCCGGGATGTTCTTGGAATCGAGATTAGGGATGGGGCGCCAGCGACCAAAGATGGTGGTGATGCCGCCATCGCGCCGCGCTTGGTCGACCACCGTCTGCATAAATTCGCGAATGGTGGGAAACGTCTGAAAATACTTGTCGGAGTATTCTTTGGCCTGCCGGCGCGGAATATCGAGCGCGCGCGCCAAGCCAAAATCGGACTGACCGTACATGAGGCCGTAGTTGACCGCCTTGGCGACCCGGCGTTCATGCGACGTCACCTTGGCAGGCGGCATGCCGAACACCAGCGCGGCAGTTTGAGTGTGAATATCGATGCCTTCGCCAAAGGCCTTGATCAGCATCGCGTCCTGCGACAGATGCGCCAGGATGCGCAGCTCGATCTGCGAGTAGTCGGCCGCCACCAGCACCTTGCCGGGGCCGCCGACAAAACCGCGGCGAATCTCGCGGCCTTCCTCGGTGCGGATGGGAATGTTCTGCAGATTTGGATCTTGCGACGAGAGGCGCCCGGTGGCGGCGACAGCCTGATGATAGTTGGTGTGCAGGCGGCCAGTGACCGGATGCACCAGCGGCGGCAAGGCATCGAGATAGGTGCCTTTGAGCTTGAGCAGCTCGCGGTGCTTCAAGATCTTGCTGACCGCGGGATGCGTGTCGGCAAGTTGTTCGAGCACTTCGTGATCCGTCGAATAGCCGCCGGTCTTGGTCTTGCGCACGCCGGCTGTGGGCAGGCCCAAGGTGTCAAACAAAATGTGTCCGAGCTGTTTGGGCGAGCCGAGATTGAATTCGCCGCCGACGTCATTAAAGACCGAAGCCTGCAGCTCGGCGATGGTTTGCGCGATCCGCTGCGACATCGCCGCAAAGTGCGCGGCATCAATCGCCACGCCACGCATTTCCATAACTGCCAAGAGTTCGCAGGTTGGCAGCTCCATGTCGCGATACAGCGGCATCAAGGCATGGGCGTCAAGCGTTGGTCTTAGGGCCGCCGCCGCCGCCGGCAACGCGCGCGCCACCGCGCCGACGTGCGCCGCCGCCGATGCGACGTCGACCGCCGCGAATGAATCGTTTGACTTGCCCATCGCCTCTCCGCGCGGTGCCACCTGTGTGTGCGCCAGGTCGCGAGCCAAGGCCTCAACCGACGGCGCTGGCACATCGGAGGCGGCCAAGAACGCCATCAGCATGAGGTCGTCGATGGTGCCGGCCACGTCATAGCCGGCGCGCAGCAGCACTTGCCGCGCAAGCTTAGCGTCGTAGGTGAGCTTGCTGACGCTGGGATTGGCAAATAGCGCGCGCAGTGGCGCCAAGGTCGCCGCCGAAAGCGCTGATGGTGCGCCCAAGTAATAATGCGCGATGGGGACATAGACCGCTGGCCCCGCCGCGGTGGCGAGAGCAATGCCAACCATCGTGCATCGATCAGAGCGCTCTTTGGTCGTCTCGATTATGCATGCAACGCTGCCGGCTGCGGTCGCCCCCGCGCACAACTCGGCAAGCGCCGTGTCGCCGTCGCGCGCGATAGCGAAGGCGCTCGCTACCGACGTGTGGGTGACCGGCTCTGTCGCTGTCCCGGTGGCGGTTGGCGCGGCGCTATCACCTGCCACCGGCGCCGCTGGCGCAGTCGCCGCTTGCTCCACCCGCGTCGCCATGCCGGTGAACTCGAGCTCGCGAAACAGCGCGGTTAGCTTTGAGACATCGCGCGCCTGCCATGGCGCCACCGCAAACGCCTCGAAATTTTTCTCAACCGGCACATCGGTTTTCAGTTCCACGAGCGCGCGCGACAATTTGAGCCGCGCCACCACCTCTGCATCACCAAAGGGCTGTTTGACTTTCAGCCGCGGCACCACGGGATTTGCCGCAATCATTGCATCGATCGATCCATACGTCCCTAGCAACGTCGCGGCCGTCTTGGCGCCCACGCCGGCCATGCCGGGGATGTTGTCCGCGGTGTCGCCAACCAAGGCCAAATAATCCGCAACCTGCGCCGGCGGCACGCCAAATTTTGCCTCAACGTCGGCGGGCTCGTACCGCTTATTATTGAGCGAATCGACCATCTCAATGCCGTCGCCGACCAATTGCATTAAGTCTTTGTCAGCGGAATACACCGTGGCCGCCCAACCTTGCGCCTTGGCCTGCACCGCCAACGTGGCGATCACGTCGTCAGCCTCGACGCCTGGCACCTCGAGCACGGGCCAATGCATCGCCTCCACCACACGGCGGAAAAACGGAAACTGAATCTCCAAGTCTTCCGGGGCCTCTGGGCGATTCGCCTTGTACTCGGGATACATGTCGTTGCGAAAACTCTTGGAACCCGCGTCGAACACCACCACCACGTGCGCCGGGTTCACTTCTTCGTGCAGGCGCATCAGCATGCGCGAAAAAATATACAGCGCCCCCGTGGGCATGCCGTCGGCGCGCGACAGCCGCACATCTCGTCGGTCGCCTCGGCCACCCGTCATCAGCGCGAAGTAAGCGCGAAAAACATACCCGTGTCCGTCTAGGATATAGATTCGTTTCATATCGACCCCTCTGGACGCAATTGCTTGGCCCACGCGCGCAGGCGCGGCGCTGCCTCAATACTCCACGCGCCCGGCCAAAACAGATCTTTGCCCGCCACATGTGACACGCGCAGCTGCGGCATGGCGCAGGTCAGCTCGGCGCCCTCCGCATCGCCAAAAATGTAGGGCTCATCGGGCAAGACAGCTAAGCCCGGGCCGCGCGCGACAATATCGGCCAAGGTGACGCGTGGCTGCCGGCTATCGGCCGCGCCATCGCCAGTCTGTGGCGCCTTGCCCGCCAGGTCCATCGCTAGCCGCTTGAGAGTGGGCCCTCCGCCGAACACGTTTGCCATGCCGACGCGTCGTAACATGTTGGCGCCAAAGGTTTCATCATTAAGCGTCGTCCAAGGATCATGCCAAATCGGCACAAAAGCGGTAGTCCACACCGGCCAAGGCGGACGGTTAATTTCGTCGTAGCCACGACGTAGCAATGCCTTCGCGGGCTCGCTTCCCGCGACGCCGAGCAGCTTGGCGAGCCGCGCGACGTGAGCGACGCCATCGGCAAAGCGCCGCGGCAGGGACACATAGAGCGCCACCCGCGTGCCGTCGAGGTCCGGCTGCGCCAGCCGTTCCAGCAACCAGCGCGGGTTTTGTTCCTGGCTCGCGAGCACGACATCGGGGCGCAGCGCCAGAATGTCATCGAGCCGTGGATGCCCGGGGCCACCGACACGCGAGGCCTGCACCGTGGGGCCCGGGCTGCAATAGTCGCTAATGCCAACCAGGCGGTCGCCGCAATCCAAGGCCTGCAGCGAATAGGTGTCGCTTGGCACCAGCGACACCACGCGGCTGGGCACGGGCAGCACTAGGTGGCGCCCCAGGTCATCCGTGATGCGCACCATCGCCATCTGGGCACCTTAGGACCCAGGCGCAAACCGTGCAACCCCGCGATGTGACTGCGCCCACCGTAACCCCAATTTTTTTTGCGGCAAACCGGCCCGCTTAGCGGCCTGCGTGTAGAGTTGACGCCATGGCGGCCAAGCCCACGTCCGAGCAACCACCGACGCGCAAGCTCGACGTCGATCCGCGAGATCCGGTCGCAATGGCCGCCCTGCTCAAACAACTAACGCCGGCGCAGACCGATGCCTTTCTCGGCCGCCTCGAGCGCATCATGCTTAAGAAAAAGGTTCAGGCGTGGGGGTATTTGCTCGCGGCGTTGGTGTTTGCGCTGGGGGTCATGGTGGGACTTACCTACTGGGCGCTGGTGCAAACGTGGGCAAGTGTGATGCTTATGGTGGTGCCTGTCGCCTTGGCTGCGCTGGTGCTGATTGGATTTGGAAAATGGGCAAACCGACTTTAACCTTACTGCTCGTCAGCGCAATCGGGTGCCGGGGCGGCAACGGGGCGACGCCCGATGGTCAGGTGGATGCGCCCAGCGATGCCGCAAGCGACGCGCCAACGGATGCCCCTTATGAGCCCATTGCGCCATGCGTGGCAAGCGACGACACGGGCGTCACCAGCGATGTCGTTGCCTCTGGCTTCCTTGACCCCGTCTTAGTCACGGCACCTGCGGGCGATGCCCGGTTGTTTGTCGTCGAACAGGGCGGCCGCATCATCATGCTCGGCGAGACGCGTGGGACGTTCCTTGACTTGCGAGCGAGCGCGGGCGGCCCGGTGCGAGCGACTGGCAACGAGCAAGGCCTACTAGGCCTCGCCTTCCATCCGGGATTTGCCGAGAATGGCCGCTTCTTTGTTAACTACACCCGCTCGCCCGACGGCGCGACCGTCGTTGCCGAGTACGGCGTGGGCGAAAATGGCCTGGGCGATGCATCAAGTGGGGCGACCTTGCTCGTCGTCGCGCAACCGTTTTCCAATCACAATGGCGGCATGATCGAATTTGCCCCCGATGGCATGTTGCTCGTCGCGCTCGGCGACGGCGGCAACGCCAACGACCAACCTGACAACAACGCCCAGAACAACACGCGGCTGCTCGGCAAGTTGCTCCGCATCGATGTCGATGCGGTCACCGCCGGCAAGGCGTATGGCATACCGGCCGACAATCCCTTCGCAGGCAGCGCTGATGGGGCCACCGACCCGCGCCCAGAAATTTGGGCGAGCGGGTTGCGCAACCCGTGGCGGTTCTCGGTCGATGCCGTTGCCGCGATGCTTTACATCGGCGACGTCGGGCAAAACGCAATCGAAGAGGTCAACGCCGTCCCAAGCACCACCGCCAGCGTCAACTACGGGTGGCGGCTATGGGAAGGAAATACCTGCACCGGCATCGGCGGCGGTGGCTGCGACACGCCGCAAACGCCGCCCATTAGCGAGCATACCCACGGCGACGGTTGGTGCTCGGTCATCGGCGGCGCGGTGTACCGCGGCACTTGCATGCCGGCATTGGTGGGCGACTACCTCTACGGCGACTATTGCGCCGGCGAGGTATGGGCGCTCGCCTATGATGGCAACAGCGTCAGCAACCGGCGCCAGCTTGCGGGCTCATTCGGCCAGGAAATCACCAGCATCTATGCCGGTGGCGACGGCGAATTGTATCTCACCAACCGCGGCGGCACGCTGCGCCGTTTGCGCGCGGCGCCCTAACAACGTGCGAGCGAGACCCTAGGCGGGATCGTGGCCGTAGCGCCAGGTTTCGATCAACATGTCGATGAGGCGGTCTTGCGTGACGGCGACGTACACCAGCGCCGCCGCCGCGATCACCGCACCGCCGATCATTGCAAAGGCTACGGCCTGGCGCGGCTTGGTGCGCAGGGCGCAACCGAGTACCCAGGTCAGCAAAGTGGCAACTACGACGATCCACAGCGTCGCCGCGGCCACCATGGGTTGGCGTGAATAGGACATGGCCACGAGACCCGCGCCGATAGGGATCATGTAAGCGACCGCAAGATCAGGCGCTAAGCGTTCGCGCCATTGGCGCGCCCCACGACGCAACACGAATACAACCATGACCAGCGCAAACCCAGCGAGCCACACCAAGGCGACCGTCCGCCACATCCGCTGGCGCTGCGCGCTGGCCAACTTGCGCCTCAGTTCGGCCAAGGCCGCGCGTTGGGTGACGTCGCCCTTGCTGTCTAGCGAGGCGATGATGGTGGTGGCCTCGCCTAAGCGACCAACCTGCACCAAGGCCGAGGCTAACGCGCGCTTGCGAGCGTCTGCGTTTTCACCGGGACGAGCCGCGAGCTCGCGAAACCACGCCAGGCCGCGATCAAGATCACCTTGCTGCAGCCACTGCTCGCCAAGCCAGCGCGCCGCATCGGGCCAGGCGGGCAACTGCGGCTCGCGGCGCAAGAGGGCTTCGAGGGCGACGAGCGCCGGCGCCGGATCTTCGAGCCGAGCCGCCTGCTGCATCAGCGCCTCGCGCTCTGCTTGCGCCGCGCTGAACGCCGCGTCTTCACCAACGATGCGCGCCAGATAGCCAAGCCTCGCTTCGGCGTGGCGCACGTACGGGCTTTCAGGAAAGCGGGCGATTAGCTCGCGATAGTGCGCCTGCGCCTCGCCGTAGCGACCGCGCAATTCGGCGACGCGCGCCGCCTCGCGCAGGCCATCATCGGCCCACGCCGCGTCGGCGCCTCCAGCCACCGCCTCAAAGCCGCGCTGGGCGGCCGCCAAATCGCCGGCAAGCATCGCCTTCATGGCGCCGTCAAATTCGGCCGGCGTTGGCGTGGCGGCGCCGGCGCGAGGCATCGCCAACAACACGGCGATCGCGACGGCGACGGCTGCCCAGCCTTGGCGCGCGCGCAAGCGCTACTCCGTCGTCTCACCAAACGGCGACTCAATCGGCGTGCCATCTGGTTTAAACGAGGTGACCGTCCACGAGTTCTTGCGCACCTCGATGACCGCGGCGTTGTAGGTCTTTTCCGAATATTCGGTGAAGGCCGGCGTATCGCCGTTTTCATAGAGCGAGGCGCCCGCGCCGCCGGTCACCAGGTACACGGTGCCGTCGGCCGGCGAGGCCTGCGCCGCATTGCCTTTCATCGGTTTGCTGCGCTCGTAGTTGTGATCGTGGCCATTTAGGACTAGGTCAACGTCGTTGGCATCGAAGATGGGTGCCCACAGCGCGCGCAACGTCTCGTCGCTGCCATGGCTCGTCGACGATGAATACGTCGGACGATGGTGCATGACGAACTTCCACGGGGCGCTGGCGTTCGCCGCGAGATCGGCGGAGAGAAAATCGGCGATCTTGCCCGAAAGGTCCGAGGTATTAAGCGGCGTGTCATTGAGCACCGTGACATGCGCATGGCCATAATCGAGGCTGTAGTTTTCTTCGTCGCCGGGCAGCGCGACCTGCGAATAGTAGGTCACCGAATTTGCCTCGTGGTTGCCGTGCGCGGCCACCATGGGCACTTTGGTCAAGAGGCTCGCCCCCTGCTCAAAAAAGGTCTCCCACTCCGTCTGCACATGACCAAACATCACGGCATCGCCTGAAAACAAGATGAGGTCCGGCGACCGAGCATCGAGCTCGCCAACCAGCGCACTCCACACGTCATAGCCGCTGCGGCTATCGCCCACGATCGCGAGCGAGACCACCGTATCGTCGGTCACTTCGGGCGCGGTGCGAAACGAATACACGGGCGACCAGTGCGCAGCGCCGTCGGTTTCCCCGCCAACTTTGTATTGATACTCCGTGCCAGGCTGCAGCCCGCACAGATGTGCCTCATGGATGCGCACCTCTGGATCTGTCGCCGAGATGCCCGGCTTATAAACAAACGTCACGCCCTGCTGCTCGCTCGCCAAATCCGCGTCGGTCCCAAAGCGAACATAAGTCGCCTTGGTCGTTTCGTCGGCGGTCCGCCACGAGATGGTCACCGACGTTGTCGGATCGCTGGCGAGCCCGAGGTGAACCAGCCGCGGAGTTGGATCGCTGCCAAAGGCGCCTTCGCCCAGTACCGGCGGCGACGCGCCCTCGCGCGTGGTCATGCTGTAGCCGCAACCTTGCAGTGCGATGGTCCCGCCGGTGAGCTGTTGATTACCCGGGTCGCTTGAGGGGGCGCCGCGCACGCACGCCGCAAGGCCCAGCACCACGCCCGCTACGAGCGTAAGGCGCACGACCAACGGCGCCAATTGTTCATTAAAAGAGTTCATTATTGCTCTCCTCGATACGTCATCTGGAGCAAAAACTGATCGTTGCCAAAGGTCGCATCATTACCATTGCGATCGACATCTTCGACTTCGACGATGTGGGCGTACGACATGGAAACTTTCAGATCATGCTTGGCAAAATAGTGCGACACCACGCCGCTGTAAGCGCGCAGCGACTGATTTTCGTCGCCGGGTTGGTCGATGCCGATGGTGTCGTTTTCGTCGATCTCGTCGACGCGCGCGCCAATCTCGAGGCGCCCCGGCACCCCGCCAATCGGCGGTAGCAAATAGTTGACCTGGGCCGAGAACCCGTTAGCGCGATAGTTTGGAATTGCGACGCTGTCTTCAAAGGAATGTTCTGCTTGCAAATACTCGATGGCGCCTGAGAACCCACCATAGGACCCAGCCAGGTCAACGCCTAAGGTGACGACTTCCTCGCGATTGGCGCTGACCTCAAGCGAGTTGGTCGCGGCCGAAACCGCCAGCGTGACAAAATCGCCGCCAAAGGCCGACTCGGCGTAGCGATCGGTGCCAAGCGGTGTGATCGCGAGGCGTCCGGCAAACAGATATTTTTCGTCGATATTCTGGGTTTGGTTGCGGCCTTCGCCGTTAAACACGCCCAGCGACAACGTGACCCAATCGGTAAACGGATCGCGCGCGCGGAGCAGCGCGCCGATTTGTCGCCCAGGCGCGAGCTGCGCCAACGCCGCCTGCTCGGGAAAGGCCAGCGACGACTCCGAGGTCAAGCCGCGCCGCGACACCGGCGCGCGTTGTTGCCCAACGTCGAGCGAATAGCGGCCATCGATCACGACGCCCATGAATGCATCGACCAAGCCAAATTGCGGCATGAGTTCGCCCTCAAGGCGAGCGCGCGCGATGACGCCCGGCGATATCTCGCGCTCGGCTTGCCAGTTTGGCCGCACGCGGCTGAGCGCAAAGCCATTTTCGTCGGACACCGAATCGGGGTCGTTTTGCACCCAGCGATAGCGCGCGTGCGCATAGAAACCCAGGCGCATGATTGTCGTGCGCTTGCTAGCATCAGGCTCAATGTCAGCGTCGGGTGCACTTGCAACCGGCACGGGCCCCAAAACCGGCGTCGCCTCGATTGGGGGCGTCGCCTCGCTAAGCGGCGGCTCGACCGAGTCCGCTTGCGCCACGGCACCGGCCATTGCGCTGATGCCACCAATGGCACCTGCCGCCAACACGCCAACGACGAATAATTTGATTGCGTTCACGACGTTCATATTGCCTAAGCTGGCGGAAATACACAACACCGTCCCCATGAATCTGCGAGCTGGCGATCGCGGCGATTGCCGCACCACCTGTCCCTGGAGGCACTAACCCAGCTCGCGCTGCATGCGCTCAATCACCTCGGTGTAGCTCGTGCTTTTGACGACCTCGGCGAGCTCGGCGGTAAAGCGCCCCACGAGGTCAACTCGTCCGCGCTGCTGCGCATCTTGCCGCGCATTGTAAAGCGTCACGAAGGCGCGTTCGGAGTTTACGAAGTGCTCAACCATGGCTAGCACGGCGCGCGTCGCTGACGAGGTCATCGACCGCGACGTATCCTGGAAGGTAAAGCGCCGCCCCATCGAATTGGTAACGTCGATTGTCACGGTACACGTCGCATCGGTGCGAATACCGCGGCCCGACTCGATCGCGGTCGATACCGCAAAACCAACCAAGGCGATCGAACTTAGCGACTGGTACTCGGGGGCATAGCGCGCGTGCAAGGCTTGGAACACGGCATCAACTAAGCCAACCCCTTCGCTATGCACCGCGACCTCAAGCGCGCCCTCTTTGACCACCACGTTGACCTTGGTAACGCCGTCACCTGGCCGCTCGACGACGCCAAGCTCGACCAGGGCCAGCGCCACATACCCATCGCCCAGCACGCGTCTAATCATCGACAAGTTGTCTGGTGGTCCTGGCGGCATGTCTTAAGGGTAGCGCATTGCCGACGAGAGTCGATCAAGAGATCGCAGCGCCGCGCGCCCACATGTGAGGGAAATCATGGCACTGTCGATGTAAGGCGTGTCCCGACATGAATCGGCCGGGGACGCGAGGAAGGCCCCGCTCATGACCACCAACGTTGAACGCCTGACCTCGCGCCTCGCCGCGCTCATCGCCATGCCGACGCATCAGCGCCTAGACGCGACGTCGGTCGGCGACGAATACGCGTGCTGCCAGGCGCTGGCGGCCTGGCTAGGCGAGTTTGGGCCCGATGAGATCGTGCTGCAGCGCGTGCCACGCGGCGACGGCGACCCAGGCGCCTACGTTTTTGCCCGCTGGGGCACGCCCACGCTGGTTATCAATGCCCACGTCGATACGGTGCCGCCCAACAGTGGCTGGACGCGTGCGCCGTGGACGCCCGCGGTCGATGCCGCCCGCGTTTGGGGCCTGGGCGCGTGTGATACCAAGAGTGCGATTGCCTGCACGCTCGAGGCGCTGGCGCAAGTGCCCGCAGCCGCACGCCAGCATCTCGGCGTGCTGTTTTCCGGCGACGAAGAAAACCACACCGCTGTGATGCAAGCGTTTCTCGCCTCGCCCCACGCCGCTGGCATTGAGCGCGTGATCGTCTGCGAACCCACCGCGCGTCAAGCCGGCATCGCCCACCGCGGCATCATGGGATATCGCGCGCAGGCACATGGCCCCGGCGGGCACTCATCGCGTGCAGATGCCACCCCTGCGCCATTGCTCGACCTCGCCCGCCTCGGCGACGCGCTTGCCGCCCTCGCGCGCGCAACGCAAAGTACCGCGGCGTGCGGCGAACGCACCATGTGTTTCAATCTCGGGCAGCTCACCGGCGGCGTGGCGTTCAATGTCATCCCGCAACACGGCGACATGGTGTGGTCGGTGCGACCGCCGCCTGGATTTGACGGCGCCGTGTGGGCGCGCGAAGTGGCCGCCGTGGTGGCGACGATGCCACCTTCGGTCACGCAGGCGTGCACGCTCGACCAACCGCCGTTTCGCGCCGCGCATACGTCGTGGCTTGAGCCCGTGTTGCAACGCCACGGCGTGCCTGCGGTGCAGGTCGACTTCTGGACGGAGGCTGCGTGGTGGGCGGAGGCTGGCATCGATGCGGTGGTAATCGGCCCTGGCGACATCTCGGCCGCGCACGCACCCGATGAGTCGGTCGCCATCGACGACCTTCTTTGGTTTACTTCGCTGCTGGTTGGTGTATTGAACGACCCGCGATGAGCCTCGTTCCCAGCGTGCCAACCGCCGACCCGATCGAACCGCGCGAGCTGGTGCTGCGCTTCTTGTCGAGCATCGGCCGCCCCAACGAGGCCGAGCAATACCTCAAGCTGTTTCGCGCCGAGCCGGAGCAGTTCGCCGCGATTCACGTCTCGGATAACGTCGCCAAGGACGCGCTGCTCGCCCTCGTCGTCGATTTGCGTTTTTTGGCGCAGCTAAACCTTTTTCCCGTCCTCGTGTTTGGCGCCATGGGCACCAAGACCGCCGGCCGCACGCTTGAGCGCGTGCGCGCGGTGCTCGAGCGCGAGGTGCCCTGCGACGTGGTGACCGCCAAGGATGCGCGGCATCACATCCGCCGCGAACGCGTGCCGATGATCGCGCTTGAAGATGGCAGGGACCCGGAGGGCTTTGACGCGCTCGCCGAGCTCGTCACCGAGCTGCGCACCCGCCGCGTCGTGTTTCTCTCGAGCCGTTCCGGCCTTATGCCCCGCGGCGGTGGCGTGGTGTCGATGGTCAACCTCACGACCGAGAAAGACGCCCTCATCCCGCGCTTGCCACCTGCCCAAGCCGAACTGGTGCGGCAAGTCGACCGCCTCATCGCCACGGTGCCGCAAGCGCTGACGGTTTCGGTGACCTCGCCGCTCGATCTTTTGCGCGAACTCTTTACGGTCAAGGGTGCCGGCACCATGTTGCGCCGCGGCTCGATCGTGCAGCGCTTTTCTGATTGGCGCGAGCTCGACGGCGACCGCTTAGTAACGTTGGTCGAGGCGGCGTTTGGCAAGACGCTGGCGCCAGGGTTTCGCGACCGCGGCTTTGAACGCGCCTACGTCGCCGATGTCTATCGCGGCGCCGCCGTGGTGACGCGCACCGCACTTGGGCCCTATCTCAGCAAGTTCGCCGTCACCCTTGAAGCTCGCGGCGAAGGCGTTGGCGGCGACCTATGGCGCGTGCTGTCGCAAGATTACGAGCAGCTGTTTTGGCGCAGCCGCATGAACAACCCGATCACCGCGTGGTACCGCGAGCAGGCCGATGGTTGGCACAAGATGGTCGTCGGGGACGTGCACTGGGCCGTGCTGTGGCGCGGCTTCGCACCGAGGGCGCTGCCTGACCTAATTGAGTACTGCCAACAAACACCGCCCGACTTTGTCACTTAGCGCCGCGGCAAACCGCGTACACAGGCTTAGAGCTGCGGCTCAGAGTAGTGCTCGTACTCGCCAGCGCCGCCTATCACGCCGTCGACCTCGATCGGCCGCAAAATCGTAAGGCTTAAGCCATCGGCCGCGCCGAGCTCAAAGTTGGCCTTGCAGTCGCCATTGTTGGAATTGGATGAGACGCTGAAGTACAAATCCTGTTCACCTTGTTGCGCATAGGTCGCCGACAAGGTGTCGTTGCCGTCGCGGACAACCACAAACTCGTACGAGGTTTCGACGGGCACATCTTCGCAGGTGCCAGGGTCTGCGACGGCGACCGCCAAGGTCCACGTGCCATCTGGCACGCAACCGTCCTCAGGGGCCGAAGCGCCCGAGGGCGCAAACGTCCCGGTCAGCGACAAGTCAGCGATGCAGTCGATATATTCTGGCAGATCGTCCATGGGAGGATCGCCCCCCACGCCGCCGGTGTCGCAGCCCACAGCCAACGGCAAGGCCGCCGCGCACATCGCCAACATCACCGAGCTACCAAGCGTCTGCTTTTTCATTGACGTAATTGTCGCTTCATTGCAGCGACAAGGCAAGCCTTGCTGCACGCTGCGCCAACGTGCGCTAGGCTGCGGGCGTGCAACGATCACAACGTTCGACGGCGGTGCTTCTCTCACTTGGGTGCCTGGTGGTAGGTGCGTGTGGCGACGACATCGACGCGCGGCCGAGTCGCGTGGCCCTCGTCGGCGCGTTTCCCGCCCCCATCGCCAAGCACGGCGAAAAATGGCAAGACCCCGAAAACGCGAGCACGCGTGGCCAGGGCTGGCGCGAGCCGTTGCTCTACGTCGATGGCGTGCCTCGGGCCGCCTTTCGCGCCGCGGAGTTCCCCATCGACATCGTCACCACGATGAGCCAGGAGCGGCGCGACCTCGACTTTAATGCCGGTGATCCGGGCCCACGCACCGCGACTTACTATGCGCCAAGGTGGAACATCGCCTCATATCTCGAACGCGTCGGCGTGCCGGTCGCCAAGGTCACCGGCGTGGTGTTTCACGCGGGGCGCGGCTCGACGTTTGTCTCTGGCGACGATCTGCGCCGGCACCGCCGCGAGTTTTTCTTTGATCTTACCGACGAGGGCAAAGGATTTTTACGCATCTATCGCCCACGAGATTTTGCCGTCAACACGACGTATGACCGCTACGTCGCCATGTCGGTGTTCGTCGCCAAGCCGGCGCCCACGGTCGATGCACAAGACGAGGTCGTGCTCGACGGCGTGCCGATCGTCGGCGTGCCGTATTACGGCCAGCCACTGCGCGGCGGGATTCGTGTCTATGTCGATGACAAGATTGCAACGGTGCTCAAGCGCAACCTGCTGGGTAGCGCGCGAGGCGAGCGGCCAAGCCTTGCGCAGACCCTTGGCACCTTTGGCGTCGACACCCAAGGCGTCAAAGCGGTGGATCTCATCGTGGGCACCGCCCGCACCGCGCGGCTAACCGGCGAGCAGTTTCGCGCCGCGTGGTTTGCTTCGTCAGAACAGGCCAGCGGCACCATCCTGCTTAATGGCGAAACGCCAGCGACGGCGCTCATGCTCTATACCAAACGTAGCGTTTCGCAGCTGCCAGCGCTCGACGCACTAACGGGCCGCGGACTTCAACGCGATACGCTGGCGCCATAAGCACCAGCTCGGCAATTTGCCTACGGAGCCGGATAGCCCGGCGGCGTGGTGCGACAAGGGTCGGCGGGATTAAGGAACTTCGCCATGACCGCGTCGTTAAACGTCTTCAGGCGCACCATATACTCGTTGTTTGGCAAGTAGCCAAAGTTGGGATGCGTGCTGCCGTCGCCGCCAAAGGCCGCGAACACGCCATAGTTCGGCTCGACGATGCTCGAACCCGGCAGGTTTGGATCGGGGATGGGGCGAAACCAACCAAAGCTCGTGGCCTCCTTGCGCGCATTGTCAAATGTGGTAGCGGTGTTGGCCGAGATGTATAGGCCGCCCGCGCCGGCATTGTGGCAGCCGGCGCATGCCGTGCCGCCGTTGGCCTGGCGCGTGCTCCACGTGCCCATGTTGGCATTGTTCCACAGCGTAATATCCATGCAGCCAGAGAAGCGCTCCATCGCCTGAAACGCGTTAACCGAGCCATCGTCGGGCGGTGGGCCGCCGGTGATGCCGCGCTCATCGGCCTCCTCGGCAAGCCAGCCGGAAATCGCGTCGATTTGAGTTTGCGTCCACGCCGCCATGCCTTGGTGTGGGCCGACCAGCTTGGTGAGCAAGGCCGCGCCGCCGCCGTTAAAATTGCCGTTGACGTTTAGGTCCGTAACGATCTTGTCGTAGTCGTCTGCCGCGCCAGTTTCGCCAAGAAACAGCGACCAGCTTTGATTAGCGTCGGAGCCTTCATGGCAGCCGCTGCCACCGCCCGCGCAGCCGCGCAGCATCGGCTGCACCTCGGCCACAAACGTCGCCTCTGCGGTGCCTGCGGGAGGTGGGGTGACAGGATCGGGCGTGCCCGGGTCGATGGTGCCAACGCAGCCGGCCCCAGCCACCAGCATGATTGAAAAGAGCTTGATTGATTTCATCACGGGATTCCTCTTTCTGAAGCTCGTTAGTTGCGATTCATGCCGCGGCGGCGCGCGCGTGCCAGCAGCAGGCCCATGGCCATCAGCATCGGGGCGCCACCAAGGCCGCCAGCGCCGGCGGAACAACCGCCACCCGCATTGCCGTTGCCGGGGTTATTGGGGTTGCCGGGGTCAGTTGGGTCGGTCGGATCCGTTGGGTCGGTTGGGTCCGTTGGCTCCGTGCCAGGGGGCACCGTTTCAGCGGCAAACACGCCGATGCCAAAGGCGAGCTTCTCGGACATGCCCTGCGTCGAATCGTTGTTGCGAAACTTGCGATACGAGGTTGGGATGATGAGCAAGTTCTTGGCGAGCGGCATAAAGCCGTTGGCCATGCCAAAGCCAGGGTTGGGCACGTTTGGAATGCAGCTGGCGTGGTTGCGGCCTTGCGGGGTATTTGGGTTTTGCCCGTAGATTTGCGACATCCAGCCGCCGTCGGTCGCAAACTGGTTGCTGGTCTCAAGCGTCAGCGCCTTGGTGACGGTGTCGAACTTAAAGGTGCGCAGCGATCCGCCACCGACGTTGCCGATAATGCTGGGCAGCATAACCACGGCGCGAAAGGCGCCGTCGTCGCCCATGTTGGCGCCGCAAAGTTGGGGATGGCCAGCGTCGCCAAGGCCGCCGAGCGAAAAGTTTGGAGGCGACACGATATCGATGGTACCCAGCGCGCCGTCGGCACGCACGACCGCCAGGCCAAGCCGCGTTGGCGCCTTGGTCTTGCCGATGCGGTTTTGGTAATCAACTTCGACCACCTGCACGATATAGTCGCCGGTCAGGTTGCCGGCCGCATCGCGCACCGCGACCACGCCTGGCGTCGCATAACGATAACCATTGCCGGCGGCCATGATGCGCTTATTGGCGAGGCGCGATTGGCGAATGCCGAGGTTTTGCGTCTCAGACATATCCATGATAGCGCAGTCGACGCCGCGATTTGGCGGTTGCGTGTTGCCAACGGCCGAGCAAACCAAGACGCGGTCGGCCGCGATCATCGGCGCCACGCTCGAGCGCGAGCGCTCTTCTTCTTCGACCATGATGCCAGCCTTGTATCGGCTGACGGTGATGGTGTTGCCGGTCTTGACGACCTTGAGGCCAAGCGTCCAACCGGCGTCCTCGCCGTTGCCGTTGCCGATGCCCGAGATGACGGTGCGGGTGGTGGTTGCGGAATCTTCGAGATTGCTAACGTTGGTGACGACTTGCGCCGAGCCGAGCACGTTGTCGTTGTTTTGCGTAAACAGCAGCGTTTGGGGGGCAAGCTCCTCGCAGCGGGGGCCGACGACCAGGCCATACACGTTGGTGTTGTTGGCGCCGTTGGGGCGATATTCATAGGTCGTAAGGACCGCCGTGCCAGCCAGCACCGTCGCGGCGGTTGGGTCATGACCGTTGCGGCGATTGTTATTGTTGGTCGTGTTGTTGGTCACGTAGCGTGACACGACATCGGTAATGCCGCCGGTGGCGCTAAGCGCGGCGCTGACGCAAAGGCTTTGCACCGTGTTGTTTACCGGCACGGCGTTGACCGTATACGACGACGTCATGAAACAAACCAGGCGCGTGCCGGCGCCCTCGGTCGCCAAGGCGCAACGCGTATGCTCGGCGCCCGCGCCGATTTGATTATTGTTAGTGCGCTGGACTGGATTTCCAAGGCGCTCGTTTTCGAGGTAGGTGCCGGCGCCGTCGCCGTTGAACAACTCAAAGAGCTGCCCTTCCAGCGCTTCTTCCGCGCTAGCGGTCGCCGGTACCGAGGAAAGAGCCACCAGGGCAGCCAGGGCCGTCAAAGCACGCACATTTTGTTTCATTGGCTTGTTCATAGTGTCTCCTAGTAAATCGACGTTACCGGCTTGTTACAGCAAGGTTCGTGCCGAGCGCAGAGGCCGCTGCGGCGCAGGCGCGCATGGCAATTTTGCCGCAGGCTGGGGGAATACTCCCCAGATTCGGGGTGTGCGCCCCCACCCCGCTCAGCGCCGCGATGCCGCTGGTCAAGCGCGGCGCCGCGTCGCATACTGAGTCATGGCATCGTCGCGAAGCACGCGAGCAATGTGGACGACGGTCGCGCTCGCCGCGTTGGCCGCGACCACATGGTTGCTTTATACCCGGCCTTGGAACACAAACTCGACGCACGATACTTTAAAGGCTACTGCAGAACGCGGGCACGACGGGGCGTCGCGGCCGCGTATTGACGCAAAATCGACGCCTACTATGGTCAACACTGTCGCGACGACACCTACACCTGAAGCATTGGCGCCTGCGGATCAAATCGTCTCAACGCCTATTCTCGCCGAATCGCCACCAGATGAGGCGACGCTGCAGCGCGAAGCACAACTCGCCGTGAGACGCCGGCTCCCGCAATATCTCGCCAACGAGGCGGCGCTGTGTGTTGCCGATCGCGATGACGTCGCGGACGTTCGCGGCGCAATTTCGATCCGGTTTCAGTTAACCGCGCAAGCAGACTCGGCCCGGCTTGGCGCGCTGCAGCTGACCGCGAGTTCGCTGCGAGCCGATCTTACCGAGTGCATCACGGGACGGCTCGCGCGCGTCGAGATCCCGCACCGCCACCTCGGCGCCTTCACCGACGATGCCGTGGAGCTGACGTTTACGGCGGATGATCTGCTGAAGAAAGCGCAGGCCTGGATGAGCAACCGCGATTGATTTTTTCCCAAACGCGGCGCCTACCCACGGGATTGCTGTTAGGTTGCGGCGGTGATCGGCCGGCTACCTTCATGGGTAACCCCAAGACAGCGCGTGCTTTTCGTGTTGTTGGTGGCGCTGGGCGTTTTTTCGTTCATCACGCGGCGGCCTTGCTCCTGGTTGCCATGGCCTTGGCGACCATGTACCTCGCCGCCGGAATTGGGCTGGGCACCCTCGGGCGCCAGCTGCGCAAGCTGGTGCCGATGTCGGTGTTAATCATCGCCAGCTTCAGCTTGTTCGCCAGCGAGCAGCCGACGCGCGACCAATGGCATGCCATCGATCTTGGGTGGTTCACGCTCCGGCTCAATGCCACGTCGGCGCTCTACGGCTGCGCTATGGTGCTGAGGATCGTCATCGTCGTGCTGAGCTCACAACTTGCACGCGCGGGGGATGCCCGCGCCATTGCGACGGGACTGCGCGCTATCGGGCTGCCTAATGGTATTGCAACCGCGATCGATGTCACGCTGTTGTTGCTCGACGGTGGTGGCGGTGGTGGTGGTGGTGGCGGCGGTGGCGGTGGTGGTGGCGGTGGCGGCCGCGGGATGTTTCGCGGCGCAGCCCCCCAGGCCGTGGGCGACGGCACGACGACGTCTGACGCCGCGCCAGGCTTCATGCAATCAGTTCGCCGTCTGGCCATGGGCGATGCGAGCGTGCTCGTCGCCGCCTTTGACCGCCACGTCGCGCGCGTCTCGGCTCATCTCGACCGCGTCGCGGGCTCCACCGACCAGGCAGATCCTGCGTATTTGTCCGCAGACGCTCGCCGCGACATCGCGGTTATTTCAGGCATGGCCCTGACAATGATTGGCATCAAAATGCTGAAACTGCTGCCTGGGCTGCCGTTTGCGCCGGGACACAAAGGCGTGATCTTGCTGCCGCTCTATCTGCTTGCCGCGGCAAAGACACGCACCAAGTTTGGCGCCACCCTCACCGGCGCCACCATGGGCACGGTGGCGTTTCTGCTTGGCGACGGCCGCTACGGCATCTTCGAAATCGCCAAGCACATCATGCCGGGCCTTATCATTGACTTGCTCTACCCTCTCGCGCACCGCGTCGCGGGCCAGGCCCGAGCACGCCGCCTGCTGGTGTGGTCCATCGTCGGCGTCATCGCCGCACTCGGCCGTTTTGGCACGGTCATGCTGGTGACGGTGGCGACCGAGCCTCCCGCGATTGTCTACGCGATCCTGCTGCCCGGCCTGCTGGTTCATGCCATATTCGGCGCGCTTTCGGGCATGATCGCGCTGCCGCTGCTTGCCCCTCCATCAGAAACTCCCCCCGCCTCCCAGGAACCACCATGACTCAACTCGTAACCGGCGATGGCCGCACCCACATCTCCTCGGCGCTCATGCGTGAATCGCTGCAAAATCGCGACGTGCTCAAGGGCACCGAGACCGAACGCGATCTGCAGATTCTGCCCGACGTCACGCTGATAAGCATCGGCGGCCAGAGCATCTTCGATCGAGGCAAGGCGGCCATCATGCCGCTCGTCGAAGAGATTATCCCGCTTATTCCAAAGCACAAGATGATGATCGGCGTCGGCGGCGGCACGCGCGTGCGGCACACCATGGCAGTCGCGCAAGATCTCGGCATTCCCGTTGGCGGCATCGCGCAGCTCATTGGCGCCATGGAAGAGCTCAACGCTATCTTGCTCAATACCTTGCTGGCGCGCCACGGCTCGATGCCGATGCAACGCGACCACTTTTGGGATCTGCCACTGTATCTCAAGTCCGGCATTTTGCCGATCGCCATCTCGGTGCCGCCGTTTCACTTCTGGGAGCCGCCCCCAGAGGAAGGCAGTCTCCCTGACCACGGCTCGGACTTTGGGCTCTTTCAAATGGCCGAAGTGCTGGCCATGAAGCAGCTCATATTCATTAAAGATGAAGACGGCCTCTACACCGCCGATCCAAAGCGTGAAAAGAGCGCGACCTTTATTCCTAAGATCACCCTGCGCGAGCTGCTCGACAAGCCGCTGCCGGAAAATATTCTCGACCCGGCGCTCTATCGCGCGTGGGAACACGCCAAGAACACCACCAGCATCCAAATCATCAATGGCCTAAAGCCTGGCATGCTCACCCGCGCGCTCGCGGGCGAGCACGTCGGCACCATTGTCACCAAGGGCTAACGCCAGGAGCACGCCATGGAACGAATCGCTATCTCATCATTGCTGAAGCCCTTAGACGCCAACCACTCGCAGGCCTACACCCCAGTCGCCTTAATGCCGAAGGTGCGCGTCGTTAAAATCGGCGGCCAAAGCGTCCTCGATCGCGGCAAGACGGCGCTCTACCCCATTCTCGACGAAATCGTCGCGGCGCGGCAAGAAGGCATTCAAGTCGTTGTCTTGGTAGGCGGTGGCACGCGTGCGCGTCACATCTATTCCATTGCCTCCGACCTCGAAATGCCGGTCGGCATTATGGCCACCCTCGGCAAATATATCCCGATGCAAAACGGCCGCATGGTGCAGATGCTGCTCGCCAAGCACGGCGGGATCTACATGTTGCCCGACGACTTTGAAAAGCTGCCGCTGTACCTGACCATGGGGTGCATTCCGGTCATGAGCGGCATGCCGCCGTTTGGCTACTGGGAAAAGCGCAGCGAAGGCAGCCGCATCCCGCCCCATCGCACGGACGCCGGCGTATTTTTGTCCGCCGAGTTCCTCGGTTCGCCTCGCGCCATCTTCATCAAGGATGAGGAAGGCCTCTATACTGACGACCCCAAAAAGAATGCGGCAGCCGTCCATATTCCGCGCATCACCGCCGCGGAACTTGAAGCCAAGCAGCTGCCTGACGTGGTCGTTGAGCGGGTGGTGGTCGAGTACGTGCAGCGCGCGCAGTTCTGCAAGGAGCTGCAGATCGTAAACGGCTTGCGTCCCGGCGAGGTCCTCCGCGCACTGCGCGGCGAGGACAACGGCACCATCATTTCTGCCCATTAGGCCGCTCGATAGCGTGCGCAAATTGGCCGCCGGGGCTGCACGCTTGCCCACATGGCGCGCGAGGTCGCACAAGGGCCTACCCTGCGTAATCCCGTCATATTTGGGATGCCCGGGTACATTTTGCTTGGCCGATTATGCATGATCATTAGGTGCGACAACTTCATGCGCTTCTGGCGCTCCTAGTTCGACGAAGCGGCGTGGCCCTCTTGCTCGCGGCCACATGGAGCATGACATCGGCCACCGTCGTCGAGGCTCAGCCCGTCGTGGTCGCGGACGTGTACGGCGATCCTTATGTAGCCACCGAGGCCGCGGCCGCCTCGCTATTATTGCGTCAGGCGCTCACCCGCGACGATCGTCCGGTCGTCGCGGGCACCACGCTGCTCGCTAAGGGCGGCGTCGTGCGCGGTGCCATATCCACCTTCGATCGCAGCAAGCCCGGCGAGGTGTTTACCGCAAGCGGCGCCAAATATGGCGTCCAAAGCGAAGTCATTCGCAATGGCAATACCTTGCGCATGATCGTCCACGTTATCGACAGCAACGGCGACATCGTTGCCGCGCACACCGCGACCTCGACCGATGACAATGTCGCCGAACTGGTGCGCGCCGCCGTAGATGGGACCCGCCAGACACTCGGCGGCGTCAGCTCGCTGCCAACCATTTCGGCGCCCTCGCTCGCGACGTACGCCACGGCCGAAACCTTTTTGGTTCACGGTGATGCCTTGCAGGCAGCGGCCCGCCTCAGCGCCGCGGACCCAAGCGTCGTGCTCGAAAGCGGCGCCGCCCGAAGCCTAGCGCGCTCGGTGTGGACGGCGCCCTCGCTGACCGCCGAGACGCGCATCGACCTGGTCGGCCGGTTTGGCTCGCCACAAGATATTGCTAGCGTCGCGACCGGCACCGATGCGCGCTCGCGCATTGCGCGGGCGCGGGCGCAGTTTTCCTTGGCAGATCTGGATGCGGCAGAAAAAGAGCTCAAGGGTATCCCCCCGACGACCCCCGATTACTGGGCGGTCGAGGCGGAGCTGGCCCACTTGCGCGGCGATAGCGCGCGCCGCGACAAGGCGATTGGCAAGATCATAGCCGCACCGACGCCGGCTGGCATCTCATTTCTAAGCTCGCTGCCAAGCAAATCGCTTTCGCCCGAGCTTGAGCGCAAAACCCTGGTGGCCGCCGAAGCGTTAGGGCAAGACACCCGGCATCTGCGCGCCAAGCTGGCGATTCGCAGCGCCACCGCGGATGTCGATCGCGATCGCGCGCTTTCGCTGATTTCACTCGATGATCTGCGCCCGAGCGACATCGGGCAGCTCAAAGGCGCCATCGAAACGGCCGCGACCGGCGGCAGCGCTTCAGGGCTACGGCTGCGCGCTGAACTCAAATTGCGCGATGGCGATGTCGACGGCGCCAGCAAGGACCTCTCGGCCGCGCGCGCCGCGGGCGTCGAAGATGGCGCAACATGGGAATTGCAAGCGCGCATCTATATCGCCCAAGGCAATTACCGCGCCGCAGGCGACGCCTATGCCCACGCCGGGCTGCCCCACGAGCAAGCTCGCGCCTTGCGCGCGGCTGGCGACAGCGCCGGGGCCCTCAAGGCGCTAGATGGCAACGCCTCGCCCTCGTTGCTCGTCTTAGCCTTGCGTGCCGAGACCGCCGCAACACCCGCCGACGCCGCGACGATGCTTGCCGGCGCCGCCCAGCTGTATCCGCTCAACATCGAGCTCAACCGCAACCTAAGCACCGCCCTCACCTCTTCGGGAAATGCCGAGGGTGCCAAGGCCAGCGCCACGCTCGTTGGCAAGATGGAATCGTTTATGCCCTCGCTCAAGGATGGGCGCGCGGCCACAAGCACGAACACCAAGGCGGCGGCCGCCACCGCCAGCGAAGGCCCCAAGCTTGGGAGTGACCCAATCGTCAGCCAAATGCGCGAGCTCCTTGCCTCCTCCGGGGCGGCGGCCTTTAGCGGGCGTCGCATCGCCGTGGGCTGGCTCACCGAGGACTCGCTGTTTACGCCTATCGTCCTCGATCGCGATGCGGCCTTCGATGTGGTTCGCAAGGCCCTGTCACAACCGCCGTTCAATGTCGTCGTCCGTCTTGGCGATGAGACATTTTCCAAGAGCAACCTCCTCACCCCCGAGCTCGCGGCCTTCGCACGCGACATGCAGAGTGATGGCGTGTTGCTTATTGGGGCGAGCAAGAGCGGTAGCGGCATGCGCATTGAGGCGTTCGTCTTTGACCCCGCGTCGGCGCGCGGCAATGGCGCCGCGGCCGTCATCCCCAAGCTCGATTGGATGACGATCAACATGAAGCTCGTTGCCCTGGCGGCGGGCGTGGTGCTGCTGCTCTTCGTCATTGGGCTCGTGGTGTGGATTCGCGGCTACGGCATCATCGAGGTCAGGATCAAGTCTGACCCCGGCGGGCGCAACGAGGCCTTTCGCATCGTCGTGTCTCAGCTTTCGGCGCGCCCCTCGCTGGGCGACCCCAACGCCTTTCGCGCGTCGGCCAAGCGCGATGGCCACAAGCGCACCCGCAAGACCGTCGACCTGGCGGGGCCCTCGACGCAGTTCCGACTTGTCCCCGGCCAATGGTTTGTCCACGTCGTTGGCGTCTACGACCGCGGCGACGAACTGCGCGAGCTAGATGAAAGTTGTACGCGCTTCGTGACGCTTAAGCGGGGCGGCAGCGAGCTGGCCACCATCGATCTGGCCCCTACCTATGCCGATGTCAAGATTCATATTTCCGACGTTCAGTCGCCGATCGTCAAGCTTTGGATCGAAGGCCGCGAAACCGACACCACCACCATGACCAATCGCGATGGCGAGGCGTTGCTCAAGCTGCCGGTTGGCTCCTACATGCTGGTCATCGACGGCAACGGCACTAAGCTCACGCGTCCGATCTCGGTACCAACGCTCACCATTCACAAGATCCACGTCAATCTCGAACGGGAACGCAAGCTAGCCGAGGTCTCGGGCGGCCTCACCCTGGAACGTCAAGCCGTGAAGGCACAAGCGCCACAGGCGGCGAGCACCAAGGGGGTGCCGTCATCAAGCGGACTTACCGGCGGCCTTACCCTCGCCGATGGCACGGGCCCGGCAATGCCGCCCGATCATGGCCCACCTGACAACTATCTGCAGTCGATGCACAACGCGCCTGCGGAGATGCAAACCGCACACATGATGGCCGCGCCCTCGATGACGCAAGGCGTCCGCATCAGCGAGCTCGGAAGCATGGGCGGCGGCGAGACCACTGGGTTTGGCGCGACCGGCTTTGCTGGCAGCTTCGCCGGCGGCGGCGCCACTAGCGGCGGCGGGGGCCTGTCCTTGCCCGGGCTGGAAACCCAAACCACGCTGCTGCTCGGACGCTACCAGATCATCAACGAGCTTGGCCGCGGCGCCATGGGCTTGGTGTTTCACGCCTGGGATACCAACCTCGAACGTGCCGTTGCGATCAAGATTCTCTCGCCCGAGTTGCGAGAGCACCCGCAAGCGATGGCGTTTTTTGTGCAAGAGGCCAAGTCGCTCGCGCAACTAAACCACTCCAACATCGTTTCGGTCTACGATCAAACCTCGCAGGGCGCGCAAACCTTGCTCATCATGGAGTTTGTCGACGGCACCACGCTTGAGGGCATCCTCAAGCAGGTAAAACCCCTGCCCCCCGAGCGCGCCCTGGCCATTATCGAGCAATTGTGTAATGGCCTCGCCTACGCCCATAGCAAACGGATCATCCATCGCGACATCAAGCCCGCCAATATTTTCGTGTCGCGCGAGGGCGTGGTCAAGCTCGGCGATTTCGGCCTGGCACGGGTCGTCAATGAACTCGCCATTCGCAAGACCGAGGTGCGTGGCACGCCGCTATATATGGCGCCCGAGCAAGTGCTCGGCACCGACATCGACCATCGCGCGGACCTCTACGCGGTGGGCTGCACCCTGTTCGAGCTGCTGACCGGCCAGCCCCCGTTTATCGAGGGCGCTGTCATGTATCACCACGTGCACACGCCACCGCCCGCGCCCTCGTCGCTGGTGCCGGAGCTTACGCCCGAGCTTGATGCCCTGGTCCTGAGCTGTTTGGCAAAGGATGTCAATGAGCGCGTCGGGTCGGCGACGCACCTTATCGAGGCCATCCACGGGGCGTTGCGCGCATATGGGCGCAATTAAGCGCGCCGCGCCGCGTTTTGACCGCCTCATGGTGCTGCGCGCTTATGCGGGCTTCATCGACGCGCTGGTGACGGCCCTCGTCGCGGCGCCCTTGCAATGGATATTTTTCGCCGTCGATGAGTTGTCCCTTTATTGGCTAACCCACGCCGTGCTGCACCTCGCGATGCACCGCGAATTCGAGGGCACGCTCGGCATGAAGCTGCTCGGGCTAGTCGCGCTACAGGGCCGCGAACGCCCCCCGTCGCGAACCATGGCGGCGCGGTTTCTTTTTGCCTATGCGCCCGCCATCCTGGGATTCTGGCTCGCCGCGCGCTATCCCGCCGCGACATGGAGCTCGCTGGTCTCGCCCGTGCTGGTGTGTCTGCCGATCGCCGAATGGGCGCGCGCGACCTTGCGCTTGGATGGATGGCCGAGTCACGCGGTCCTATGGGATCGGCTTTCCGGGGTCAAAGTCATGCACGTCTAGCGCAACCGGCACGGGCCGCCCGGCATTCCGTGGCCCACTGCCTTGCCGGCGCAAGAGGTTCTTCGTAAGGTCCGCCAAATCTTGACAAAGGACTACCTATGCGGCCCATGCTTCCCCTCTTCACCGCCACGCTAACCTCGCTGCTCCTGCACGCCCACACGGCGAATGCCCAGGCGCCTGCCCGCCCGGACCCAGCCGCCGTCAAAGACGTCAAGGCCCCGGCGTGGAGCGCCAACGCGGAAGCTGGCGCCTTGGTCACCACCGGCAACTCGGCCAATCTAACGTTTACGGGCGGCAGCAAGATTTCACGGCTTACACCCGAGACCAAGCTTGAGCTCACGCTTGCGGGGGCGCTCGCCAAAAATGGCGCGCTGACGGTGGTGGACGCAGGCAATGACCAAATCATTTCTAGCGACCAAGAGCTCGATACGGTCTATAAGACCACCGCTCAGAGCTGGGCCGTCAAGGGCCGGTTTGATAAGTTCCTCAGCACCACAGACACCCTCTGGGCCGCGGGCCTTATGAGCGGCGATGAGCTGGCCGGCAAGGAATTGGTCGCCGGCGGCCAACTTGGTTATGCTCGATACTTGCTCAAAGAGGCCGACCGCGAAGCCGTCGCCGAGCTGGGCTACGATTATTCATTTGAAAACCTTGTCGGCACCGGCCCTGGCACCTCAGTCCACATCCATTCCGCTCGCGCCTTTGTCGGCTACAAAAACAAGCTTGGCGACGACACCAGCTTTGACACCAGCGTCGAGGCGCTGATCAATGTCAACGAACTGGAAACGCCAACAGGCACGGCAGGGGCCGGGGAAGATTTGCGAGTCAACGCCCAAATCGGCATCACCACCAAGCTAAGCAAGAGCGCCTCGCTCAACGTAAGCTTTGCGGTCAAGTTTGACGCCAACCCTGCGCCGCTGGGCGCCATCGCTGGCTACACCTTTGCGCCAGGGTATGTCCCAGAAGCCGATAAATTAGACACCATTTCAAAGGCGTCGCTCATCTACGCGCTGTTCTAGGGCGTTCGCATTGCGGCCGCCACAACCGCTAGCTGGTCGGCTCAGCGTGTTTCGCTCGGCAGATGCTACGCCTCAGAAACGCGAGCGAGCCGCACCAGCGTCGCGCGCAGGGCCTCTAGGTCTTTTTTGCCAACTTGCTTGATCCACCGCTTTTCGACGGCGTCGAGATAGGCATGCTGCTGGCCGAGCCACTTGCGTCCTTTCGTGCCCAGCGTAACTCGCTTCTTCACACCGTGATCGGGGTCGGAAATTCGCTGCAAAAAACCGCTGCGTTCCAGCTCGGCAACCAAATCGCTGACGGTTTGCTTGGGGAGCGACAGGCCGGCCACAAGATCCGTCATGTATTGACCCCGTTCGCCAACCAGCGAGAGAATTTGTTCGTGAACGGGTCGCAGCGGCGACTTGGCTGCTGGCTCGGCACGCAGCGCATTGAGCTCGCGCGAGATTTCACTCTGCACTAGCCACAAAAGTTGACGAAGGTCAGTGCGTTCCGCGCCCATATCCACCCAAACAGACGCATTTGATAGCAAAATCCCAGGCGCGTTGCGAGTGGTTGCAAAGAGAATGCGCAGAGAAAACCGGCCAGCTACGTCGTGCTGGCGATGCACCCGCCCTGCCTGTGGCGCGCATGTGCGCTGGCGTGAAGCCCCCAAACACTGGTCTAACCGAGTCGGTTAACCTTCATTGGTCCGGCTGCTTGACGCCGCCAGCACCTCCTGCTCGCCACGGTCGATGACCTGCCGCGGGAATAGTTGACCCAGAACGCGCTTCACGGCGAGGCCGGCGTCGTCAAAGAGCGAATAGAACACCGGCGTCGCCAGCAACGTGAGCAGCAGCGAAAGCGTTTGCCCACCAACGACAATGCTCGCCATCGACTTCGAGAAGCCGCTGCCAATGCCATGGGAGAATACCAGCGGGAGCATACCGGCGACAAAGGCTACCGTGGTCATCAGGATCGGCCGCAGGCGGCTGCGGTTGGCCTCCATGATGGCCTCAAAGCGCGGCATGCCGGTGGCACGGAGTTGGTTGGACTGGTCGATCTGCAAGATCGAGTTCTTTTTGACCACCCCAAACAGCACCAAGAGCCCAAGCATCGAAAACATGTCGAGCTGGATGCCAAACAGGATGACCGCCATGAGCGCGAATGGCACGGTCAGTGGCAGACAAATTAGAATCGTCAACGGATGCACCCAGGATTCAAACTGGGCGGCTAGCACGAGGTACATAAAGACAAAGGCGAGGAAAAAGGCGAACGCAAACGCGGCCCCTACCTTCGCTGACTCGCGCGAGCGACCAAACGGTTCAGCCTTGTAACCCGGCGGTAGTTTTTGCGCTGCGACAATCTTGCCTAGCGCCGCCATCACCTCGTTTTCCTTGCCCCCCGGGGCCAGATTCGACGTTATTGCGACCTGGCGCATCCGAGACAGCCGATTGATTTGCGCCGGCCCGGTGCCGGCATCAATTACGACGACGTCCGAGAGCGGGACGCTCCCCAGGGTGCGAGACGGTACCGACAGCATGGCCAGCGCCTCGATATGCGAGCGAAAGCGCTCCGGCCCGCGCACGACCACATCGTATTGCTCGCCGCGATCTTCGAACGTCGAGGCGGTATTGCCGGCGATAAAAAGGCGCAACGAGCCAATAATGTCGGCACCGTCCACGCCGAGCGCCGCGGCCCGCGCAAAATCGGGCCGCACGGTGGTTTCTGGCATAGGGTCGACCACGCTGGTCGGCATCCACCACGCCCGGCACCTTCTTAAATTCCTTGAGCACGGCCATGGCCGTGCGCTCGAGGCGGTCCAAATCCGGCCCGGTTATGACATAGGCCACGATCGAGTTTTGCGTGCCAACCGAAAAGTCGGCGACGAGCTGAGCGGCAACGGTCGTGCCCTCGGGCACATCCCCAGCACGCGCTTGCGGGCGAGCTCCATGATCGCATCCTGTGACAGCGTGCGCTGGTTTGGGTCGACCAGCCGCACATACACATTGGCCACGTTGGGCTGCTCTTGCGTATTGGCCCCCACAGTCACCAACGTATGCGCGACGCCCGGCAGCGCCCGCGTCCGGCGGGCGATGCGCTCGGCGACTAGGGTCGTGGCATCAAGGCCAGAACCTTCCTTGGTCTTGATATAGATCTCGAAATGCGCCTCGTCATTTTGCGGCAAGAACCCCGCGCCGGCCTTGCCTGCCAAGGTCGGCACCGTGAACATGAGCCCTACGCTAACGAGCACGATCACCCAGCGATGCGTCATCGACCACCTCAGCATCGCGAGATAGACGCGCTCAATGGGGCGGTAGAACGCCTCGGAAAACCGCTGCAGCGCGTTGGGTGTCCGCCCCGCATCGTGGGGCTTGAGCATGCGCGCCGCCATCATCGGCGTCAGCGTAAAACTCACCAACATCGAGACCAGGATGGCAAACGCCATGGTGAGCCCAAACGACGACAAAAAGCGTCCCACGATGCCGCTCATAAAGGCGACGGGCAAGAACACCGCCATCAGCGACAGGGTCGTCGCCATCACCGCTAGGCCAATTTCCTTGGTCGCCGCCATGGCGGCCGGAAACGGCTTCATCCCCTTTTCCTCGATAAAGCGGTGGATGTTCTCGAGCACCACGATCGCGTCGTCGATCACAATCCCTACCGCGAGCGCCAACGCCAACAAGGTGATCATGTTCAGCGTATACCCAGCCCACGCCATGAGGAGAAAACTGCCGATAATCGAAACTGGAATCGCAATTGCCGAAATGATCGTCGACCGCACATCGCCGAGGAACATCAGCACGACCAGCGCAGCGAGCAGGCTGCCTACCACCAAGTGCTCGAGCACCTGGGACGTGCTGGTGCGCACCAGCTCAGAATTGTCGCGTACAATATCGAGACTGTATCCGGCGGGCAAGCTGCCCGCGATGCTCGCAAGCGTCGCCTTCGCCGTGTCGACCACTTCAATCGTGTTGGCACCGGACTGCTTGGTCACCGATACCAGGATTGTCGGCTGACCATCGCGCAGGGCTAGCGATGTCGGGTCGTCGACGGTATCCTCAATCTTACCATCGACGATCAGGTCGGACACCCGGACGGGGGTATTGCCGACTTGCCGCACGACAATGTCGCCGAGCGCGGCGGGCGAGGTGGCGCGGCCGTCAATGCGCATGCTCGAAATTTTCGCGCCCAGTTCAAGCCGGCCACCTGGAATGCTCGCATTGCTGATGCCAATCGCACGCTGCACCTCTAGCGCCGAGATGCCATAGGCCCGCAGGCGCGCCGGATCGACGACGGCGCGGATCTGCCGCTTCTGCCCGCCAATCACCTGAACCTGCCCCACGCCCGCGATGCTCTCAAGGCGACGCTTAACTATCGTCTCGGCAATGCGCGTCAGCTCGCGAATGTCGGAGGGTCGGTCGCTCGGGCCGCGGACGGCAAAGTTGATAACGGGCGCCGCGCCAGGATCAAGTTTTTGTACGGTCGCCGGCTCGCCCGAGCTGGGCAGGTCGCGCAGCGTGCTGACCTTGTCGCGGAGCTCCTGCGCCGCGACATCGACGTCTTTCTCGAGCTGAAACTGCACCACGACGAGCGATGCGCCCTCGGTCGAGATCGACGACAGCGTGTCGATGCCACTCACCGTGTTGACCGCCGCCTCGATCTTGTCGGTCACGTCGGCCTCTACCGCGGTAGGCGAGGCCCCGGGATAGATGGTCGTTACGACAATAATTGGAAAGTCTACCTCTGGGAACTTATCGACGCCAAGCCGTGTGTAGCTCACCGCGCCGACCACCACCAACGCCAAAATCAGCACGGACGCGAACACCGGCCGACGAATCGAAATCGCGCTTAACCACTGCATATTGAGCTCCTGGATAGAACGTGCATGGGCATTCGCGGTTAAAAGCTAATCGTCACGCCGTCCACCACTTGCTCGGGAATTGGCGAGATCACGCGTTCGCCAGCGGTCAGACCGCTTTGAATGGCAACCTGGTCCCCCACCTCGACGCCGCGCTCGACGACGCGCTCTTCGGCGCGCCCACCATTGACCACGAACAAGCGCCACGACATGCCTCGCTTGATCAGGGCCGTCTTGGGCACCATCACGCGTTTCTCAGTGCCCAGCACGATGCGCGCCTCGGCGAACATGCCGGCGCGAACGGGCGACCCCGGCGCCACATCGGCCTCCACGGTCATCGTTCGGGTCTGACGTCCAATTTCGCCGCCCATGCGCGCGATGGTCGCGGCAAATTGCTGCCCCGTGAACGCGGCCACGGAAAATTGGACCGGCTGTCCCTTGGCGACTTTGCCGGTGTAAAGCTCAGGCACCGACAGCTCGAGCTTTAGCGGCTCTTCATCGACAATCGTAATTAGACCCATGCCTGGTGCGACCCATTCGCCAACGTTGACGCGCCGGCCACTTACGATACCCGCGAAGGGCGCGCGAATGACGCCGTCGCCTACCGCCTTGCCAACGCTCTTGGTGCGCGCGGTGGCCGCCGCCAGCGTTTCATCTAAGGCGATACATCCCACGCGCTCGCGCTCGTATTGCGACTTTGAGATGGCGCCTTTGTCGAACAGCTCTTTGGATTTGGCGCATTCGGTCTCGCCGTTGGCCCTTTGCGCCGTCGCGGCTCGCAGCTGCGCTTGCGCCTCCTCGGCACCCAGCGCCGCATTTGACGTATCGAGCCGCAAGAGCGGCTGCCCGGCCTTGACCTCCTGCCCCAGCTCAACCAACACGGCCAACACCTTGCCCGGCACCTGCGCCGCGACGTTTGACGATTGGTCCGCAGTCACCGTACCCGTGACCGTTATATAGGCCGGCGCATCAGCTTCGGCCACGGCGACGGTAGCCACCTGCACCACCGCCTCGGCAACCTTCGCTCCTTTGGTCTTTTCTTTGCCGCCACACCCACCCAAGGCAAGCGTTGCCGCCATCAGGCCGCCAGCGACCGCTCCAACAAATCGTTTCTCTGCTTGACCCACCATTTGACTCCTCACGGCCCCACACGGACCTCGTGCCTGCGAAACTTGTCGGCAGCTATGGCTGCACTCCCGTTGGCGCATCGCCCAGGGCCCTTTGAAATTGTGCGCTTGCGATGCGAATATCAATGCGCGCGTTGATCGCGTCGGCGCGCGCGCGCGTCAGCTGGGTCTGTGCGCCAATTAGCTCCAGGCTGGTGGCGCGGCCAGCGTCAAACAGCGCCCCCCGCACCCGCGCACCCTCTTCGGCTGCCGCGACGCCGCGTTGCGCGGTGGCGAGCGAGGCAAGCGCCAGCTCAAGTTGCTTTTTAGCCGACAAAACCTCAAGTGATACGCCCTGCGCCAGCAGCTCTTGCTTGGCGCGCAGCGCGCTCAGTGCTGCTTGTGAGTCATCCAGCTTTGGCAGCGTAAACAAGAGGTCGTTAACCGACCAGGTTAGCCGCGCGCCCACCGCCCAGGCCGAGGTGAACTTATCTTGCATCGGAAAGATGCGTTGGTTGGGATTGTCGTACGAGGCCTGGCCAAAAAGTGCGAGCTTGGGCAGCATGTCGGCCTTGTGCGCCTTATGCAACGTCTCCTGCGCGGCGATCGTGCGCGTCATGCCCGCCACGTCCGCGCGCGCCGCCATGGCGCGAGCCGTCAACGCCGACGCGTCCGACGCCAGCGCGTCCTCGCCGTCTACCGCCTCATCGCCTAGCCGTTCGCCTATCAGCAACACCTCCGACGGCGACGCCCCAATTTGAATTCGCAGCTGCGCCTCGCGGATCTCGGCCAGGCTCCTAACTTGGGCGAGCGCGAGTTCGGCGCGTGCCATTTCGGCTTCGAAGGTTAGCACCTCGGCCTTGGCCAAGCGCTCGACATCGGCCTGGGCGCGCAATTGCCTGAGCGTCTGCTCGAGTTGTGCCACCAGCTGAGCGGCGACCACCACTTGCAAGGTGATGCGGACCCACTCGTAATAGGCGCTCTGTGCGGCAAAGACGATGCCTGAGCGCGAGACCGTTTGACCAAACTGCGCCGCCTCTAGCCCCTGCTTGCCGGCGCGAATGTAGCGTGGATTTTTAAACAAATAGTCGGTGATAGGAAGCGTCAGCGTAGCGCTCAGCGAGGCGCTATGATTTGGAATCTCGAAGGAAATGCCGGGGCCAAACTGCGGATCTTCGACATCGCTTAGGCGGGTATAGCTCGCGCCCACCGCCAGGTACGGCACGTTTGACAGTTTAGCGACCGCGGCCCGCGACTGCGCTTGCAACAGCTCGGCCGTTTTGGCCCGCAGTTCTGGGCTCGCCTTGAGCGCGCGCTCCGCGGCCTGTATCGCCGTTAGGCCGCCCGGGCGACCGAGCTCGCTAGCCAGAGCCGTTTCGTACGTGGCAGCGGGCGAACCACTTGCGTCTTGCGCCGCATCCGCCTGCGCAACCGGCTGAGCCCACGCCACGTTGGCTTGGAGCGACACGGCGATTAACCCCAACAGGAAAAATCGTTGCACGCTCGGGGTCTTAGCATACTTTGCTGGGGCCGGTAGGCCTGGGCCGCACGCGTCAATTCGCCGCAAGCGCGACCAACCGCCAAATACCTCGGCGCTCCCACCCATTACGGCGCGGAGTATGACCGGCCCCAACATCAACAACACGACTAGCCCGACGAATCCATTCACCCCGATCACCTGCTCGGGATCCAAATTCGGCGCGATCCCTGAGATGGCAACGCTGAACAGCGCAGCCATCGCCGCGACGGACACCCCGAGCCACATCCCATGCACGGCGGCCGCAGCCACCCATCGCGCGACGTCTCCGGGTTGATGGACCAAGCCCACCCGTGCGGCGGAGATCGTAATTTCGACCAGCGATGAAACCCGCCACCCGCCACAAAGGCCCACAGCACGGCAACCTCAAGCATTTTTGCCATCACTGCGTGTCGCCCCGGAAACACCCCCGCCCCGAGTTGCAACACCAACCACGGCAAAGCGCATACGCATCCAAGCAGCAGCCCCGACACCACCGACTGCAGCAGGCGGGCCCCGTCAAGCTCAACCCCTAGCTCCGCTCCAAGTGCCGCCGCGAACGCCCACGCCACCACGGTCAGCACAACCCATCCCAGGCGGGGCACAACGGGAATCAGCAGCCCGCTGACGACGAACGCGGGCACTACATAGAGCGCCATCATGAGCGCAGACGGAGAGTGACCCCCAAGCACCCCGACGTTAATGCCGGTGCTCATGGCCGTGGCTCGCCGCGGGCGGGCGGCGCGGCCGATACATGCGTCGGCGCAAATGCTTTGCGCGCAAATGCCACCACGCGCGCCCCACCGAATTGCACGCTCCATGCGATCGCGACCAAGACCAAGGCCCACCTTATCCCTGCTGATAGCGCGGTATCGACATGACCAAGCCACCAGCCTAACCCCGTCGACACTAACCCCGCGATGACCAACGCCCCTAGCAGTGGCAACACCAGCCACAGCGCCAGTACCAACGCCTCGTGGAGCAGCTCCATCACGGGAAGTACCCGCTGACGAGCGTTTCGCTTACGAGGCGCCAGCCATCAATAAAAATAAAAAGCATCAGCTTAAGCGGCAGCGCAACCGACGCGACCGCGACATTTCCCAGCCCCAATATCGAAAGCGCCACGCCCGCAACTACGTCCAAGACCAAAAATGGCAGCATCAGGATCAGGCCCAACATGAGCGCCTCGCGAAACTCAGTCAGCGCAAACGCCGGCGCCACGACCAACCAATCATTGGACGCCACGTTTGTACGACCGCTTTTGGCGGCCAGCCTGCGAAATACCTCCACGTCTGCCGCCGCCGCATGCTTGACTAGAAAACCCCGCATGGGTTCACGCGCCGCCTCGGCCGTCGCCAGGACGTCCTGCCGTGAATTGGCTGCGACCGCCCCGCCAGCGTCTCCCGCGCGCGCCTGCGCCTGGGGCGCTGCCTCCCGCGCCACAAGAAAAATGGGAGCCATGACGATGATGGTCAAGGCGGCGGCCCAGGCCGTCGTAATAACCGCGCTCGGCACCCTGGCGCGCCCAAGGCATTGCGCAAGAGCGCCAGCACGACGGTCATCTTGGCAAAGCTCGTCAGCAAGACCACCCCACCCAGGCCCACGATCCACACCACCCACGACGGTACGTCAGCCATCGCTGCCTCCCCTAACCGGTGCCGGTGCTGACACCTCGGCAAGCAGCGCGACGCCGCCATCGCCCACGCCAAGCAGCAGCGTCTGCTGGTCGACGGCAATCAGCACGAGGCTTCGCCGTGGCCCCAGTGCCAGCCGCTGCAGCACGACCATACGCGCCGGCTCGGCGGAGGTGCCATGCAAACGCTCACTTACGCCGCGCAGCCACGGCATGCCCCACCTGCGGGCCACAACGGCGAGCGCGAGGATGGCCGCGCACATGGCGAGCAAGACGAGCACCGTCGTCGCGAGCAACCCACCATCCCCAACCATGCCGCGACTTGTATCGCAGGGCTGTGACATCTCGCGCGCACGCCGGCGGCGCAACCCTCGCGGTCAGCTCGCTAGTTACAGGTGCCGCCAGCGACCACGTCGGCTGGGCTGCGCGGCAGGAGCAAGATTTTTTTGTCGAACGCATTGTAGTGCACGACGCCGGTCACGGAGGCCAAACAGGCGCCAACTGCTGGCCGCACGATCGAGGCGCCGGATGCAACGTCGTCGAGCATGAGGCTGAGCTCCGCGGTGCCGACCGTCCATTGACCAAACGTCAAAGCGTTTTCGAGCACCGGCACATTTGCCAGCGTCACAAGTACGCCCTCAAATTGCTCAGAGGTGGTCGGATTGGTGATGCCGTCGATAGATACGCCGGCGGTTAACACCGCAGGCGACACCGTCGTGCCTTTGGGCGTAATCGTGGCGGTGGTAATTTCCGTCAGCGGATCGGTGCCATCGGCGGCCACGTATTCCTTGGTCAAGCCGACGACATCGATCACCGAGCCCACAACCACGGACTCTGGCAGGGTCGCGCCGCCGGCATAACTAAAGACATAGACGCCATTGTTAAGCGCCGCCGCGCCCTGGTCTTGGATCCAAATACCCTTGCGCACCCCGGCCTGCGTTGTCTCTACCGCAGTCACCACGACGTCGACGAACTGAACCGAACCTGCCACGTCGCCACTTTGCACGGCGCTAATCGTCGTCGCGCAAAGCCCGGAGTTACCACAGCTAAAATCCGCGCAGTCGGCAAAGCCGTTGGCATCGTTGTCGAGACCATCATCGCACTGCGCATCAGTTTCTGGCAGCAGGCAGCTATCGCCAGCAACCAAATCCTCCGCGGATGTTGGCAAGAGTTTGTAGTTAAAGAAATAATCGAGGATGCCGGTCACCGAGCCGTAGCACGCGCCGATATCCACTGACTCGGGCAACGCCGTCAAGCTGGAATCAATTCGCAGGCCCCCGGTGCCCTTAAACTCCACAAAGGTAGGGTCGTCCGCGCTAATGCTTCGCAAGCTCGACTGCGCTGCGATGTTTTCGACGGTGACGTAAACACCTTCCCATTTTTCCCAGGTTGCGTCGCGGGCGGCTTCGTCGAGCGCGGCCACTTCGATGGCGTCAATGATCGCGGGCGCGAGCGCGTCGCCCGTGCCAACTCGCTTCACGAGCAGCTCCCCGCCCTCAGGCGGCACCAACTCAGTGGTCGTGCGTCCCGAGGTGTCCGCCTCAAGCGCAAACTCATCTTTCACCGCGTTTTCAACATCGACGATGTCGCCGACCGAAAGCGTCGCCACGGTGTCGAGGCTCACGCCGTAGACCATGACTCCGGATAGTTCGCCGCCGGCTGGTTCCTGAACCCAAATATTGCCTTTGCGCGCGCCAAAATTATCGACGGCCGTGACAACCACGCCACGAACATTGATAACTGAGCCGACTTCAAGATCACCTTGAATCTTGTAAATCTCAACGTCATCGCCGTTAGGGATCGGTCCCGGAGGCGGGGGATTGCCACCGCTATCGTTACGGCACGCTGCCAGAATCGCGAGTGAAACCAACAAAAAACTCAGTTGTCGCATGAGGCCTCCAATGATGGCCTCTATATGCGAAACCTCTGACGCTGTGTAAAAAAAGCGTTCTTGCGCGCGAATTGTCACATTCCCTCGGCAGGGCCGGTCGGGGCCACCAAACCGCCGCCTTTTCCCCGTGGGCTGCTCGGTGCTTTAACGACCGCTGGCAGTGCGTTGCCGAAAACGGAAAACGCGACCATCGTCGCGTCTTACAATTTGGCCAGCGTGACCGCCGCCCGTTAGCTTATGCGCAACCTACGCAACCAGCGTAACAATGGCCATCGACGCCGCGTCGCCTTTGCGGATGCGCGACTTGAGGACCCGCGTATAGCCGCCTTTGCGCTTGGCCAAGCCTTGCGCGACTTCGCCAAAAAGTCGGGCCATAGCGTCTGGGTTTTCAAGCCGCCACGCTGCCAACGCCGAGGGGGAAAGATCCCGAGGGGCGGTCGGCGGACGAAGCACTTTTCGAGCGGCGCGCTTGGCCGCCACGATCTTGGCTTTCTCTTCTTTGGTGGCCTTATCGCCCTTGTTAATCAGCGGCAATACATCGATGCCAATTTGCAGCACGGGCTCTGCGAACATGCGCAGCTCCTTAGCCTTAGCTTCGGTGGTCTCAATCTGACCACGCGCAACGAGCGCCGTGACCAAATTGTTAAACAACGCATTACGGTGTGAGCTATTGCGGCCTAGACGACGGCCCGAATTCTGATGACGCATGACTTGTCTACCTATCTACTTCTGAATGTTAGGCTATTTCTTAAGTGGGTTCGGCCCCGGCCAATTGTCGAGTTTCATGCCGAGGCTAAGCCCCATGCTCGACAACAGCTCTTTGATTTCCTTGAGCGACTTGCGGCCGAAGTTCTTGGTCTTGAGCATCTCCGGCTCGGTCTTTTGCACGAGCTCGCCGATATACTTGATGTTGGCGGCCTGCAAGCAGTTAGTCGAGCGGACCGAAAGCATATGCTCATCAACGGTTCGCCATAGGGTTTCGTTAAGTTTCTCAGCCGCCTCATCGCGCGGGCTTTCGACCGGCTCGGCCATCTCTTCAAAATTGATAAAGAGGTTGAGCTGTTCTTTGAGAATCTTGGCCGCAAAAGCGACGGCATCGTCTGGCCGAACCGCGCCGCTGGTCCAAACCTCAAACGTCAACTTGTCGTAGTCGGTCTGTTGGCCAACGCGGGCGTTGTTGACGGTAAAGTTAACTTTCCTGATTGGCGAAAACAACGCATCGATTGCGATGGTGCCAACGGGAATGCCTGCGGAGTGGCGCTCGGCAGGGGCGTAACCGCGGCCGGTCGTAATGGTCAGCTCCATCGAAATCTTGCCATCGCGCGACAGCGTGCAGATTTTATGGTCAGGGTTGAGCACAACAAGGCCGTCGACGGATTGGATATCCGAAGCGGTAACCGGGCCTTCGCCCGTCTTGTCGAGCCGCACCTGGTAGGTCCGGTCGGCTTCGACTTTGAAGAGGGTCTCTTTGAGATTCAAGATGATATCGGTAACGTCTTCGACGACGCCAGGCAGCGACGTGAACTCGTGCAGCGCGCCATCGATGGCGATGTGCGTGACCGCTGCGCCTTGCAGCGAAGAAAGCAACACGCGACGGAGCGCCGTGCCAAGCGTCGTCGCGAACCCACGCTCGAGGGGTTCGCAGCTAAACTTACCGTAGGTCTCGGAACGCTCTTCGATTTCGAGCATGCGTGGACGAATCAGGTCTCGCCAGTTCTTGGCCATCAATGCGGTTTGTTCTGGGCTAGGTTCCATCGAGAATCTCCGGGTTCATGAAAAAGGAAGAGCGCCAACAGCCAACGCTTAGAAAAAATACCTAAACGCGTCGACGCTTGCGCGGCCGGCAGCCATTGTGAGGCACGGGCGTAACGTCGCGAATGAGATTGATCTTAAATCCCGCAGAGGCGAGCGCGCGGAGCGCCGACTCGCGCCCCGAACCCGGGCCTTTGATGTAGACGGTCACCGTGCGCACGCCGTGTTCAAGCGCCTTGCGAGCCGCGTCTTCGGCCGCCAGCTGTGCCGCGAATGGCGTCGACTTGCGCGAGCCCTTAAAGCCGCACGAGCCCGACGACGACCACGAAATCACATTGCCACTGACATCAGTGATGCTGACGATGGTGTTGTTAAACGTTGCCGCAATATGCGCGACGCCGGTTTGGATGTTCTTTTTAACTTTACGTTTGGTGGTCTTCGCTTGCGCCATCTGTCAACTCCACTTGAGACTTTGCGGCTTACAGCGCCGCATGGATATCTAACTATTTCTTAGTTGCCGAACCTTGCTTCTTGACAGCCATACGACGAGGGCCCTTACGGGTTCGCGCGTTGGTATGCGTACGTTGGCCGCGAACCGGCAGGTTGCGCCGGTGACGCGAGCCGCGATAACAGCCGAGGTCGATCAAGCGCTTGATGCTAAGCTGCACGTCGCGACGCAAGTCGCCTTCGACTCGAAAGTTCTTTTCGATCGCGTCGCGAATCTTGCGGACATCGTTCTCGTCGAGATCGTCGGAACGCTTGTCAGGTGAAATCCCGGCCTCTGAGAGCACCAAGTTTGATGCATGCCGGCCGAGCCCATAGATATAGGTCAAGGCGATTTCGATTCGTTTGTTTCGTGGAAGGTCGACACCTGCAATACGAGCCATAGCTATCTCCTACTACCCTTGGCGCTGTTTGTGACGTGGATTGACACAAATGATCCGCACCACGCCGGCGCGCTTGATCACTTTACATTTTGGGCAGATTGGTTTTACGGATGCGCGAACTTTCATGGTCTTGACTACTTATGAAAAGGTGATTGGTTCAAGAGTGCCTGCCACTCCGGGCTCAGAATCGATGCGTGTAAGTACCCACGGGCCGTTATCGGTGATTGCGACGGTGTGCTCAAAATGTGCTGAATTCTTGCGGTCTTTGGTTACGGCGGTCCACTCGTCGTTAAGCACAATGTGCTCAGGGGTCCCGGCATTTACCATAGGTTCTATTGCAATGACAAGCCCACGCTTGAGTCGTTTTCCTTCGCCTGCCCGACCAAAGTTACGAACGGCTGGCTCTTCGTGCATCCGACGACCGATGCCATGCCCAACGAAGTCTCGGACCACTCCGTAACCCTTTGATTCTGCGTACGTTTGTACTGCAGACCCGAGGTCGCCCAGACGATTGTCGACGTGGCACAGGTCAATTGCGAGTTGCAACGATCTCTGGGTATCGACGACAAGTGAACGGTCCTCATCGGAGGCAGCACCGATGATCACTGTTCGCGCCGTGTCGGCACAGAACCCGTTTTTAAAGATGCCAAAATCAAGCCCGATGATATCTCCGCTTTTGAGGATGTCCTCTTTGCGAGGAATCCCGTGCACGATGACGCTATTTATCGAGGCACAGATGACCGCAGGGTAGTCGTAGTAGCCAAGGAATGCGCTCTGAACGTTGTGCTTGGCGATGAGCCGCCTCGCCAACAGATCTAGCTCCAGGGTCGTTACGCCGGGCCTCGCGGCGCGACATAGCTCTTCAAGGATGTCGGCACAAACCAAGCCAGACTCGCGCATCAGGCGCAACTCTTGGTCGGACTTGAGATGAATCGGCACAGCGGGCCAAGCTACCGAACGCGGGCGATGGCGCGCCCGCGGATTCTTGGACCGCGTGGCCCAGCGAAGCCGTCGTAATTTCGCGAGATGAGATGGGCTTCCATCTGCTGAACGACGTCAAGCGCGACGCCGACTACGATCAGCAGGCCGGTGCCGCCGAACTGAAACGGCACGTGCATAAAGTTCCGCATCAGCACCGGCAGCAAACACACCGCCGACAAGTACAGCGCCCCGACGATCGTCAGCCGCGAAAGCACCTTGTCGATGTATTCCGCCGTGCTTTTGCCGGGGCGAATTCCTGGAACAAACCCGCCGCTCTTCTTCAAATTATCTGCAACCTCGACGGGATTGAACGCCACCGCCGACGTATAGAAATACGCAAAATAGATGATCAGCACGACAAAGACGACGTTATAGCGCCAGTCGGACGGATTGAAGATTGCCGCCAGGTCCTGCAACCATGGGCGGGACGACATATTGGCGATCTGGCCGGGAAACATCAGCAGCGACGAGGCAAAGATGGCCGGGATTACGCTAGCCATATTTACCTTCATCGGCAAAAAGCTTTGCGCGCCTTGGTACATTTTCCTGCCAACTTGGCGCTTGGTATACTGAACGGGAATGCGTCGGTGGGCTCGCTCAAAGTAGCAAATCACCGCTACCGTGCCGAGGACGACAAGGGCAAGCACGAGCATGCCAAACCCACCGAGCCCAGATTCGCTATTGCTGGTTGTAAACAACTGGGCAATCGCATCCGGAAAGCGCGCCACGATCCCGGCAAAGATGATCATTGAGGCGCCGTTGCCGATGCCCTTCTCGGTGATTTGCTCGCCAAGCCACATGATAAACGCGGTCCCAGTGGTCACCGTGAGCATGGTCATGATCGTAAAAGTAGGGCCTGGATTGGGCACCAGCCCGTTCATGCCAGAAAGCCATTTGGCAAAGAAATACGACTGCACGAGGCCGACCACGATGGTCCCGTATCTGGTGTATTGATTGATTTTTTTACGGCCCTGCTCGCCTTCTTTGTTTAGCTGCCCCAGCCGCGCCACGACGACCGTCAAGAGCTGCATGACGATCGAGGCCGAGATGTACGGCATGATGCCGAGCATAAAAATCGAGAGTTGCTCGAGCGCACCGCCGGAGAACATGTCGAACATGCCGAGAAAGGATCCAGCGCCCCCCTTCGAGATCACGTTCTCCATCTGAGAACGGTCCACAAACGGCACCGTGATGAACACGCCGATGCGATACACGGCGAGCATAGCGAGCGTGAAAACTACGCGTTTACGCAGCTCAGGTAATTTACCGATATTTGCGACAGCGTTCGTTGCCACGAGGTATCCTCTGCAAGGGGAATTTACTTGGCGATCAGTTCGACTGAACCGCCAGCTTTTCGACTTTTTCTTTTGCCAACGCCGAAATTCGTTGGACTTTAAGCGTCAACTTCTTGCGCAAGTCGCCTTCGCCGAGCACTTTGACCACCTTGGTCTTCTTGGGCAGTACGCCCTTTTCACGCAACGACGCGATGTCTACCGTCGCGCCGGCGTCAAAGATTTTCTCCAACAGCGCGACGTTGATAGGAAACGCCTCGACGCGAAAAGGATTTTTGAAGCCGCGCTTCGGCATCCGGCGTGGCAGCGCAACTTGGCCGCCTTCGAATGCCTTGATCGCGCCGTGATGCCCAGGGCGCGCCTTCTGACCCTTGACGCCTTTGCCCGACGTCTTGCCCGTGCCCGAGCCGCGACCGCGACCAAGACGCTTTGCCGCCTTCGTCGAACCCGCGTTGGGAGTTAAGTTATGTAAGTTCGTACCCATTTGAGTTTACTCCGCAGGCTCGACGACGATTAAGTGGCTAATTTTCCGCACCATCCCGCGAATTGCGAGGGTGTCGGCTAGCACGACCGAGCGATTCATTTTGCCAAGACCAAGCCCCGCTAGGGTGCGGCGCTGGGTCTCCGGACAACCGATGCCGCTCTTGATCTGGGTGATTTTCATTTTAATCGCCATGACTTAACCTCGAATCTCGGCGAGCGACTTACCACGAACGCGGGCAACATGCTCGACTGAACGCAGGGATTGCAAGGCGTTTACAACGGCGTGAATGACGTTGTGTGGATTGGACGTTCCAAGCGACTTGCTAAGGATGTCCTTGACACCGGCAACTTCGAGTACCGGGCGCACGCCGCCACCGGCAATAACGCCAGCGCCAGGGGCCGCGGGCCGCAGGAGGACTTGCGCTGCGCCAAACTCGCCGGTCACCTCGTGGGGGATCGTGCCGTTAACCAAGGGGATCTTAAAAAGGTTTCGCTTGGCCTGGTCGGTTCCCTTGCGAATCGCCTCGGGGACTTCGTTGGCTTTGCCGAGACCGGCGCCAACGTGACCTAGCTGATCGCCAACAACAACAAGCGCGGAATATGAAAAGCGGCGACCGCCCTTCACGACTTTGGCAACGCGGTTAACAAAAACCACTTTGTCGACTAACTCGCCTACTTCTTCTGGTTTAACTGACATCGCTTCGTTCCTTCGTTAGAATTGTAGGCCAGCCGCGCGTGCACCGTCGGCAACTTCTTTGATGCGCCCGTGATAAACATAGCCGTTGCGATCAAACACAACAGCGCTGATATTCTTGGCTAAGAGCTTCTTGCCAATGGCCTCGCCGACCAAACGCGCGCGGCCCTTTTTGTCTTTATCGTTTGCGGTCGTAGCCACCGCCGCCTCAACGTCAGAAGCCGCTGCCAGAACCTTGCCAGACTGGTCGTCGATCGCTTGGATATAAATATGTTTCGCCGAGCGAAACACAGACAAACGCGGTCGCTCCGGCGAGCCTGTCACGCGCATACGAATATGAATCTTGCGACGGCTTCGGCGGCGTTCTTTAAGAGAAGTGATTTTGATATGTCCAGCCATGTTGTCCTCTTGGTGTCGTGGGGTTCGCGCTAAACGTTACGGCGGTACCACAACGATTGTCAGGCTCACTTGCCTGCGGTCTTGCCTGCTTTGCGGAGAATGGTTTCTTCCATATATTTGACGCCTTTGCCCTTGTAGGGCTCTGGCGGCCTGAAGCTGCGAACTTTGGCGGCCGCAGCACCAACGGCTTGCTTGTCGATGCCCGAAAGCGTCAACACGTTCTTTTCGACCTTAGCCGCGATACCCTCGGGCAGCTTGAATTCAACAGGGTGCGAAAAACCGAGGCTCAGCACCACAACGCTGCCTTTAATTTCGGCCTTGTAGCCAACGCCGTTAATTTCGAGCTGACGTTCGAAGCCTTGCGAAACGCCCTTGATCAGATTCGCCGTCAATGCGCGCATCAGACCATGCGCAGCGCGCGAAGGGCCTAAGTCATCGGCTCGGTGAAACGTGAGCTGACCTTTGTCCTCTTTAACTTCAATGGCGCTGTGCCGCGGCAAAACCAAAGAGCCTTTAGGCCCCTTAGCCGTGATTGCGGTAGCCGTGACCGAAACAGTTACGCCCTTTGGCACTTCTAAAGGTTTACGTCCAATTCGCGACATACATCACCAGATTTCACAGAGCAACTCACCGCCCACGCCGCGCTTGCGCGCTTCGCGATCGGTCATCAGCCCTTGGGAGGTTGAAAGGATTGAGATACCGAGGCCGTTGCGCACGCGCTTGATATCCGTGGCAGGAATGTACGAACGCTGCCCTGGACGCGAGACGCGGCGCAAGCCGGTAATGGCGTTTGCGGTCCGGCCGTCGTAACGCAGCGCGACCTTGATCGTGCCTTGGACGCTGTCGTCCGTCGTGGTGACGGCATCAACAAAGCCCTCGTCGCGAAGGATCTCGGCGATGCGGTGCTTAATTTTAGACTTGGGCGCAACAACCTCAGCCTTGCGCGCGCCAATCGCATTGCGAATGCGTGCTAGGAAATCTCCAATAGGATCTGTCATCGACATAGCGGCCTCACCAACTCGACTTCACGACACCGGGGATATCTCCGCGAAGCGCGAGTTCCCGGAAACAACAACGACAAAGCGCAAACTTGCGGTAAACCGCGCGGGGGCGCCCACACCGAAGACATCGGTTGCGATGTCGAACTTGAAACTTGTGCTTCTTGGGAAGCCGGTCGATCAACGTGCTCATGCTGCGGTTCCTTGCTGAGTTGAAGCCTGGCGAAATGGCATGCCGAGATGGGTCAGCAGCGCGCGGCCTTCCGCGTCGTTAGCGGCGGTTGTAACGATGCTGATGTTCATGCCTTTGATGGAATCGATCTTGTCGTATTCAATCTCAGGAAAAATAATTTGCTCCTTGATGCCGAGCGTAAAATTGCCCCGGCCATCAAAGCCCTTGGCTGACACCCCGCGGAAATCGCGAACACGCGGCAGCGCGATGTTGCAAAGTCGGTCCAGGAATTCCCACATGCGCTCACGGCGCAGGGTCACCATCGTGCCGATTTTCTGGCCCTTACGGAGCTTGAACGTCGCGATGTCCTTCTTGGCTTTACACACCACAGGTGCCTGACCGCAAATGGCCTTTAGCTCCTCCACCGCGTTTTCCATGACCTTGGCGTCTTGGTTTGCGCGGCCGAGACCCATGTTCAACGTGACTTTGACAATACGGGGCACTTGCATCATGCTCGTATAGCCAAACTCCTTGAACATCGTCTCGCGCACTTGCGTGTCATAGACACCCTTAAGGCGCGGCGCCGCCTCGCGCTTGTATTTTTGCGCGGGCTCGGCCGGTGTTGCTGATTTCTTGCTGCCTTTATTCGAGGCTTTTTTGTTGTCTGTTGCCATCGTGATTATCCTTGTTGCGATGGGTCCCTGACCGTCATCTGAAGATTATTAAATACTCGCCGATTGGAATTTGGTGCCAGATTTGACGCCAACCCGAATCTTGCTATCGCCTTCGATAACTTGTTTTGTGCGAGTGCCTTTTTGGGTTTTCTCGTCCCACAGCAGCACGTTAGAAATGTGGACCGTGCCTTCACGCTCCACGATGCCGCCCTGCGGGTTCTTTTGATTGGGCTTGGTGTGGCGCTTGACCATGTTCACCTTCTCGACGACGACGCGATCGCCTTCGAGCTTGAGCACCTTGCCGCGCTTGCCTTTGTCTTTGCCGGTCGTGACCACGACGGTGTCACCTTTGCGAATATGCGCCATTACAGCACCTCCGGTGCGAGCGAGATGATTTTCATAAAACGCTTATTGCGCAACTCGCGCGCAACTGGCCCAAAGATACGTGTGCCGATCGGCTCGTTTTCCTTGTTGATCAGCACGGCCGAGTTGCCGTCAAACTTGATGAAGGTGCCGTCGGGACGCGCCATTTCACGAGCGGTACGGACGATGACCGCGCGCGCCGTGTCGCCCTTCTTAACCTTGGAGCCAGCAATGGCTTCACGGATCGAGACGATGATCACATCGCCGATCGACGCGTATCGACGTCGGCTGCCTCCGAGAACTTTTACGCAAAATACTTTCTTGGCGCCGCTGTTGTCAGCGACATCCAATACAGAGGTCATTTGAATCATGACAACACCTCATTCGACGCCTTGACGGTGCGAAGGACACGCCAGCGTTTGGTCTTGCTATAAGGTCGGGCCTCGATGATCTCAACGAGATCACCGACGTTCGACTTGTTGTGCTCGTCATGCGCCTTGTACTTGACCCGGCGTGTCACGAACTTGTGAAAACGCCGGTCGCGGACGCGACGAATCACGGTGACGACCACGGTTTTGTCCATGGCGTTGGAGCTCACCGTACCTTGAATGGTGCGGCGGGTGCCTTGTATTTGTTCTTGCTCGCTCATGGTCATAACTCTTACTTTTGACCTTGTTGTTCAAGGCCGATTTGGCGACCGTGCAGGATAGTATTGATGCGAGCGATTTCGCGTCGCTTGGAACGCACCAGCGCCGACGAAGTCACCTGGTTGGTATAGGTACCAAGCTTGAGGCGAAACAGCTCATCGGTCGTCCGGCCACGGGCCAAGAGCAGCTCGCTCTTTGGAAGATCGCGAAGGGTGGCGATTGAATCTTTCGTTTTGCTCATAATACGGCCTCGCGTGCAACGAGCTGAGTTTTAATTGGCAGCTTGTGATGGGCGCGGTGAAAGGCTTCCTCGGCCAATTCTTTCGAAACCCCTTCAACTTCAAAGATCACGCGACCTGGCTTAACCACGGCCACCCAATACTCGGTGTTGCCTTTACCGGCACCCATTCGAACTTCGGCTGGCTTCTTGGTGATCGGCTTGTCGGGAAACACGCGGATGTACATCTTGCCGATCTTTTTGATCGACCGACTAATGGCAATACGCGCGGCCTCGATCTGGCGGGCCGTGACCCATCCAGGCTCAAGCACTTGCAGCCCGAAGTCGCCGAACGAAACTTCGGTCCCGCCCTTAGCGGCGGTGGTCATCCGACCCTTGTGCTGCTTACGAAATTTTGATCGTTTTGGTGACAACATGACTTACGCCCCAACCTTGCGGGCTTGACCGCGCGAGGTCAGCACCTCGCCGTGGAAGACCCACGCTTTGACGCCAATGATGCCGTATGTGGTGTGGGCCTCGGCAAAGCCATACTCGATGTCTGCGCGCAGCGTATGAAGCGGGACGCGACCTTCGCGGTACCACTCGCGGCGACACATCTCGGCGCCACCAAGGCGGCCGGACGATGCGACGCGAATACCCTTGGCACCGAACTTCATGCCGGTCTGGATGGCTTTTTTCATCGCGCGGCGAAAGGCAATGCGGCGCTCGAGCTGCGTAGCGATGTTTTCCGCCACGAGCTGCGCGTTGGTTTCGGCCTTGCGAACTTCGATGATGTTGAGGAACACTTCGTTTTCTGTAAGCGCCTGAACTTCTTTTTTGAGAACTTCCACGCCAGCGCCACGCTTGCCGATAACAATCCCAGGGCGGGCCGTGTGGATGTTAATCTTGCACTTGCTAGCCGCGCGCTCGATTTCGATAAAGCTGACGCCCGCGTTGTTAAGCTTCTTCTTGATAAAAGCCTTCAACTTGAGGTCTTCGTGCAACCACTTTGAGTACTGCTTTTCGCCGTACCAGCGGGAGGACCACGTCTTGATGATTCCGAGCCGGAATCCCGTAGGATGTGTTTTCTGACCCATGACTATGCCTTCTCGCTTACGACCACCGTAAGGTGGCTGGTTCGATGTTGAATACGATTGGCGCGCCCCATCGAGCGCGGCATGAAGCGGCGGACAATTGGCCCGCCATCAATTTGAATCGTTTGGATTTTAAGGTCTTCAACGCTCACCTTGCCGCCCGACTGGTCTTCGGCGTTGTGGGCGGCTGACTTGATGGCCTTGGAGATATGCTGCGCCGCTTTTTTGGGCATGAGATCGAGCATGCCAACGGCCTGCTCAACGTCTTTACCGCGCACGAGGTTAGCGACGACGCGCATCTTGCGCGGCGACATCGATATACCTCTTACGAATGATTTGGCTTCCATGATGGTCTTTTCCAGTGTGCCCACGGTTACGTTGCCTTGAGAGACGTTGGCTACGTATTGGCGGGCGGGTTAGCTATCAGACAACTGCGCTGAGTGCAAGGTCGGCTATTTCTTCTTTTCGCCGCCGTGCCCAGTGTAGGTCCGGGTTGGTGAAAACTCGCCCAGCTTGTGACCGACCATGTTCTCAGAAACAAAGACGGGGATGAACTTACGGCCGTTGTGGACGGCAAACGTAATCCCTACCATATCCGGGGTAATCGTGCTGCGACGCGAATACGTCGTAATGACCCGCTTCGCCGGATTGGTTTCCTTGTGTGCAGCGGCGATCTTTTTGATAAGAAAGTGCTGAACGTACGGGCCTTTTTTAATACTGCGTGGCATGCTGGCGCTCCAATATTCCTATTATATTCAATACGTTACTTGCGACGACGAACGATGAACTGATCGGTCCGCTTGTTGTGGCGCGTTTTGTAGCCCTTGGTTGGCTTGCCCCATGGCGTACATGGATGACGTCCGCCAGACGAACGACCTTCACCACCACCCATTGGGTGGTCAACTGGGTTCATGGAAACGCCGCGTTGATGCGGACGTTGGCCCAACCAGCGTTTGCGGCCGGCCTTGCCCCACTCTATGTTGGCATGCTCCGTATTGCCGATGGCGCCAATCGACGCCCGACAATCAATATGGACTCGTCGCATTTCGCCCGATGGGAGGCGGATGGTCGCCCATTCGCCTTCTTTGGCCATGAGCACGATGCGGGCGCCTGCGGAACGACCCATTTGAGCGGGACCGCCAACCTTGAGAGACACGCAATGAATTTCCGTACCGACTGGGATGAAGCGCAGCGGCAACGAGTTACCAGGCTTAATGTCAGCTGAGTTTGCCGACACGACCTGATCGCCGACGGACAGTTTCTGTGGTGCCAAGATGTAGGCCATGTCGCCGTCGCCGATATACTGAATCAGCGCGATGCGCGCGGTGCGGTTTGGATCGTACTCGATCGCAACTACCTTGGCGGGCACGCCGGTCTTGTTGCGCCGGAAGTCAATGACGCGATACTGCTGCTTGTGGCCGCCACCGCGAAATCGCGAGGTGATGCGGCCGTGATTGTTGCGGCCACCCGAGGAGGTCTTCTTTTCGACCAGCTTGGCTTCGGGCTTGGATTTGGTGATGTCGCCAAAGTCTTGCGAAGACATGCCCCGGCGGCCGGGTGACGTTGGCTTGTATTTTTGGATCGCCATGGTCGTTAGACTCCCTCAAAAAATTCAATGGACTCGCCGGCCTTCAATGTGACGACCGCCTTTTTTTGCGAAGGCTGACGTCCCGCAAATCGGCCGACGCGCTTCTCTTTGCCACGCGTGATCAACGTATGAACATTAGTAACGGTGACGTTGAACAGTGACTGAATCGCCTGGCGAATCTCGATCTTGTTGGCGTCGCGCGCCACTTCAAACACGAATTTCTGGCGAAACGCTTCGCCTTCGGCCGGCGCCGTGGCCGCGCCGCCGGTTTCGCGCAAGCGCGCGCTCTTCTCGGTCAGCAGAGGGCGTTTAATGATTAGTTGGGCTGCACGCATGATTGCACTACTCGGCGCCGAGCGCCGCCTCCAGATTTTTCATCGCTTCGCTGGTCATAATGAGCGTGTCGTGGCGAAGGATGTCGTAGACATTGATCCCGTCGACGGAGAGCCACTTGGCACCCTCGAGGTTGCGCGCGCCGCGCGCGAGCATATCGTTGTCGCCTTGATCGACAATGAGCGCCTTGCGGTCAGCGCCGAGCTTGGCGAGCGCGGTGGCGACTTCTTTGGTTTTACCGGCGGTCTCGAACTTATCGAGCACGATCAACTTCTTTTCATTGGCGCGCAAGGAGAGCGCGGAGCACAAGGCGAGGCGCTTGGCCTTCTTGGGCATCTTGTACTCGTAGCTGCGCGGCTTCGGCCCGAACACGCTACCGCCGCCGACGAATTGCGGCGCCTGGAAGCTACCTTGTCGCGCCTGGCCGGTGCCTTTTTGCTTGTAAGGCTTGATCGACGAACCGCGGACTTCACTCATTCGCTTGGTGGAGTGCGTGCCCGAACGTCGCTTGGCAAGTTGCCATTTGACAACTTCCCACAGCAGGTGCTCGTTAATCTCAGCGGCAAAAACAGCGTCGCTCAAGTTGATTGAGCCAACCTTCTGTCCTGCGATATTTTTCACATCAATCGTCGCCATAATAATTCTCCGCTCTATCCCGGGCTGCTACTTGATCGCTACGTCCACGCCTGCCGACAGGTCGAGCTTCATCAGCGCATCGAGCGTGGCTTGCGTTGGCTCGAGGATGTCGATCAGTCGCATATGCGTGCGAATCTCGAATTGCTCGCGCGATTTCTTATCGGTGTGAGGCGACCGCAGCACGCAATACTTGTTGATTTTCGTTGGCAAGGGGATCGGCCCCGCGACGCGTGCGCTGGTACGCAAGGCGGTATCAACAATCTCCTTGGTCGACTGATCAAGCAGTTTATGATCGTAGGCTTTAAGGCGAATTCGAATGCGTGGCGTGCTCATATTGTTAACTTCCGTCTGGTTGCGTCGATTTCCACAATTAGGTGCTGTGGGGGCGGGAAACTAGCCCAGATTTGCCGGTGGTTGAAATAGGTTGGTACTCTTTAAATTCCATTAAAAATGAGGCTCTACCCCGGGTTTTGGACCGTAACTCGGTCGCATAACCGAGCATGGATGCCAGGGGCACCACGCAGGCGACGGTCTGTACACCAGTCTGTGAGGAGATTCCAGTGATCTTTCCACGTCTCGCGTACAAATCGCCGATCACATCTCCGACGGCATCATCGGGTGTTTCGACCAGCACCGACATGACCGGTTCGATGACTGTTGGGCCGGCCGCCAGGACGGCCTCCTGGCAGGCCTGATACGCCGCCTGGCGGAACGCGGCCGGGGCGGAGTCAACTGGATGGCTGCTGCCGCCAACCAGCCGCACCACCAGGTCAGTTACTAGGTGGCCTGCCAGCACGCCTCGGTCCAGCGCGTCGTGGATGCCTTCCTCTATGGCTGGCAAAAATGCTCTTGGCACAACAGAAAACTGAATATCGTTCACAAAAGTGAACCCACCGCCCCTCCGTGCGGGCTCGACGGCCAGCACAACATGGCCAAACTGTCCGACCGGCCCAACCTGACGGACAATTGATCGCTCCGCCGTCGCGGCCTGGGTAATCGTCTCGCGAAAGGCGACCCGCGGTCGGCTTACGCGCACGTTTAGGCCAAACTCGCGCCGCAGTCGTTCGCTGGCAATTTCCAGGTGCAACTCGCCCATGCCAGAGACGAGCGGCAGCGAGGTTTCTTGATCGATGGCCACGCGAATCGACGGATCCTCCGCGGCTAGCTTCTCAAGCGCCATTACCAACCTCGGCATGTCCGCCCCCGCCGCTGGTTCCATGACCACCTCAATAACTGACTGTGGGACGGCGATTCGATCGAGCAGGATCAGGTGATTTGGATCGCACAACGTATCACCCGTTGAGGCGACATCTTCGCCCACGAGCGCGCCAATTGACCCCGCGCGAATTTCACTGATGGCCTCGCGACGATTGGCGTGCATTTGCACCAGCGCCGCGACCTTAAAGCTGGCGTCGCGGTCAGCGTTGCGCACGGTATCGCCTTTGCGCAGGACGCCGCCGTAAACCCTCACGTAGGCGATGCGTTCATCGGGTAGGTTGGCAACCTTAAAAACCACGGCTGCCAGCGGCGCCTCTGGGGTTGCCGCGCATTGGACAAACTCGCCCGTGGTCGGGACGATGGCTGACACGGTGGCGCGCTCGCTTGGATCTGGCAGGTATTCGACCACGGCGTCGAGCAGATTGTGAATGCCCTGATTGCGGAGCGCCGCTCCAAACACCACCGGCACCCAAGGCGCCGCAGCGTTGCGCGCCGGATTGCGCGATGGAGCGAGTGGGCGTCAACCAAGCCGGCAATGTACGTCTCAAAGAATTGGTCGTCGATTTCGCTGAGCGTCTCGCAAAGCTGCTCGCGCCCCGAGGTCGATGCCTCGATGAGTTCAACGGGCACGGGGCCATCGACAAAGCGCATGCCCTTGGAGCCTTGATCCCAACTTCGATAGGTCAACGTGATGAGGTCGACGACGCCTAAAAATGACGTGCCGGCGTAGTGCGGCAATTGCAGCACGATCAGGCGGGCGCGTAAGCGCTCGCGCAACGAGGCGACCGCAAGCGCGGTGTCCTCGACGCGATCGCATTTATTGACAAAGACGATGCGCGGCAGCTCGTACCGATCGGCCTGCCGCCAAACCGTCTCGGTTTGCGGCTCGACGCCTCGCCGAGCGTCGATCACGACAACGGCGCCATCGAGGACGCGCAGCGAACGCTCGACCTCGAACGTAAAATCGACGTGGCCTGGCGTATCGATAAGGTTGATCGCGGCATTGCGCCAAGGAAAGGTCGTGCAGGCCGAGGTGATGCTGATGCCACGCTCTTGCTCGAGCGCCATCCAATCGGTAAAGGCCGAGCCTTCGTGAACCTCGCCCATCCGCTCGATCACGCCGCCATAAAAAAGCACTCGCTCGGTCGTCGTGGTTTTCCCAGCGTCAATGTGCGCGAGAATGCCGATATTGCGGATGGCACCGATTGGCTGCATGGTGGGTCGCTCGGTGGTTCGGCATGCGCCGCCTGCCGAGCCTCAAATGTAGGGGGCCAACGCGCCTGGCTAACTACCAGCGGTAGTGAGCAAACGCCTTGTTCGAATCAGCCATCTTGTGGACGTCTTCGCGACGCTTCACGGCTTCGCCGCGATTTTGCGCGGCGTCGACAATTTCGCTGGCGAGCCGCTCAACCATGGTTTTCTCGTTGCGCTTGCGCGCGAAAATGACGAGCCAACGCATGCCGAGGGCCGTCGAACGATCTGGGCGAACGTCGATGGGCACCTGGTAGGTCGAGCCACCGACGCGACGCGACTTGACTTCGACGCGCGGGCGTACGTTGCCGAGGGCTCGCTCCCACACCTTGACGGGGTCGTCTTTGGCGCGTTCCGCGACTAGATCGAGGGCGCGGTAGACAATTTGCTCCGCGGTCGACTTCTTGCCGTCAGACATGACGACGTTGATAAACTTGGTAATGCGGCGGCGCAAATCCATCGGCGAATCCGTAAATTTTGGATCCGGGAGAACGCGGCGTTTGGGAACTTCACCTTTACGTGGCATGGCAACCTCTCTACTCTGCGATTACTTGGCGACTTTAGGGCGCTTAGTCCCGTACTTGGAACGGCTTTGTTTACGGTTCGGCACGCCGGTGGTGTCGGCCGTGCCGCGAATGATGTGGTAGCGAACGCCCGGCAGGTCCTTAACCCGGCCACCGCGAATCAACACCACCGAGTGCTCTTGCAAGTTGTGACCTTCGCCGGGGATGTAGGACGTAACTTCCATCCGGTTGCTAAGGCGAACGCGGGCGACCTTGCGCAGGGCCGAATTCGGCTTTTTAGGCGTCGTCGTATAGACACGGGTGCAAACGCCGCGCTTTTGCGGGCATGATTTCAGTGCGGGCGAGGCCGTCTTCTCGGCGATTTTTTGGCGGCCCTTGCGAACAAGTTGATTAATGGTTGGCATGTCGTTTCGCGTTTCCTTGAGTTCCCGTGGGAGGCGCATTCTAGGGAGATGACGTCGTTAGTCAAGCGAGACCCGCATAAACGCGTTCAGCTAGGCGACGATCCCAATCGGACACATCTTAACTTATTGAAATTATTGCACTAATGAGACCATCGTTCTTCATGGTCTTCGTCTTCATACCCGTGCGATAGCAGGAAGTGATAAACGACATCGCGACCGTCTTCGGCCTCGGCGATGCACTCAAACGTCCACTCGCCCTCAGCCTCTTCAGACGGCTCCACCTGCACGTAAGCGACGACGGCAGGAACAATGATCAGCTCGCCGACAAGGTCTTTGGCAACGGCGAGCTGAAGGATAAACGTGTTTTCTTCGTCAGCAACGACGTTCCAATGAAATTCATCGTGATCAAACAAAACCGAATCACCCGTACCTGCGCGACGGATGCAGTTGGTATGGCGTTGCAGCCATCCCCAAAACTTGTCGAACGTCATGGTCGTCGCGACCTTCGTCAGCTTTGAGGACGCTTGGCTCATGGCCGCGAACCTATAGGTTTAGCCTTGTAATCGCCACCCAGGTCGACGACTTATTTAGCCGCCTTAGGCTAGTAGCTGCCCGTCCACGAAATCCCGATAAGATCGCTCTCGATGACGGGCACTACGCTTGGCGCGATGGCGCTGCTGGACGGCTCGGGCTGCGCGTGGTCCTTGAAATAGAGCAACGAGGCGATGCCGACGGTTGCGACCGCGACGCCGCCGCTTACCAAGCCCCATTGGCGAAAGCGGTCGCGCTTGGTCCGATGGTCTTCGTAGGCCGCGGCTTGCGGCAACGTAAGGCCAACCGTTTCGCTCGTACGATGCAGCGTATCGGCGCGATCGTCGTGATAGAGCGCTAACGCGGCCAAGACACCTCCACCCACCGCGACGGCGCCGCTGGTCCAAAACAGCCCCTTCGCCCATCGGCGCTTGGTCGAGACGGAGAGCGGCTGGCTTGCATCGACAAGCTCATCGCGCGCAACGTTGAGCTCAAGCACGCGCGGATTTCGGCCAGGGCGTGACAGCACCACGACGTGTGATCCCGCGGCCATGAGCGCTACCCCGCTAGGCGTCTCGGTGCGACGTCCATCAATCTTAACTACAAGCCCGCTCGTCTTGGGCACGGTCAGCCTCGCGGGCATCGCGCGCAACAGCACCTCCTTGGTGGTTAACGCGCCCTCAAGGGCCACAACTTTTTCGGTCTGCGAAAAATACCCATCGGCCAGCACCTCCACATCATATGAGCCGGGTGCCACCACCTTAGTCAAGGGCGAGGGATACAACGCGCCGTCCCACTTGATCTTCGCGTCGGCGGCGGTCGCGTACACGACCACCGTGGTTCGCTTCTCCTCGCTCGGGCGCTGACGTTGTGCAGGCGTCATGACCGAGACGATCGGCTCGAGCTCGCCAAGCCACTGGGTGGCATCTGGCACTCGTGCGCCCGTCTTTACTTCGTCGACGTATTGACGATAGAGCATCGCTGCGGCCGCCGCGCGCCAGGCGACCTTGTCTTGATAGTACTGCAGCCTGAATGCCTGGGCGAGCGAGAACCGAATTGCGGGGAGCGGCAGCAACGCGTACGACTCTTCGAAGGCTTGCGCCGCGACGGTGTAGTCGCCGATCTCGAAGGCCTTTTGGCCGGCGCGAAATTTTTGCTCTGAGGCGGCGCGCTGGTCGGCGAGGGCGGGCGTGGCTGACCACTGCAGCAACCACGCTATTATCAGCAACCCGGCGTTTACTCGCATACGTCTCCGCTCAGCTCACCGGTCGCGCACGCGCGATCGGCTTGGGTTATGGTTTTTTGCAGCAGCACCCACACGCGCTTGGTAGAGTCCACGACGACCAAGTCTGCCACCCCATTGCCGTCGATGTCGCCTGCGCGCATGCGGCTTTGCGTGTCAAAGCCAACGCTTGGCAGTTGCAGGAGCGTTACCGGATCAGTTGCGGCACCTCCGACATAGCCATAGATGCCCGCGGCGCAAACGACCGCGAGATCCATGGGCGGCTTGGCATCAATATCGATGGCAGTTGCGTCAAAACACGGCGCGATGTCGCCGCCACCGATGACGACACCTTGGTCGTCGTTGGCGCTGACAAATTGGGCGCCCCACCAAACTAAGCGATATGCCGGCCCCCCTCCGGTCGCGCCTCCCGGTAAGAAGAACGTGCCGACGACACCGGCAAAGGTACCGGCATATTCCGTCGCCGTCAGGCGAAGCGGCCTGCCATAGTACTCGGAGGTTTCATAAGAAACGAAGGCGGGTGCATCCACGCTGTAGCTTGCGCCGCCTGGAGGGATTGTGAGGCTCATCTGGACGAGGTCTTGGTGTGCCGCCGCGCCGGGCGTATTCGCGGCTTCGGGGTCGGCATCGATACCAACTAGCTTGTCGCTGCCGTCGCCCGCCGCGGCAGTCCAGTTTGCCTCTTCAACGCCAAAGTTGCCCAGGTCGACATCTCCTAGGTCGACGGGGAGCGCGGCGGAAAGCCCCCCACCTCCCTGCCCCGCCGCTAGAAATGGCTTGGCGACTTTAGCTTGACCTTCGGCGTCTGGAGAGTCGTCTGCATCAGCAGCGATCAGCAGGACATCGGCGTAGCGCTCGTTGGTCGCTACGCCAACGAAATCGCCAACGACCGCCCGCGTAACGGCGCGCACTTTAAAGGGAGTGGGCACCGGCACAGGTTGGTCCCCATTTTCGTTTTCGGTCATTTCGCTCATCACCATCACCGGCGCCGACATAAACCTCGTCGCGCCGCCTTGGAAAATATAGAGTGACGCCTCTGGAGTGGTACCTTCTCGGCGACCGGCAACGACCAATTCGGCTGCACCGTCAATGAGCCCGCCCGCCGGCGAGACTCCTAGCACCGCGGCGTCAAGCGAGATAATCTCCGCAAACGAGGCTAGAAACTGCGGCGTGCTCCACGTGGTCCCATCACCGTAGGCCGCGAAAACCTCGGCGCCAAGGCCGTCGGCCGCACGCTCAACGTACGCCAGATCGTCGAGCCCATCGCCGTCGAAATCGGCGACCACGAAGTGGGTCACGACATCGCGCGTGTCCACGACGTCGTAGACAAAGGTGCCTGGCAGGCTGGGGTTACTGCGCATGACTTCAATATCGTCATCGTCAGTAATGCGGCCTAGGTAGTCATTTACGCCATCATGGTTAAAATCATACGCTAGACTTTGCGCCCAATCGCCAGACCCGAGCGTCACCCGATCCGTCTGAATCAAATCTGGTGAGTCACAGGAGCTGGTGTCAAAGCGAAACAACTCATGCTTGCGGAGGGCCAAGACCGTCAGTTTCGGCCACCACTTTGCCTCGCATTCTCCGGTATAGAAGATTTGGAGGTCATCAAACTCGCAGCGGCTTAACGCATCCCCTTGGCCCGCAGGCGTGCAGAATGCCTCGCCGTCGGGCGACAGCAATTCTCTAAAAAAGTCGGTGACGAGGGTACCTCCGGGCAATGGACCGTTCGAATCGACGCTGCAGGACTTGGCGTTTGGATCAAGGTCTGCAAGGGAAACCGTGGCTAGCCCAAGGCGAGGCGGGCCTGCATCTTCGACAAATATGCTCGTCACGCCGAGCCATCGCTCACATGCGGGGGGCAAATTTAGTTCAGCGGTATCGATTTGATAGGTCGTCGGTCGGCTGGTAAGGCGAAGCGTGGCCGATGTGGATAGCAAGTCTAAGCCACGAACCGGCGCCAGCGTGCGCAGCTCAACGGAATGACTTAGGCCGGCGCGCTTCACTAAGAAAATGCTCTTCTCAGCAACGCTGGTCACACCCGGCGTATCTTCAGAGGTACACGCTGGATTTTCGTCGAGAGTTTGACGAAATAACGTAAACGCCACGTCTTGTTCGATGGTGTTCGCACCATTGGTGATTAACTTGGCCGCCCGCGTCGAGAAGCAATCTGGTCGTTGAGTTCTTGAAAACGGCACCGTCGCATGGAGTGCTTCTTCTCGCGGCGCGGCAACGGTTGACGCCGACAGCAGCTCGTCTTCAAATCGAATCTGATAGAGCTGGCGACTCGGCACATCACCCACAGACGCTAGCGCGTACACAGGTGCCGGCTGCGCGAGTTCGCCGTAAGCAAATGGCGATGGCGCTAAGCTGCTCGCGCCGCCATCTGCACCCGCCTTAGCCGCAAAGACATGCAAACCGCTGCTCGACGCTACCAGCAGGTCGGCGAACTCGTCGTTGTCGATGTTGGCGACCACGACGCGACCGATCGGAGAGACAAAGGATTCATCGCGCGAGATGAGTTCAGTCGCTGAGTTCTCGGCGAAGCGAATGTTGCTACGGATTTCGATGCTGTTGTTATCGTAGAGCACCAGCTCCGACCGGTAATCGCCAAAGACGTTGGCCACCTCGAACTCGGCATCTGACGAAAGCAATTCAAAGGGGGCAAAGCTTCCGGACGGTGCCGCGCAGAAACCGTTGCCCTCACTATCGGTTACGACACATGCCAGCGCGGTCTCGGCTGGACATGACCGTTCATCGCCGCTGGCTACGCTACACCTAAGCAAGCACGTGGCATTGCACTCCTCGCTTGAGGCCTGCAGCCGCCCTGGATCGCACTGCTCACCTCGATCCACCACGCCGTTGCCGCACGTCCCGTCGACAACCAGCGGCGGCAGCGACGTGCACGCGGCACTCAATGCCAACGTTGAAATCACCAATCTAGAGAAAGACTTAACTAGCAACCAAGTCGCGTCGTGCATCGCGTCAAGTGTGCCACGTTTGCCTCCTCGGTCAAGTTGACGGCGTGCGCAGCGTTACCCTACATGTAAGCTTTAAGCTGTTCGGCTTAGTTAAAACGGATCTTCAGTCGAATTCAAAGTTGGCTTACTCGTAGCCGGTTTTTCTTCTAGCGTTGCTGCCGCACTCCCGCGCGGCTTTGGCTTTTTCACTGCGGTCCCACGCGAAGATGACTTTCCGTCCTCAGGGACTTCCGTGAGCGGTGCACCCGCTGTCGCGGGCACGGTGACGCTGGGCTCGGGTACAGCAGCGGCAGCCGGTTTGACCGGCACGGGCGGGATGGCAGCGACTGGCGGAGGCGCCGCATCCGCGAGACTCGCATCTGCTGCGACTTGTGGTGGCGCGCTCGCTGCGGCAGCCGCGTCGGGTTGCAACTCGTCGGGCGGCGCAGTCGACTCAGACATTAACATCCACGCCGCCACCGCCCCCGCGACCAGCACCGCCCCACCAGCAAGCGCAAGCCACAGCGAGCGCCGCGAGGCTCGCGCTGGCAAGGTCCCAAGCGCAGGGCTAAAAGGAGCCCCCGACGCCATAGTCGCGCCGTGTGCCAATTGCGACGTGGCGGCGCGCGGCATCGCCTCGGTGATTCTCGAACCCTTGAGTTGCTCCATCGCAACGCGCAGGCTTGGAGGTCGATCGGCCGCCTGCTTCTGCAACAGCCAACCGATGACCTCTTCAGGGGTACCCGCCAAATCGGGCCGCACTGCGCGCAGAGGTGGTACCGGGTCGGAAATATGTTTCATCAAAATGGCGAGATAGTCCTCGCCGTCAAATGGCACGCGCCCGGTTAATAGCCGGTACAGCATCACCCCAAAGCTATAAAAGTCGGTGCGATGATCGACATCGCGACCACGGCATTGCTCGGGTGACATGTAGTCTGGCGTGCCGATGGGCGCACCGGTCTGGGTCTTGTGCATGGCAGCGTCGTTGCCGAGCAGCTTGGCGATGCCAAAATCGAGCAGTTTGGGGAAAACCTGCCCCTCGTCGCGCACGAGCAAAATATTTTCCGGCTTGATATCGCGATGGGCGATGCCGACGGCGTGGGCAGCATCGAGCGCGCGTGCAATGGGGCCGACGATCGCGATCACTTCGGCCAGGGGAAGCGGCCCTACCCTCGTGGCGTAGGCCTCAAGCGACTCACCGTCGAGAAACTCCATCACATAGTACACGCGGCCATCCGGCAGCGTGCCGAACGAAAAAATGTCGATAATGTTGCGATTGCGAATCTGGTTGACGGCGCGGGCCTCGGCGATAAAGCGCGAGACCATTTCCTCTTGCACCGAGAAGTGATGCGCCAACACCTTGATCGCAACTAGCTTGCCGATCAGCGGGTGCGTCGCCTTGTACACGCTGCCAAAGCCCCCCTCGCCGATCTTCTTTTCGATGACAAACTCGCCGACCGCCATGCCCGCGGCGAGGTCGGCTGGCGAGCGCGTCAGTTCTCGTGTCGTCATGGGCCCCTCCAGGCTGCCGCACTTTCGGTGATTCGGCAACAATCGCTCCCCGATCAACCACGACCGGGGCCGAAGTTAGATGGAAACCCTTGCCGCGCGGCTTAGGCGCGCAGGCTCGGCGACTAGATCACGGGGCCTTAGGAGACGTTCGAGCCCATGCCGAACCCGTTTTCGGTCGCCGGCTCGCGGTCCGAATGTTGTACCTCCACGGTGAGGGTGCGATACGCCCCTAGCCCGGTGCCAGCTGGGATCAACCGTCCCATAATGACGTTTTCCTTAAGGCCGCGCAGGTAGTCGGTGCGACCGTTGATGGACGCCTCGGTAAGCACCTTGGTCGTTTCTTGGAACGAGGAGGCCGAAATAAACGACTCGGTCGACAGCGACGCCTTGGTGATGCCAAGCAGCAACGGATCGCCTTTCGCAGGCTGACCGCCGGCGACGATAACGCGCTCATTTTCGGCTTCAAAGATGTGCTTCTCAACCTGCTCGTCGACCAAAAATGTCGTATCGCCCGGATCGGTCACCTGCACGCGGCGCAACATCTGGCGAACGATTGACTCGATGTGCTTGTCGTTGATGCGCACGCCTTGCAGGCGATAAACTTCCTGGATTTCGTCGACTAGGTACTTGGCCAACGCACGCTCGCCGAGCACCCGCAAAATGTCATGTGGATTCGCTGGGCCGTCCATCAAGGCTTCGCCCGCACGCACGCGATCGCTCTCGCGAATGGCCAAGTGCTTGCCCTTAGGAATCAGGTATTCAGCTGGGTCACCAACATCTGGGACAATGATGACCTTGCGCTTGCCCTTGGTGTCCTTGCCAAACTGGACGACACCATCGATTTCCGAAATGACCGCATGGTCCTTTGGCTTGCGGGCCTCGAACAGCTCCGCCACGCGAGGCAGACCACCGGTAATATCCTTGGTCTTGGTTGTCTCCCGTGGAATCTTTGCGATCACGTCGCCGGCCTCGACCGAGTCGCCGTCGTTGACATTGATGTTCGCGCCAACCGGGAGGTAGTAGCGAGCATCGTTGTCAGAGCTTGGCAAGCGCAGCGCGGTGCCGGTTGGCCCGTGAATGCTGATGCGTGGCCGGTAGTCAGCGTCCTTGGATTCGGTGACGGTTTTCCGTGAAAGCCCCGTCACTTCATCGAGCGTCTCCTGCATCGTCACGCCATCGACGATATCGCCATAGTTGATGACGCCCGTGACTTCCGTGACGATTGGCATCGAGAACGGATCCCATTCGGCCAGCAGCTGGCCCGCCTTAACTTTATGGCCATCGGCGACCAGCAACTTGGCGCCGTATTGCAGCCCATAACGTTCTTTTTCGCGGCCCAGATCATCGAGGATGGTGAGCTCACTTTGGCGATTCATGACCACCCAGTGGTCGCGGCGAGCCACCACATGCAAGCCGTGAAACTTAATGGTGCCTTCGTTGCGGGATTCGAGCGACGATTGCTCGGTGCGCACCTGGCCAACGCCACCGATGTGGAACGTCCGCATCGTGAGCTGCGTGCCCGGCTCGCCGATCGACTGCGCGGCGATGACGCCAACCGCCTCGCCAATATTGACCATCTGGCCTCGCGCCAGATCGCGGCCATAGCAAAGCGTGCAGATGCCGCGACGCGACTCGCACGTAAGCACCGAGCGAATCGTAACGCGGTCGATGCCTGAGTTTTCAATCAGGAGCACCGACTCTTCGTTGATTTCGGCGCCAGCGGCGACGAGCACTTCGCCGGTATAAGGGTCGACAATTGGGTCGAGCGCAACTCGACCCAAGATGCGGTCGCCCAAGCGTTCGATGATTTCGCCACCTTCAATCAGCGGCAACATGTCGACGCCTTGGCGGGTGCCGCAGTCGTATTCGGACACGATGGTGTCTTGCGAGACGTCGACCAGACGGCGCGTCAGGTAACCCGAGTTCGCCGTCTTGAGTGCCGTATCCGCGAGGCCCTTGCGTGCGCCGTGCGTTGAGATGAAGTACTGCAACACCGTCAACCCCTCGCGGAAGTTGGTGGTAATCGGCGTTTCGATAATTTCGCCCGACGGCTTGGCCATGAGACCGCGCATCCCGGCGAGCTGCCGCATTTGCTGTTGCGAACCCCGTGCGCCCGAGTCGGCCATAATGAAGATCGAGTTGAACGATGGGGAGATCCGGGTTTCGCCCGACTTGACGTCGGTGAACTCCTCGGTGGAAATCTCCTTCATCATGTCCTTGGCAATCGACTCGGCAACTTGCGCCCAGATGTCGACGACCTTGTTGTAGCGCTCGCCGTCGGTGATGAGGCCTTCGGTGTACTGCTCCTCGATCTCGGCGACTTCTTTTTTGGCTTCATCGAGCAGGGTTTCCTTGCTCGGCGGAATCACCATGTTATCGAGGCAGATCGAGATGCCGGCGCGCGTCGCATAGGCATAGCCCATCGAGCGCAGGGCATCGGCGAGCAGCACGGTGTCTTTCTGACCGCACTCGCGATAGACGGTGTCGATGAGCTCGGCGAGTTGCTTCTTGCCCATCACGCGATTCACCGCGGAAAATGGGATCTTGTCCGGCACAATTTCAAACAAGAGTGCGCGGCCAACCGTTGAGGTGACCAGCTCGCCATCCATGCGCAGCTTGATGCCTGCTTGCAGGTGAACCTCGCCATGGTCGTATGCCCGGCGCACCTCGTCGACCGACGAGTAGACGCCGATTAAGCCATTCTTGCCGGCCACCGACTCGCGAAAGTCGCCTTGCGCAAATGGACGCTCGCGCGTCATGTAGTACAGGCCGAGCACGATGTCTTGCGACGGCACGATGATCGGCTTGCCGTTGGCGGGCGAGAGGATGTTGTTGGTGCTCATCATGAGCACGCGCGCTTCCATTTGCGCTTCGATCGAAAGCGGCACGTGGACGGCCATCTGATCGCCGTCGAAGTCGGCGTTAAACGCGGTACACACCAGCGGATGCAGCTGAATCGCCTTGCCTTCGGTAAGGACCGGCTCGAAAGCTTGGATGCCTAAGCGGTGCAGCGTCGGCGCGCGGTTGAGCATGACCGGATGCTCTTTGATGACCTCTTCGAGGATGTCCCAAACTTCGGGACGCTCTTTCTCGACGAGCTTCTTGGCGCTCTTGATGGTCGCCACGAGGCCGCGCTGCTCAAGCTTGTTATAGATAAACGGCGTGAAGAGTTCGAGCGCCATTTTCTTGGGCAGCCCGCACTGGTGCAACTTGAGTTAAGGCCCGACCACGATGACCGAACGGCCCGAATAGTCGACGCGCTTGCCGAGCAGGTTTTGCCGGAAGCGGCCTTGCTTGCCCTTGAGCATGTCCGACAGCGACTTCAGCGGGCGCTTGTTGGGGCCGGTAATCGTCTTGCCGCGGCGGCCGTTGTCGAACAAGGCGTCGACGGCTTCTTGCAGCATGCGCTTTTCGTTGCGGATGATGATGTCTGGCGCGTTGAGTTCTTGCAGGCGCTTGAGACGATTATTTCGGTTAATGACCCGGCGATACAGGTCGTTGAGATCCGACGTGGCGAAGCGGCCGCCATCGAGCGGAACCAGCGGGCGCAGATCCGGTGGAATCACCGGAATCACGGTCAGCATCATCCACTCCGGGCGATTGCCGGATTCGCGAAAGGCCTCGACGACCTTTAGGCGCTTGGCGGTTTTCTTGCGCTTGGCATCCGAGGTCTGGTCGCGCATTTCGTTGCGCAAGGTTTCGGCAAGCTGAAGGATGTCTAGCTCTTTGAGGAGCTCAAGCACCGCCTCGGCGCCAATGCCGGCGGTAAAGCCGTCAAGGCCAAGCTCTTCGATCAGTTTTTCGTAGCGTTCAAGCGTGAGCAGCTCGCACTTCGCCAGGCCCGACTGCTTCGGGTCGATGACGATATACGAATCCGAGTACAAGACCTTCTCGAGGTCCTTGAGCGGGATATCGAGCAAGTTGCCGATGCGGCTCGGCAGTGACTTCAGAAACCAGATATGCGCAACGGGCGTGGCAAGGGTGATATGCCCCATGCGTTCGCGCCGTACTTTTGACTGAATCACTTCGACGCCGCAGCGCTCGCAGACCACGCCGCGGTGCTTGTTGCGCTTGTACTTGCCGCAATCGCATTCATAGTCCTTGACCGGTCCAAAGATCTTGCTGGCAAAGAGGCCGTCGCGCTCGGGCTTAAAGGTGCGGTAGTTGATCGTCTCAGGCTTCTTCACTTCGCCATGCGACCATTCGCGAATCTTCTCTGGCGAAGACAGCATGATGCGCATCGCGCTAAACGAACGTGGGTCGCGTGGTTTTTCGAGAAAGTTAAATAGGTCTTTCACTGTCGTTGCTCCAATTGGAAATCATCGTTGGGTGATAAGGAGAGCCGCGCCTGGCCTTAGCCGTTGGCGCTGCCCACTTTCTCGGCCACTTCCCGAGCTAGCTGCGCGAGACCTGCCGGGACGCCAGGACCGCTGGCGTCCATGCGTCGAGGCATTGCGGGATTTTCCACAAGCTCGACGTTGAGACACAGCGCCTGCAGCTCCTTGAGCAAGACGTTAAACGACTCCAGGCAAGCCCGCCTCGAGCATGTGATCGCCCTTGACGATCGACTCATACATGCGCGTGCGACCCGCTACGTCATCTGACTTCACGGTGAGGAATTCTTGCAGCGCATAGGCTGCGCCGTAAGCTTCCATCGCCCAAACTTCCATTTCGCCGAGGCGCTGGCCACCGAACTGCGCCTTGCCACCCAGCGGTTGCTGCGTGACCAGGGAGTACGGCCCAATGCTCCGGGCGTGGATCTTGTCGTCAACCAAGTGATGCAGCTTGAGCATGTACATCACGCCCACCGTTACGTTGTTGGCGAAGGCGTCGCCGCTCTTGCCGTCGACAAGCTTGGATTGGCCATGGGTTGCAAGGCCCGCCATCTTCAGCGCAGCCTTGATTTCATTTTCATGCGCGCCGTCGAAGACGGGCGTTGCCAAGTGGACGCCGTTGCGCACCTTAGAGGCAAAATGGCCGACTTCGTCGTCCTTGAGGCGATCGATAAAGGCCACCATGTCCGCCGCCGGGAACAGCTTTTTCATCTTTTCGCGCAACACCGACGCTGACCACGCGGTCTGCAGGTATTGATCGATCTGATTGCCGAGCTGCTTGGCTGCCCACCCAAGGTGGACCTCCAAAATCTGCCCGATGTTCATCCGAGACGGCACGCCAAGCGGATTGAGCACGATGTCGACGGGGGTGCCGTCTTCTAGATATGGCATGTCTTCTTCAGGCAGGAGGCGCGAAACCACGCCCTTATTGCCGTGACGGCCGGCCATCTTGTCACCGACCGAGAGCTTCCTCTTGATCGCGAGATAGACCTTCACTAACTTGATGACGCCAGGAGGCAGCTCGTCGCCTCGCGACAGCTTCTCGATCTTCTCGCCATACACGGCTTCGATCGCATTGATGTCTTCCTCGCGTTTTTGCGCCAGGGCCTCCAACTGCGTTTCGACCTTGCCGTTGCCTTCGAGTTGGAACTCATGCCAATAGCGCGCCGGCACCTCCGACAGCACGGCGGCGGTGAGGCTTTCACCTTTGTTGACCAGAACCTTGCCCTTGTCATCAACCAAGCGCTGGGCGGTGGTCTTGCCGGTGAGCAGCTCTTTCATGCGCGCGAAATATGAATCCGAGATGATCTTGATCTCGTCGCGCTTATTGAGCATCAGGCGCTCTGATTCGGCATCTTCGATATCCTTGGCGCGGTCATCCTTGTCGGTGCCCTTGCGTGCGAACACGCGAGCGCCGATCACGACACCCGAAACACCTGGCGGCACGCGCAACGAAGAGTCGCGCACGTCGCCGGCTTTTTCGCCAAAGATAGCGCGCAAGAGGCGCTCTTCAGGCGACAGCGAGGTCTCGCCTTTGGGCGTGATCTTGCCGACCAAAATATCATTGGCCTTCACTTCAGCGCCGATGCGGACGATGCCCGATTCGTCGAGTTCTTTGAGGGCCTCATCGCCAGCGCTTGGAATATCGCGCGTGATTTCCTCTTTGCCGAGCTTGGTGTCGCGTGCGACGCACTCATACTCCTCGATGTGGATCGAAGTGAAGACGTCGTTCTTGACCAGCTTCTCGTTGATGAGAATGGAGTCTTCGTAGTTGTAGCCACCCCACGGCATAAAGGCCACGACCACGTTTTGGCCGAGGGCCAATTCGCCGGCTTCCGTTGCCGCGCCATCGGCGAGCACGTCGCCGACCTTGACGACGTCGCCGGTCTTAACGATTGGTCGCTGATTGAGGCAGGTGTTTTGGTTGCTGCGTTGAAACTTAACCAAGTTATAGATGTCTGGCTTAGCCCCGAGCACATCTTGCGATTTGCCGGTCGCTCGCACCACGATGCGATTGCCGTCGACCAATTCGACGATGCCATCGCGCTTGGCAATCACGGTCACGCCGGAGTCGCGCGCGACAATGCCTTCCATGCCAGTGCCAATGAGTGGCGCCGAGGTACGCACCAACGGCACAGCCTGACGCTGCATGTTGGAACCCATGAGGGCGCGATTGGCGTCGTCGTGCTCGAGAAACGGAATCAAGGACGCGGCAACCGAGACCAGCTGGTTGGGCGAAACGTCCATCAGCGTGATGTCTTCGGCTTGGTCATGACCACGTCCGAGCCCTTACGAGCCGGGACGAGGTCGCCAATGAGCGTGCCGTCTTTGATGTCGGCGTTGGCTTGCGCGATGAGCCGGCCTTCTTCTTGAAGTGCCGAGTAAAACTGCACGTTGTCCGTGACGTTCGCCTCCGTCACCGTGCGGTACGGGGTTTCAATAAAGCCGTACTCATTGACGCGCGCAAAGGTAGACAGCGAGGCAATAAGGCCGATGTTTGGCCCTTCCGGCGTTTCAATCGGACAAATCCGGCCGTAGTGCGTTGGGTGCACGTCGCGGACTTCGAAGCCGGCACGCTCACGCGTCAGACCGCCTGGCCCAAGCGCGGAGAGGCGGCGCTTGTGCGTCACTTCCGACAGCGGGTTGGTCTGGTCCATAAACTGCGACAGCTGCGAACTACCAAAGTATTCTTTCACCACGGCCGCGACCGGCTTGGCATTGATGAGATCGTGCGGCGTCAGCGTTTCGATGTCTTGCGACGCCGTCATGCGCTCTTTGATCGCGCCCTTCATGCGCGAGAGGCCTATGCGATACTGATTTTCCATCAGCTCGCCAACCGCGCGAACGCGGCGATTGCCCAAGTGATCGATGTCGTCCTTGACGCCACGCCCGTTGCGCAGCTCGATGAGATAGCGCACCGTCTCGAGAATGTCGCGATTGGTCAGGGTCGTGTTCTCGATCGATTCGTCGAGCTTGAACTTGTAGTTCAGCTTGAGGCGCCCGACGCGCGAGAGGTCATAGCGCTCGGCGTTGAAGAACAGCTTCTGAAACAAGTCCTGCGCGGACTCGAGCGTTGGGTTGTCGCCTGGCCGCAGGCGACGATAGATTTCCATGAGCGCTTCTTCGGGGCCTTGCAGCTTGTCGGCAAGCAAGGTGTTGCGCAGATACGGCCCGACGTTGAGGTTGTCGATAAAGAGAACTTCGACCTTTTCGATGCCGCGATCGCGCAGCGCCTCGACCTTGGTCTCGGTCAGGTCTTCGTTGCATTGCAACAAGACTTCGCCGGTGGACTCGTCGATGACGTCACGTGCGGAGACCTTGCCAACCACCTCGTCGAGGTCCATCGGCAGTCGCTCGACCTTGGAGTCTTGCAGCTTGCGGATCGCGCCCTTGGTGAACTTGCGGTTCTTCTTGACCAAGACTTCTTTGGTGGTCGGATGCTTGACGTCGCGCGTGGCGCGCTGGCCGATCAGCAACTCATAGTTAACTTCGCGTGAGAACTTCTTGCCCGCCTCGAAGTGCACGAACTCGGTCGCGTAGAACGTATTGAGCAGCTCTTCGGTGGTGTAGCCAAGCGCACGCAACAGCACGGTGGCGTAGAGCTTGCGGCGGCGGTCGATGCGAGCAAACAACAAGTCCTTGTGATCGAATTCAAAGTCGAGCCATGATCCGCGGTACGGGATGATGCGCGCCGAATAGAGCAGCTTGCCCGAGGAATGGGTCTTGCCCTTGTCGTCGTCAAAAAACACGCCCGGCGAACGGTGCAGCTGCGCAACAATAACGCGCTCGGTGCCGTTGATGATGAAGGTGCCGCTGTCGGTCATTAGCGGGATTTCGCCGAAGTAGACGTCGTTTTCGTTTACTTCGCGAATCGAACGCTCGCGGGTCTCCTCGTTGACGTCCCACACCAGAAGGCGAATCATCACCTTGACCGGCGCCGCATAGGTCATGCCGCGTGCGCGACACTCGTCGACATCATACTTGGGCTTTTCAAGGGTGTAAGAAACGAACTCGAGCGAGGCGGTTTCCGAGAAATCTTTGATCGGGAAGACGCTCTTGAAGACGGCCTGAAGGCCAATGTCTTCGCGCTCTTCCGAGGTCATATCGATTTGCAAAAACTTGTCGTATGACTTTTTTTGAATGTCGATGAGATTTGGAATCTCAATCGCATGCTTAAGTTTGGCAAAGCTCTTTCTTACGCGAAAGTTGTCTTGGATGACCGACGCCATATGTTGTTTTCCCCTAGGGCAGTAGCGAACGAAAATGGTCCATACCAAGGGCCGCCGCGGTCACCGATAACCGCCGAGGAGACTTGGAGTAGGCAGAAGAGTCGGGCGTATAGCACAACCCGGGCCAATGTAGTTAGATCTGGCTATGCAAGAATGCGTGCCAAAAAAAAAGCTAGCCAAACTGGCTAGCTCTACGCTGAATTTAACTCAAACTACTTCAGTTCAACGGTTGCGCCAGCATCCTTGAGCTTCTTGGCGATCTCGTCGGCTTCGGCCTTCGGCACGCCAACCTTGACGTCTTTGGGTGCGCCATCGACGAGGTCTTTGGCGTCCTTGAGACCAAGGCCGGTGATTTCCCGCACAACCTTGATAACGTTAATCGCCGAAGCGCCCTTGTCCTTGAGCACGACCGTAAACTCGGTTTGCGCCTCTGCTGGAGCCGCTGCCGCGGCAGCTGGGCCGGCGACGGCAACTGGAGCAGCCTTAACGCCCCATTTTTCTTCGAGCGACTGGGTCAACGCGACCAGTTCTTTGACGGTGAGATTGCTTAGAAAATCGACTACTTGATCTTGTGAAACTGACATGGTTTTTCTCTTTCCTTTTTGAGGTTGTTCAATTAGTTATTCCGCAGGCGCGGCTGCGGTTTCGGGGGCGACATCTGGGGCTGCAGCTGCTGGTGCTTCGGCGGCGACATCGGCGGCGCCGCCCTCGACGAGCTTGCGCTTTTGAGCATCGATGAGATACGCGAAGGTGCTTGGGGCCGCAAGGAACGTCATGAGCAGGCTTGCGCGCGCATCGTCCTTGGTCGGCAACTTGGAAAGCATTTCGACGCCGGCTTGGTCGAGGACCTGGCCGTCGTAGAAGCCACCCTTGATGACGAACTTGGGATGGTCCTTGGCCCATTTGAGAGCCAATTTCGCCGGCATTTGGGGCGTGTCATTGCTCCAGATGACCGCGGTTGGGCCCTTGAGGAGGGTCGTCATGCCTTCCATCTCGGAGCCCTTAACGGCAATTTTCACCAACGAATTTTTGAGCACGCGAAACGAGCAGCCGTTTTTGCGAAACTCGGCGCGCATGTCGGTAACCGTCGGCACGTCGACGCCGTGGTTCTCTGCCAACACGACGCTGACCACGTTGCCAAATGCTTCTTTGATTTCGCCTAGTACTTGTTCTTTTTGTCCGCGATCCATAATTTCCTTCCTAGAAGCACAAAACCCCCGGCCAAATCAAAAGGCCGAGGGCGACGCGCATCAGACTGCGCGGTCCCTCTACCTCCACAGGACGCTTCGGGCCGAGGCCGCCTATTTCTTTGGTAGAGTTAGTATGTCGTTCTAGCTGGTGCTAATTCACTATTCCTCGGTGATGAATGACGACGCTTCTACCTTGATTCCAGGACCATGGGTAGTCGAAATAACGACAGACTTCATGTACGTGCCCTTGGCCGTCGCGGGCTTGAGCTTTTGAAGGGTCGTCAGGAGCGCAAACAAGTTATCGGTTAGCTTGGCGCCGCCGAATGAGGCACGGCCAATTGGGGTTTGAATGATACCGGCTTTTTCGACCTTGAACTCGATCCGGCCGGCCTTGAGCTCGGTAACTGCTTTTGCAACGTCGGCGGTGACGGTGCCGACTTTCGGGTTTGGCATCAGGCCTTTGGGACCAAGGACGCGGCCGATCTTACCAATCGAGACCATCATGTCTGGCGTCGCGACGAGGGTGTCGAAGCCAAACCAGTTTTCGTCTTTGATCTTGTTGATGTATTCGTCATTGCCGGCGAAATCAGCGCCCGCATCGAGCGCCTCTTTGACTTTTTCGCCTTTGCAAATAACCAAAACAACCTTGGTTTTTCCGGTGCCATGCGGGAGCACGACTGAACCGCGGACCATCTGGTCGGCGTATTTTGGATTGACGCCAAGACGCACCGAGGCGTCGACGGTTTCATCCCATTTGGACGAGATCTTGGTTTTCTCGATCAGCGCGCAGGCCTCGGCGAGCGAGTGCTTCTTGCTGCGGTCCCAACCTTCGATTGCTTTTTTGTACTTCTTGCCAGCCATTGTCTTTTTCCTCTGCGAGGCCTGGTAAAGCGCCTAGCGACGAACATTCGCGCATCGGCTCCCAGGATGGTTCGCTATGAGATATTTTTTTACTTGTCGGTGCCTTAATCGATGACGTCGACGCCCATTGAGCGCGCGGTGCCCATGACGGAACGCATGGCAGCCTGCAGGTCATTGGTGTTGAGGTCCTGGAGCTTGATCTCGGCGATCTCTTGGACTTGCTTCTTGCTGATCTTGCCGACCTTGGTCTTGTTGGGCTCCTTCGAGCCGCTTTCAAGCTTGCACGCCTTTTTGATCAGAATTGACGCCGGCGGCGTCTTGGTGATGAATGTAAATGAGTTATCGGAAAACGCCGTGATGACCACGGGAATGATGGTGTCTCCGAGTGGCGCCGTGCGGGCGTTGAACTCTTTGCAAAACATCATGATGTTTAGCTTGTGCGCGCCGAGCGCCGGACCGACAGGCGGACCAGGCATGGCTTTGCCTGCAGGACACTGGAGCTTGATAAGTGCGGTTACCTTTTTCATGACGTTTTCCTAATGCCCCCTAAAACCAACGTGGGGGCGCCGTTTATGCTTTCTCTACGTGACCAAAGTCAAGCTCAACTGTCGTCGCCCGACTAAACATGGAAACCGATACCCGGAGCTTGGCTTTCTCCGCATTTACTTGCTCGACGGTGCCTGAGAAATTGGCAAACGGGCCTTCTACGACCCGCACGGTTTCGCCAACTTCGAACGAAACCTTGACTTTTTTCGGCACCTTGCCTTCGACCATTGTCGTCTGCAGGCCGGTGATTTCACGCTCTGGCACTGGCGACGGCTTGGTACCACCAAGAAAGCCCGTAACCTTCGGCGTATTTTTGACGAGGTTGAAGGTTCGGTCGTCGAGCAACATTTGGACAAAGATGTAGCCAGGGAAGAACTTGCGGGTTGTGGTGCGCTTTTGCCCCTCGACAACCTTGGAGACGCTCTCCGTTGGCACCAAGATTTGGCCAAAACTTTCCATCAGATTGGCGGTCTTTGCACGGTCCAGCAGGGATAGCCTCGCCCGGTTTTCATGACCGGAATAGGTGTGCACGATGAACCACTTCATCGTCGCGGGCTCAGCAGCCGTGCCTTCCGGAGAAGCGACCGTCGCAGCAGCAGTAGATTCAGATGACTTATTCATATAACCACTTCGTGAGACGACCCCAGCCATAATCCATGGAACCAAGAATGACGGCGGCGATCAACGTTACGACTACGACGACGATTGTTGAAGCGCGCACCTCTTTGCCGGTCGGCCAGGTCACTTTTTTTAGCTCGCCGGCGACGTCGTCACAAAACTTGTACGCTCGCTCGTGGCGGTACAACACGGCCGTGATCACAAGTGTTGCCACGCCTGCCATCACGGTCATTTGGAACTCACTTGGCAGCGGCGCAAACGTGCCCCAGACCCACGCCGTAGTCCATTGCAGCAAATAAAACATCACAATCGCACCGCACAAATACATGAGGTGGACGGGTTTGTTGGGTGCAAGATCTTGTTGGGCCACGATGTTCACTCTTAAATCATTTAGGTTGAAAAATCTGCAGGCGAGAAGGGACTCGAACCCCCAGCCCTCCGCTTTGGAGACGGATGCTCTACCATTGAGCTACTCGCCTATTTTTAAAATAAAATCAATACGTTACCTTTGTCTCCTGAAGCTATATGGCAGTGCTTCGTCAAAATCGGTGGTTCTTCTAAACTGGCGACCCAAAGCGAAGCGGACACATACCGCACGGGCTGCAGCGCCGCAAGCACTAGCAATCTCTTTCGCGTTGCCGGATCGTCACGTCGCCGAGCACGAAAAAAGGCACCCAACGTTGGGTGCCTTGGTTCAAAACATAAGTATTTGCAATTACTCGATAATTTTCGTTACGACGCCGGCGCCGACGGTGCGGCCACCTTCGCGAATCGCAAATCGCAGGCCTTCTTCGCAAGCGATACGGTTATGCAGCTCGATGTCGAGCTGAACGTTGTCGCCAGGCATGACCATTTCGCGTCCTTCAGGCAATCGAACCGTGCCGGTTACGTCCGTGGTGCGGAAGTAGAATTGCGGACGATAGTCGTTAAAGAACGGCGTGTGACGGCCGCCTTCTTCCTTCTTGAGGACATAGATTTCGGCCGTAAACTTGCGGTGAGGCTTCACCGAGCCTGGCTTAGCGAGCACCATGCCGCGCTTGACGTCTTCGCGCGCGATGCCGCGAAGGAGCAAGCCGCAGTTATCGCCAGCTTGGCCTTCGTCGAGCAGCTTGCGGAACATTTCGATGCCCGTGCAAGTGGTCTTCTTGATTTGATCTTCGCCCTCGGCGCGCATGCCGACGAGTTCGAGTTCGTCGCCAACCTTGACGACGCCGCGCTCAACCCGGCCAGTCACAACCGTGCCACGGCCCGTAATGGTCATGGAGTCTTCGACAGGCATGAGGAACGGCTTGTCGGTTTCGCGCTTTGGTTCTGGAATGAATGAATCGCAAGCGTCCATCAGTTCCGTAATTTTCGCGACCCACTTCTCGTCGCCTTCGAGAGCTTTGAGCGCCGAGCCGTGGATGATTGGTACGTCGTCGCCCTTGAAGTCGTACTTGTTGAGCAGCTCGCGCATTTCCATTTCAACGAGTTCGAGCATTTCCGGATCGGCAATGTCGCACTTATTGAGAAACACCACCATCGACGGCACGTTCACTTGCTTGGCAAGCAGCACGTGTTCGCGCGTTTGGGGCATTGGGCCGTCGGTGGCGGCAACCACGAGGATTGCGCCGTCCATTTGCGCGGCGCCGGTGATCATGTTCTTGATGTAGTCGGCGTGGCCTGGGCAGTCGACGTGAGCGTAGTGACGCTTGACTGATTCATATTCCACGTGGGCGGTCGCGATCGTAATGCCGCGAGCTTTTTCTTCGGGAGCCTTGTCGATTTGGTCAAACGCCATGATCTTGGCCAGACCTTTTTTCGCTTGGACCGTGGTGATCGCCGCGGTGAGCGTAGTCTTGCCGTGGTCAACGTGACCGATCGTTCCGATGTTTACGTGGGGTTTGTTACGATTGAATTTCTCTTTCGACATGGCTTTTCCTTCTTACTTATCTACTTGTTTTGTTTTGAACCGAGCCCTTGGCAAGAATCGAACTTGCGACCCCTTCCTTACCAAGGAAGTGCACTGCCACTGTGCTACAAGGGCAAACTGAACGAGCGGGCGAAGGGACTCGAACCCTCGACATCAAGCTTGGAAAGCTAGAACTCTACCAACTGAGTTACACCCGCGTCGGAGGGAGAAGGATTCGAACCTTCGAAGTCAAAAAACAACGGGTTTACAGCCCGTCCCCTTTGGCCACTCGGGTATTCCTCCATATATGTATCGTCTACTTATCTCTAATAACCTCGTATTCGCTTGTTTTCGAGCTCGCAGAGGGACTTGAACCCGCAACCCCCTGATTACAAATCAGGTGCTCTACCGTTGAGCTACGCCAGCGCAGCACCCTCTTGTCCCTTGCGGAAGGCGCTCTATATAGAGGTCGAGTCTATCGATGTCAACTCGCGTGTGCCTGAACAGCGGTGGATCGGCTCCTGCTAATTTGGCGTATGAGGCGGCTCGGGTTTCTTGGTACGCGGCCTATTTGGCGTGCTGCCGCTCGTAAGACGCGATCGCAACGTCAATTTGCGCTGCGCGCAGGGCGCTAGCCCGGCTCCACTCCGTCGAGACACCGTAAGCATCTGAAAGTTCGACGTTTTTTAAATGGCCATCGCGAGCCTTGTGGAGGTTTTCGGCTACCAGTGCCCATACTTCCTGGCGATACGCCTCGGCCTGCGTCGAAGACCAATTCGCGGGCAATGGTATCGACGTAGCCACTTGAAAATACTCATAAAAAAGATCTGCCATGGCATAGCCAGCGGCCGTCGCCCAATACGGCGTTCGAAACGCAAGCGTCTGTCGATACGCATCATAGGCCAGCAGCAATAACCGTCGCTTTGCATCGAGATCGACCTTTAGCTCGCTGAGCGGCTGGCGTAGCACGTGCCTGCGAAACCGCTCGCGCATCGTGTCGCCGAGGTAATTGTGGGCCATGGCGACAAAATAGGGGTCGTCGATGCGCGGCGCTCCCTGCCAGGTCTTGATCGCCGTGCGCAAATCCGCCTCGGCCTCATCTAGCGCGCCGGTCGTTAAATGGACGTAGCCTCGCCGCGCGAGCGCCTCGACGCGCTGGTCAAAGGCCAAGTCGTCGCGGGCGAGCGCATCGGCTAGCACTTGCACGGCGCGAGGCCACGCCTTGGCCTCGGCCAGTGCTGCCGCTGCCGCAAGATGTGCCTTGCGCGACGCGGTCGTCGCGGGCGCGGCGGCGACAATCTCGAGATAGCGGTCGGCCGCACGCAACGGCTGTCGATCAATATACGTGTAGATGTGGCCGAGATACCAACGCGCGGCTTGCGCGGCGCCGCCATTTGGGGCGAGCGCGATCGCGGCTTCGAAGGCCAACCCTGCGCACGCGACGTCTCCTAAATCCCAACAAGCTTCGCCGCGCGCGAGTTCTTGTCCGGCATCATCATCCCGCGCGAGCGTCCAGTCGCCCGGCAGTTCATAGCTTGTGCCACCGGTGTGTGGCGTGGCGACGACCGCAGGCGAGCCGTGCGGTGCGGCGGCGCTGGGCGCTGGCGTCGCAACCGCGCGTTTTGTGGCAGGGGCACACCCCGCCATGATCATAAGCACCGCACAGCGTCCAAGGGCCATGCCATAGCTTAACGCACGATGGGCAGGATTAGGTCTAATGACGCAACGGCAGCTCGTTGCCGGGCCGCTCGCGCCGACGAATCAGCTTGACAGCGCGGCTGTCACACCGCTTTGCTAGAAGGGGATCACCTCATGAAAATCGCCTTTACCCACAATTTGCGCCTCACCGATGTCCGCGCGTCTGAGAAAGAAGCGGAATTTGACAGCGTCGAGACCGTTCAATCCGTCTGCGCCGCCCTCGAAGCGGCAGGCCACGAAGTTGAAAAAGTCGAGGTCACGGGCTCGGCAAGCAATCTCATCGAACGCATCGAGGCGATTGATCCAGATATTGTCTTTAATACGGCGGAAGGGCACTCGGGGAAGCTGCGCGAAGCCTTCTACCCCGCCCTATTTGATGAGCTCGACATCCCTTACACCGGCTCTGACCCGTACACCAACACCATTACGCTCGACAAGTGGCTGACCAAGCTGCTGGTCGCCAAGCAGGGCATTGACACGCCTCGGGCCACGCTGGTGACGGCGCGTAATTTTGAGATCATTTGTGAAAAAGGCCCGGGGCTGGCGTTTCCTGCCATCGTCAAACCCAATCACGAGGGGTCTTCAAGGGCATTTACTCCGGCACCACCACGACCACGGCCTTTTTAGGCGGATCCATCGTCAAGGATCTCAAGGAGCTGCCGGCCATCCTAAAATCCGCGTTGCGCGCCTATCCCGATGGGGTGTTGGTCGAAGAGTACGTCGACGGCATGGATGTGTCGGTTGGCTATATCGAAGGCGTCGGCCTCGATAACGGGCTGCTCATGCCGGTTGAGCTAATGCTCGAGACGTCCGCCGATCGTCCGTTTAACATTTACGACTATCGCCTTAAGAATGTTGAAACCGGCAAGGTGCAGCTGCGCTGTCCCGCTAACATCCCGCGCGATGTCGCCGCTCGCCTCCGCCAAGTGTCGACCGAAGTCATCCGCGTCCTAGGGCTACGCGACGTCGCGCGCCTGGACTACCGCGTTTCCAGCGATGGCCGAATCTACCTGCTAGAGGCCAACGCGTTGCCCTCGCTCGCCTTGAACTCACCGCTCATCGCGGCGACGTCGCAAATTGGGATGAGCTATCAGGCGACCATAACCGCCATTCTTAACGCCGCGGCCCTGCGTTCGGGGTTGGCAACGGCAAGCCAGCTTGGGAAGCGTCCGGGTCGACAGCAACCAATCAAGGTTGGCTTTACCTATAATGTAAAACGAACCAAAGCCGGCGACGATGAGGCCGAGTGGGATCCCCCAGAGACGATCATCTCGATCGCCAATGCCCTGGCGCGCCAAGGGCACATCGTCGTTCACCTGGAGGCGACGCCGGACCTGCCGCGGGTGCTCGCTGAAGCCGACGTCGACCTTATCTTCAACATTGCCGAAGGCGTGGAAGGCCGCAACCGCGAGGCGCAGGTGCCGGCGCTGTGCGAGCTGCTCGGCATTCCGTATACGGGCTCTGACTCGGCCACGTTGGCCATCGCCCTCGACAAGGCGCTGTGCAAGAAAGTGCTGATGCAGCACGATATTCTGACACCGCGGTTTCAGCTATGGGAATCGCCGCGTGAGCGCTTGGCGGCCGACATGAAATTCCCACTCATCGTCAAGCCTAACGCCGAAGGCAGCTCTAAGGGGATTGGCGCGACAAACGTCGTCGATACCGAGGACGAGTTGCGCGCGGCGGTCAAGGGGATTGTCGAGCGGTACCGCCAACCCGCGATCGTCGAAGAGTATATCGCGGGCCGCGAATTTACGGTGGGCATCCTCGGCGACAAGCGCCCGCGCATCTTGCCGCCCATGGAAATTCGCTTTCGCGATGAGAAAATCGATCGCCCGGTTTACGACTATTCGGTGAAGCAAGAATGGGAAAAGCACGTTTCTTATGAGTGCCCCGCCACCCTGACCGAGGCCGAGCAAAAAGCCATCGACAAGGTCGCCAAGGCAACGTTCTGGGCGCTCGATTGCCGCGATGTCGCGCGCGTCGACCTGAGGATGGACCATGAGGGACGCATCTACGTGTTAGAGGTTAACCCACTGCCGGGCCTGACCCCCGACTATTCCGACCTTGTGTTAATCGCCAAGGCGGTCGGCCTGCAATACGACCAACTCATCGCGGAGATCATGGCTGGCGGCTTGCGACGCATGCGCGACAAGCGGCGCGAGGAGCGCGAACTTGAGGCAGACGCCCGCAGCAAGGCCAAACCCACCGTCGACGTCGCCAAAGCCGCTGAAAAAACAGCAGCGGAAAAAGCGCGGCGCACCGAGCTGCGCAACGCCGAGGCCCGCGAAGCGCGCACGGCGACGCGCCCACGGCTTGCCACGCCCGAACGCCCAAGCAGCGAGAGCGGCAACCTTCCGGCGATTGCCCCGCCCACTGAAATCATCAACTAGGACCCTGCCGTCATGTCATTTGGCGGTTGGTCGGCAACGCCCCGGCGGCGCGCAAAATAGCGATGCGCTTAGGCCCGTCAATTACCGTGTCCGCCAGCGTGGTCACCGCGCTATCTCTCATCACGTACCTTGCCGTCCAAGTCACCTCGCGCGACGAGGAGCGGCGCCGCGACCTGCGACAAAATTTGCGGGCCACGGCGGCGGCGATTCGCACCATGTTAGAGGTGACCGAGCCTTTTACGACCCATGATGGCGCGCGGATCATTTCGGAAAACTTGTCTAAGGTTTCGCCGGGCACGCGGGTTGACGTGCTGCCACGCTCAACGTTTGTCGTGGCCAGCGGTGTGCCAACCCCGGCGCTTCGCCTGGATTCGTGGACATTTGGCATCCATGCCGAGATTTTAAAAAAAGCCGTGCCGCTGCTCGAAGCATCCGACGAGGCCTATGACGGCGTGGTCGTGGGCTTGGCGGTCTCGATGGTGCCGATTCGCGTCCGGCTTGCAAACCAAACAACGGGCAGCGCTGGCGTCGTCATGATCACGCGAGAGCTGCGGGCGCTCGCCGACCTCCGCGCTGCCGACTGGAGGCAGCTTCTGCTGCAAGCAACCCTGGTGTGGCTGGTTATCACGTCCCTCGTCGGTGTCCTGGTGCGTTCGCTCGTTAGCACCCCGATGGTGCACCTCCTCACCGGCATCGAGGCGGTTGCCGGGGCGACCTGACCCAAGCCTTGCTCGCTTCACGCGACGACGAAGTGGGCCAGCTCGCGACCAGGTTTAATGAGATGACCTTGTCGTTGCGGCAGTCAAACGAGCAAAGCAAGTCCCAAAGCGAGGCGCGCCTCGCGATCGAACAACGCTTGGGCCACACCGAGCGCCTCGCCACGCTCGGCCAACTCGCCGCCGAAATTGCCCACGAAGTTGGCACACCGCTCAATGTCATCTCGGCGCGTGCCCACGCCATGGGGCGGCGAGCCGACGACGCCCAGACCGTGCAAAAAAACGCGCGCATTATTGCCGAGCAGTCCGACCGCATCGCGCGTATTATTGAACGGCTCTTAGCCTTTACACGGCGTGAGGCAACCAACGAGCAGCCTCGTCTTGTCGACATCAACGAGATCGCGCTCACTACGATGGAGCTAATTTCCGGCAACCTGCGCGCGCGTCACGTGCGATCGCGGCTTATCCGCGCCGAAGATTTACCTCGCGTACTTGGCCACACCGACCGCCTTCAACAGGTGGCGCTCAATCTCGTCATGAACGCGGTGCAGTCGGTCGCCGAAGGTGGGTTTGTCCGCGTTGAGATATCGCATGGCCTGCGAGCGCGGCCGTGGCTTGATCATGCGCCGGCACAACCGGTCGTGCGACTTACGGTGGCAGACAATGGCGAGGGCATCGCCGAAGACCTGCGCGAGCGCATCTTCGAGCCGTTCTTCAGCATGCGCCTCGGCGCCGGCACCGGCCTTGGCCTGGCGATCTGCCAGGGCATCGTGAAAGAACACGACGGGTGGATCGAGGTTGGCGAAGCGCCCGAAGGCGGTGCACAGTTTGACGTCTACATCCCGGCCGCGCCAGGCGGGCCCGGCCACGAGCTAGCGCCCAGTGTCGACGCGGCTTCCGATCGTGATACAACGACGTCATGAACAAGACGCCACGAACCGCGATCTTGGTGGTCGAAGATGATGACGCCATGCGCGAGCTCATGGTCGAGGAGCTGCGTGACGCGGGGTATGTGGTGTCCGCGGCGCCTGGCGGTGGGCTAGGCATCGAGATGGCGCGAGCCGAGCGCTTTGATATCGTCATCACGGATCTGCGCATGCCCGAGGTCGACGGCTTCGACCTCATTCGCGACATTGTCACGCTGCCAACCCCGCCGCACGTGATCATGGTGACAGCCTTTGGCTCGATCGACACCGCGATTCGCGCGGTCAAGCTTGGCGCGTTTGATTACATCACCAAGCCTTTTTCGTTTGAGGCGCTGCTCTTGGGCATCGACAAGGCGATTCGAGATCGAGAACAGGCCGCACAGATTCACCAGCTTAAGGAACGACTCGACGAGATGTACGGCTTCGACAACATCGTCGCCGTATCGCAATCCATGCGCGAGGTGCTGTCGTTGGTACGACGAGTCGCCGCCACCGAGGCATCGGTCTTAATCACCGGCGAAAGCGGCACCGGCAAGGAGCTGATCGCGCGCGCGCTGCATCAGCATTCGCCCCGTTGCGATCGCCCGTTTGTGCCGGTCAACGTCGCCGCCATCCCCGCGCAGCTCATTGAGAGCGAGCTGTTTGGCCACAAGAAGGGCGCCTTTACCGATGCCCATGCGAATCGCGACGGCATGTTCGTCGAGGCCACGGGTGGCACGATATTTCTCGACGAAATCGCCGAGCTGGCGCCGGCGTTGCAAGCCAAGCTCCTGCGCGTCCTGCAGGAGCACGAGATTAGGCCGATCGGCGCGCCGAAGGCCGAGGTCATCGATGTGCGCGTTGTTGCCGCGACTCATCGCAACCTCGAGAGCATGCTCAAGCAAGGCCTCTTCCGCGAAGACCTCTATTATCGCCTAAACGTCATCGAGATTCACTTGCCCCCGCTGCGCGCGCGCCCGGAGGACATCCTGCCGCTCGCGGAGCACATCTTGGCTGGTCATAGCGCCCGCCGTGGTCGCCGCTACGCCATCTCCCGGGAGGCGCAGCAGTATCTGCTCAATTATTACTGGCCGGGCAACATTCGTGAATTGCAGAATGTAATAGAGCGCGCCGTCGCGCTCAGCCGCAACGATGTCATCTCGCAAGACGACTTGCCGGCGCACGTGCAGGAAAAGCGATCGAGCGACTTCTTGGCGGCGGCGGTTGCGCGCAGGATGTCGATTTCCGAGCTTGAGCGCGATTATATTCTGCGCGTTCTCGACGAAGAGGCGGGTAACAAGAGCCGCGCCGCCGCGCGCCTTGGGCTGGATCGCAAGACGCTCTACCGCAAGCTCGATGAGTATGCCAAGGATGAGCCGCCTCGCGAGTCATAGCGAAGCATCCTGGTTTTGTTGCCGTGCCCAATTGGCAAAACGAAACAAGCCGAGCTCCGTTTTAGCATCGACGATCTCACCGCGCTCGCACCGCGCCATGGCCTCCGCCAGGGTGAGCCAATAGGTGACCGCCCCATCTTCAAAGGGCGAGCCATCACCGGCAGGCGGCACTTGCACCGCCTCTGGTGATATCTCCACCGCCGCATAGTGGTGTTTCTCTGGCAGCACCCCGGGCGAGGCAAAGGTCGGCGCGCCGAGCCAATGAACCAGCGCCGGTTCGATGCGATAGCCGGCCTCTTCTAGCACCTCAGCACACACTCGGTCGGCGAGTCCGCCGCGGCCCACGTCGGTTGGCTCGACCAGGCCGGCGACCACCTCTGCGAGCCGAACGTAGGTAACTTCATCTGGGATGGCGAGAGGCACGTCGACGCGCCCGAAGGTCACCCCGGGTCTAATGCCTTCGCGCACCAGCACTTCACGTGTGGGGCCGTCAGCGGCGCGACGCCAGACGATGACGACCACCGCATCGAGCCCCTTGGGGCGCGAGAGAAACTCAGCGTCATAACGCGCCGAGGTCGTTCCATCGTCGTAGGAATTAGAAAGCGTCACGCGGCAAATGCGCAAGAAGCCATCACCAATTTCGCGGCGCGCGTGAAGGTGAATTGCCTCGACTCGTTTGGCTGCCGGCATCATGAGCGACATCATAGGCCCAGCGGCAAGGGGAGGTTAGCAGCCAGGGGCGCCTTTCCCGTGGTTTGTGCGCGTGCTAGACCACCGCCATGGCGATCTCAATTAACGGCTACCGCGCATTCATCACGGGAGCCAGCGGTGGCATCGGCGCGGCGATTGCCGACGAGTTGGCGCGCCAGGGCGTGCAGCTGGTGCTCGTGGCCCGCCGTAGAGATGCGCTGGAAGCGGTCGCCCAGGACCTGCGCGCGCGCCATGGTGCGGTCGTCTCGACGCTTACGGCGGATCTTGGCGTCGTGGAGGAGCGGAGGCGAACTTGGGATGAGGCAATCGCAAGCGGTCCAATCGACATGCTCGTGAACAATGCGGGATTTGGCCATCACCGACCCTTTGCTGCCGTCGACGCGGGGCGTGACCAGCAGATGCTCGCCTTAAATATTGAAGCGGTCGTCGATTTGGCTCATTGGTTCGTCGACCACAAAATTGCAAGCGATCCAGCCCACGCGAGGCGTGCATATATTTTAAATGTTGCCAGCGTGGCAGCCTACCAGCCCGTGCCCAACATGGCGACCTATGCCGCGTCAAAGGCGTTCGTGCACCAGTGGTCGCGGGCCTTGCACCTGGAGCTCGCGACGAAAAATATCGCCGTGTGTTCACTAAATCCCGGCGGTACGCATACCGATTTCCACCGCATGGCTGGCGCAGGCAGTTACGGCCGGCTGGCGCGCATGTCTATGATGGGCGCACCCGAGGTCGCGACGATTGGCGTGCGTGCGCTACTGCGTGGACGCCCGGTCGTTGTGCCGGGGCTCGCCAACAAGCTATCGTGCTGGCTGGTAAGCTTGGCGCCACGCGGCCTGGCAGCGCAAAGTGCGCGGTGGGTCATGGGAACGCCCAAGACTGAGCAGCTTCCGCCTACTACGAACCGGGGCTGAAGTTCGACCTTGGCTAGCTAAGACAGACTCTCGCTGACGTAGTAGCATCTGGCGCGTGAGCTCACCGCGACGCACCCCGCTTTACGCCCTTCACAAACAGCTTGGCGCCAAGACCATCGATTTTGGCGGTTGGGATATGCCGGTGCAATACCCGACGGGGACGATCGCGGAGCACAAGGCGGTGCGCGCCGCGGCCGGACTTTTTGACGTCTCCCATATGGGCGAGTTTGTGCTTAAGGGCCCTGGCGCCCAAGCCACCGTGGCGCGGCTCGCCACCAACGATGTTGCCGGCGCCGCCGTCGGCAAGGCAGTGTATTCGCTGCTGTGCCTACCCTCGGGCGGCATCGTCGATGATTGCATATTTTATAAACGAGCCGACGACCACTACTTCGTCATCGTCAACGCCTCCAACATCGGCAAAGACCTCGCGTGGATGCGCGAACACAACCACGGCACCTGCGATCTCATTGACGTTTCGGACGAGACGTCGCTCATCGCGATCCAAGGCCCCAGGGCCGTCGAGATCGTCGACAAATTGGCCGACTCCAACGTCAGCCACCTGCCCTCGTTTTCGTTTACGGATTGCCACGTCGCGGGCATCGCGGCCACCGTGGCGCGCACGGGCTACACCGGCGAGGATGGGTTTGAGCTGGCAGTCGCGAATGCCGACGCCGAAAGATTGTGGCGGGCACTGCTTGAGACCGGCACCCCGCTAGGTTGCGTCAACGTTGGCTTGGGCGCTCGCGACAGCCTTCGGCTCGAAGCCAAGCTGCCGCTCTACGGCAACGATATCGATGCCACCACGAGTCCGCTTGAAGCCCAATTGGGCTGGGCAGTTAAGCTTGACCGCCATGACTTTATTGGCAAAGACGCCCTGTTGGCGCAGAAGCAACAAGGCGTGACTCGGCAATTGGTCGGGTTTACGATTGCCGAACGCGCCATCGCACGGCATGGGTATGCAGTGGTGGATCGGAGCGCATCAACGAGCGCCGCGCTTGGCACGGTAACGAGCGGCGGTCCTGGCATTTCCGTGCCCGGTTCCATCGGGATGGCCTATGTGCCCACGGCCTTCGCCGCGCCCGGCACCTCGCTGACGATCGACTGTCGCGGCAAGGACGTCGCGGCGACCGTCGTCAAGGGCAAGTTCTACAAGCGCCCCGCCTGATACCACGGCGACTTCAGCGCAACCTGCGACGGTGTCATTTACTCCCGATCTAAAATATACCAACGACCACGAATGGCTGCGCGTTACCGCCGCTACCGCCCAGATTGGGATCACGCAATTTGCCGTCGAACAACTCGGTGATATCACGCTCATCGACCTGCCGAAGGTCGGCGATGCCCTCACCAAGGGGGAGCGATTTGGCACCGTCGAAAGCGTGAAATCAGTTTCCGACCTTTATGCCCCAGTGTCCGGCAAGGTTGCCAAGATTAATCCCGCGCTGGTCGCGGCGCCAGAGCTGGTCAACTCAGACCCTTACGCTGCGGGCTGGATGGTTGAAATTGAAGGGTTTAGCGGCGCTGATATTGAAGCGCTGCTCGACCCGACCGCTTACGGCAAGCTTGTGGCAAACCAGTGAAGCAACGAGCCTACGCGCACTACGCCGGGCTTACGCTACTGGTCGTTTTGCAGAGTGGCTGCGCTCGTACGGCGCCTTCGCGGGCCCCTCTCGCCCCGGCCTTTTTAGACTATGTCTATACCGCACCTGCAGCCGGCACGATCTTTGAACTTGAGGCATCGTCCGAGGGGTTGGGGACCGTAACCCACCTTCAGGGCACCGAGGTTGGCGGGCCAATCTTGCCTGAAAAGATCAGCCAGCTTACCGCACTCGAGTGCACGGAAACCGTGTTGACAACTGACGCCGACGGCCCGTCGACCACAGAAGTAACGTGCAAGCGTGGCGAAACTATCGACGGTACCCAGACCAAGCAATGGGTAACCACCGAACCGGTACAACTGGTGCGCGCAGGCGGTGAGGTCAACGTACGGCCCGCAACGCTAAGCGAATATCTGCAACTTAAATACAAACGCCTTTTTGGACTCACGCTGTTTACGCCGCCATGGGCCGCCATGCTGGTTGGGCCCGAAGGCAGCCGATTTTGGGCCGATCGCGACACACCGTTAGCGCTCGAATCCACCGGCCTATTTTTGGGCGAAACCTCGATGCTCACCATGACCAAGGCCTCGGCGCGCTTGCGCACGCTAACCACGCAGACCGCCGAGCTAGCCTTTCACGGCGTGTCGACCAGGCCATATCACGGCGAATTCACCGGCACGCTCACGATCGATCGCGCGACGGGATGGCTGGTAGCCTCGTCGCTGACCGCGGAGATTCGCGGCGAAGACGTTAAGACGGGCTTTGTCCTAGAATTGAACGTAAGCTCCAAGATGTCGCGCACGCACAAGCACCCCGTCGCGAGGCGCCCGTAGCCAGTTCCATGCTCGAAATGGGCTGGCCATATTTTTAGCAACATGCCTCGGCACATGCCGATAACAGCGGCATGCCCAAAGAACCTCTCGCTAGCCAATCAATTTTTTTGTCGTTCTTGCCGGTGGCGCTCGCCGCCTGCTCGGTTACAACCGAACTAGGTGCCACTGGCGCGCCTGCCGTGCCCAACTGCGGCACGGCCGACGTCAGCTGTACTGGCTGCCTTGCCAACCATAGTTGCGCGAGCGGCATTTGCGACCGCCTTAGCGCCACGTGCCACCAGCCGGAGGCAATCGCCTACGTCGCGCAAAACGGCGTAGGCGATGCGTGTACGCAAACGGATCCGTGTGGCAGCCTTGCGGCCGCTGCCGCGGTGCTAACGCCAACCCGTCGTGCGGTGTTGGTAGCACCCGGCATTTACGGGGAGGGCGCGGCGTTTGATCATGCGTTCCCCGTCGAGATCTATGGCGAAGGGGCCATATTTATTGGGGGCCAGGAAATCGTTACCATTAGCGCACACGGCGCGGCAAACGTCGCAATCGCCGGCATCGAGGTATCGACGCAGGGCACCGCGTTTAGCTGCCGCGATGGCGCAACCTTGTCACTTCAAGATGTGCGCGTGCAAAGTGACCTTGGCGTTGCGGCATCCCAGTGCGAGCTGAGCGTCCGCGACGCGGCGTTTTATGACGGCGGCTACGCGATCGTGGTGAAAAACGACGTCGGCGAGGAGGGGCATCGAACCGAAATTGCTGCGACGACATTTAACAACCTCGCCGCCGCGATCATCGCGAGCCACACAGCGCTCACAGTAGCGAACGTCGCGATCGAAAACGTTGACGTTGGGATGTTGATCGAGGCGTTGTGCCCTGACCTTGGGACATGCGTCACCATCAGCGATTCGATCATCACCGGGGCCTCGACACGCGCCGTAGAGCTAAAGGGCAGCGGTTTTCTCCTCGCCCGAAACCAGGTTATTCACAATCCCTCCGGCGGGGTGAGGGCCACGGGGCGAGTCCTGCGGATCGAAAGCAATGTCATCGCGCACAACGGCGGCCTCGCGGCCTCGTCCGGACCGGGCATCCTGATCGATGATGCGGCGTGCTTTGGCTGCACGCGGCAAATCGCGATCGTTGGCAATACGGTGGCAAACAACTACAGCAGCACAAGCAGTGGCGCGGGGATTCTCGGCGGGGCGAATGTCGCCCCCGTGCTGGCGAGCAACATCGTGGCGGCCAATACAAGCATGTTCTTGGGTGGGTCACAAATTCAATGCCACACGTGCACGTCGTACCAAGACCTCGTCGAGCCCGCGACTGTGGGCGGCGTCACGCGGATGGCACCCGTTGGCGGCGATCCAAAGTTCATCGATGCCCCGGGCGGCAATTTCCGGGTGCAGCCGACCTCGCCCGCGCAGGGCGCAGGCATGTGCCTGCCACCGCTTGCATGGATGGCCTCGATCGCTTCGGACGTGGACGGCCATGCTAGAAACCAACCCTGCGACATTGGCGCGTACGAAATGCCCTAATTTCGGACAGATTGCCTTGGATGCGCCGGTTTACAATCTCTGGCGGGTCCCAGTAAACTGCCAAAACGTGGGCCTTGCCAGCAAGTACCGGATTGGGTCACGCCTTGGTGGCGGTGGCATGGCGGAGGTGTACCTAGGCAGCGCGACGGGCGCCGAAGGTTTTGCCCGCACGGTCGCCATCAAGCGCGTGCTGCCCGCCTATAGCGGCGACGAACAGTTTTCGCGGATGTTTATTGAGGAGGCGCGAGTCTGCTCCCAGCTTGCGCACGCCAACATTGTTAGCGTTAGCGATTTTGATCGCGATGACGCCGGCCAGCTGATGTTGGTCATGGAGCTTGTTGAGGGCAAGGATCTAGCTGCGTTGATGGCAACGGGCATGTTGCCCCTGCCGGTGGTCATTTACGTCGTCGAGCAGGTGCTGCGTGGCCTAGGCTACGCCCATGAGCTGCCGCATCAGGGCGCGATGAAGGGCATCGTGCATCGCGATGTATCGCCGCATAACGTGCTGCTGTCATGGCAAGGCGCGGTAAAGGTGTCTGATTTTGGCATTGCCAAGGCGTGGCAGACCTCCCAGGCCACGGGCACCTTGTCGCTCAAGGGCAAGCCAGCCTACATGAGTCCTGAGCAAGCACGCGGCGAGCCACTCGATGGCCGTTCCGACTTGTTTGCGGTCGGCATCATGCTGTTTGAGTTAATTACCGGCCAGCGCTTGTTTGGCCATGGCGTCAGCCTAGAAGAAACCCTGTCGCGCTTGTTTTTTCAGTCAATTATTTCGCCGCGGCAGTACCGGCCGGATTGTCCGGACGACCTCGCCAACATTACATTGCTGCTCCTCGAGCGCGACAAAGCGCGGCGCTATCCAAGCGCGCGTTACGTGATCAACGACCTGCTGCTTTGCCGCGATGCTTCGCCGCGCGGCGCCGACATGCTGGCGCAGCTGATGGCCGAACGCTTCGCCGACGCCCCTGGTACCGCGCCCGTGGCCATGCTACCGGGCTACAGCGGCGGGTACCGCCATGGCAACGAGTCCGCGCCCGCGGGCGCCACCTCGCAACCATGGGCCGCGGGACAACCTGCGTGGCAAACGCCAGAGTTGTGGCAGCCTCCGCAGGCCCAAGCGGATGTTGCGCGCATGCATGCGCTGACCGAGGCCGTCGCGCCCGCGACGCCAGCGACGCGGCTCGAACGACCGCGTCGACCAACAAGCGCAGGCGTGCCCGCAGCGCGGCGGCGTACGTGGGCGGTCGTTTTTGGCGCCGCCATCCTCGGTGGGGCCGCGGCGCTCCTACTGGGCGTCCCGAGCACCTCGTCAACTAAGCCGCGGCCGGGCGTGATAACGCCGAGTCCCGCGCCCCTTGACGTGGCACCCTCCGTCGCCGAGGCCTCGCAACCCTCAAGCGAGACCGTCCCACCAGCTGTCGACGCCACGCCTGGGATCCCGCTTGGCGAGGCGCCTGCCGCGGCATCGGTGGTTCCCTCGCCACTACCACCCGCGACCGCCGCGGCCAAAGGCGTGTTGCGCGTTATCACGCGGCCACCTTCCGAAGTTTTCATGGGTCGCCAGCACATCGGCTTCTCACCGCTTAACAACGTGCCACTCGCCCCGGGCTCCTATAAAGTGAGACTGGTCGGCCCCGAAAACCAGAGCAAAACGTTTTCCGTTCGCATCAAATCGCGCAAGACCTTCGTCATTGACCACACATGGTAAGCCTATGAGAATTTTTACCCTTGTCGTCGCCTTAGCGGCATGTCTCTATGCCACGCCCGCGGCTGCACAGGCGCAACCCACGCGCCTGGTTGTCGGTGGCGATCCAAGCTCGGCCGTCACCGTAAAGGGGACGGCGTTGCGATGGCTGGCCGCGCGCGGCTCCGTTGTCGACGAAGCCGCGAGCAAGCGCGATGCGTCCGCCATCGCCGAATGCATGGTGCAAACGTCGGCCGCGCAGTGCAAGGGAACGATTGCAAGCGACCTGCCGCTGTGGTTTCTCAGCGTCGAGGCAGATATCGCGGACCGCAGCACGAACGTCGTCATCGTCGCGCGCCTCTTCGACGCGGCCGGTGCCCTCATCGCCTCCGAACGACAAGGCTGCGAGCGCTGCAATGTTGACTCGCTCCGGCGCGCCACGGACGACGTGCTTGGAGCGTTGCAACGCGCCGCCGACGCGCAGGCCCCTGGTGCTGCGGCGCCTCCCACGGCTATGCCCGGCGACGCAGCGATCATCGCATCGTCGCTTCGGTCCACCAGCGCGCGCCGGCCTCCCGCGTGGGCGTGGGGCGTCACCATTGGCGGTGGTGCGGCAATCGCCACCGGCGTGGTGCTGATCGCCTTGCATAAAGAACCCGGCACCCTCCCGCTTAAGCGTGTCGATACCGACCTGCGCACCCCGGGGCTGGTGCTTGGCGGCATCGGCATCGCGGCGGCGAGCGTTGGCATTTGGCGGTTGCTGACCCCACGCCGTGCGGGCGAGGCGACGCAGCCCAAGCGAAACGCCATCGCGCCATTTGTCGACTGGAGCGCAGGCCGGGCAACGGCCGGCATCGTCGGCGTGTTTCGATAGCAGGACGTACCATGAGACGTGCTCACCTTGCTGCGGCGCTGGCGTGTTGCCTCCAGCTGGTGTCCGCCGCGCCACTAGCGGCCGAGGTCTACGTCTTTGTCGAATCCCATGTCGGCGAGCGACCCAAGGATGCGGCTCGGCTTACCTCGCCCGTCAGCGAGGAGCTGACGCAGTTTGGCTATCTCGGGACCGTGCAAACGACCGGCGAACCCTATGAGCGGACGATCTCGCGCCCCGGGCTCGCCACGTGGCGATCGGCCGCGGAGATCGCCGTCAAGGCCGAGCTCGGGTATGAGGCCTATATTTC